>CBJNAE010000250.1:0-6457 GCA_966433995.1 uncultured Ideonella sp. | reverse complement strand
GATCGCCGCCTGCTGCGACATCCGCGTCGCCGCCGACGACAGCCGCTTCGGCGCGCCGATCGGCAAGCTCGGCTTCCCGATGGCGCCGGCCGAGCTGCAAATCCTGGCCGGCGCCTTCGGCCAGGCCGCGCTGCGCGAGATGCTGCTTGAAGGCCGCCTGGCGGACGCGCCTCGCGCTTTGCAACTCGGGCTGGTGCACGCCGTCGTCCCGGCCCGCGAACTGAAAGACACCGTGCGCGGCCGCGCGAAACAGGCCACGTTGATGTCGCCCCAGGCGGCACGCATCAACAAACGCACGCTGCGGCAGGTCGCAGCCGGCGGCCCCACGCCCGAGCAGCGGCACGCCCATTTCGCCTATGCGCCGGCCGAACACCACCGTGAAGGCGTTTCGGCGTTCATCGAAAGACGCCCGCCGCGTTTCCAGCGCGGCTGACCCGACCCGCGGCAAACACGATGACGAACCCCGAAGCCTTCCCCTTCGACCCTGGCCACAACCTCTTCGCCGCGCTGCGCCGGGCCTTCCCGGCCGACCTGGACGCGCCGGCGATCGAACTGCCCCCTCGGGAAACCGGCGAACCGCCTCGCTGCTACAGCTGGCGCGACGTCGACCGCGCCACCGCGATGATGGCCAACTGGCTGGGCAGCCTCGGTCTGGCGGACGGCGCCCGTTTGCTCGTGCATGTCGGCGAATCGGTCGAGGCGGCGCTGCTCTTCCTGGCGGTGCTGCGCGGCGGCTGGGTCCACGTGCCGATCGCGCAGGCATCTCAGCCTCAGGAGGTCGGGCGCTTCATCCAGGCCACGCGGCCCAGCGCGCTGGTGTGCGGCGGCCGAGACTTCGGCTGGGCCAGCAAGCTGGCTTTCACGTCCGGCGTGCGCCACGTGTTCACGCTCAACGGCGACCGCACCGGCACCCTGCTCGACCGCGCTTCGTTCCAGTCCGACCAGCACGCGCCCGCCGCCAAAGCCGCGGCCGATCCCGCCGCCCTCCTCCTCCTTTCCGGCGGGGACGGCGAAGTCAGGGTGCTGAGCCACGGCGACCTGCTGGGACGGATCGCCCGGTGGGACTGGCGGGACGGCCTGGCCGCGTTGATCGGCCAACTGCCGGTGTGCGCCGCATGACGGCCAGCGGGCGCTTTCTTTTCTGACGCGGCAAGCGTCGGACGCCCCCGTCGCCACGGGTTTCCCCGAAGCGCCAAACCGCCCGGCCCGCCCGCCCCTCAGGGTTTCCATCGAGTTTGTCAGCCAGCGTTCAGCCACGCGTCAGCTCTTGTTGGTTTCGCGTCAGAGACAGGTCAGTGCCCCGTCGCACCATCTCCGCCATGTCGCGCCCGCCGGCGCGGCTCTACCAAGACGGAGACAAATCCATGACTGCATCAGTAGCGAACAGCCATTCGCGGAGCGGACCGCGGGCTTCCAGCGCCCCCATGACGAAGGAGGAGAGGAAGGTCATCTTCGCCTCCAGCCTGGGCACCGTGTTCGAGTGGTACGACTTCTACCTCTACGGCTCGTTGGCGGCCATCATCGCCAAGCAGTTCTTTTCCGGCCTGGACGCCGGCGCGGCCTTCATCTTCGCGTTGCTGGCCTTCGCCGCGGGCTTCATCGTGCGGCCCTTCGGCGCGCTGGTGTTCGGCCGGCTGGGCGACATGATCGGCCGCAAGTACACCTTCCTGGTCACCATCCTGCTGATGGGCCTGTCGACCTTCGTCGTCGGCATCCTGCCCAGCTACGCCTCGATCGGCGTGGCCGCGCCGATCATCCTGATCGCGCTGCGCATGCTGCAGGGCCTGGCGCTCGGCGGCGAGTACGGCGGCGCGGCCACCTACGTCGCCGAACACGCGCCGCACGGCAAGCGCGGCGCCTACACCTCGTGGATCCAGACCACGGCGACGCTGGGACTGTTCCTGTCGCTGATGGTGATCCTCGGCACCCGCACGCTGACCGGCGAGGAAGCCTTCGCGGACTGGGGCTGGCGCATCCCCTTCCTGGTCTCCATCCTGCTGCTGGCCATCAGCGTTTGGATCCGCCTGGCGATGAACGAGTCGCCCGCCTTCAAGAAGATGAAGGAGGAGGGCAAGACCTCCAAGGCGCCGCTGTCCGAGTCGTTCGGCCAGTGGAAGAACCTGAAGATCGTGATCCTGGCGCTGGTGGGCCTGACCGCCGGCCAGGCCGTGGTCTGGTACACCGGCCAGTTCTACGCGCTGTTCTTCCTGACGCAGGCGCTGAAGGTGGACGGCGCGACGGCCAACATCCTGATCGCGCTGTCGCTGCTGATCGGCACGCCGTTCTTCGTGGTCTTCGGCTCGCTGTCGGACAGGATCGGCCGCAAGCCCATCATCCTGGCCGGTTGCCTGATCGCCGCGCTGACCTACTTCCCGCTGTTCAACGCGCTGACCGCCGCCGCCAACCCCGACCTGGCCAAGGCGCAGAAGGAGGTGCCGATCACGGTGCAGGTCGACAAGTCGCAGTGCAGCTTCCAGGGCAGCCCGATCGCCCGCGAGGTCGACTTCCGCACCTCCTGCGACCTCGCCAAGCGGACCCTGGCCCAGGCCGCGGTGAACTACGACGTGGTGGAGGCGCCCGCCGGCACCATCGCCAGCATCAAGGTCGGCGACAAGGAGATCCAGGCGTTCAACGCCGCGCTGACGCCCGACGGCAACTCCTTCGACGCCGACAGCAAGGCCAGGATCGCCGCCTTCAAGAAGAGCGTGGCCGACGCCACCAAGGCGGCCGGCTACCCGGCCAAGGCCGACCCCGAGAAAATCAACAAGCCGGTGGTGGTCGCCATCCTGGCGCTGCTGGTGATCTACGTGACCATGGTCTACGGCCCGATCGCCGCGATGCTGGTGGAACTCTTCCCCACCCGCATCCGCTACACCTCGATGAGCCTGCCCTACCACATCGGCAACGGCTGGTTCGGCGGCCTGCTGCCGACCATCGCCTTCGGCATCGTGGCCCAGTCCGGCAACATCTACAACGGCCTGTGGTACCCGATCGTCATCGCCTGCATCACCTTCGTCGTCGGCATGCTGTTCGTGCGCGAGACCAAGGATGTGGACATCTACGCCGACGATTGACCCGCCGTTTCCCCACGGCAAAGCCCGCCTCGCGCGGGCTTTTTTCTTTTCCGGCCTGGCCTGGCTTGCGAAGAGGGTGGCGTGCCAAGAGAGTCAACAGCCGCCGATGGTTCCTGAGCGCTACGATGAGTGCGCCGGGCCACCGCCCACGGCTCGCAGGGCATCAGCCGGCGGCATCGCCCTCCGGCGCGCCGTATCGCTCGATCACCTGCCGCTCGGTGAGCGTCGGCGTCTGGTTGGCGAAGTCGTAGTAGCCCGGCTTCTTGTCGATGTAGATCTGGCTGGCCAGCTCGAAGTCCGCAGACTCGAACGCGCCGGCGGGCACGAAGTACTCGCCCGTCGACAACAGCTTGTAGTAGAGGTGGGTGCCGCAGCGCTTGCAGAACGCCCGCTCCGCCCAATCGGACGAAGCGTAGACGGCGATGCTCTCGGCGCCCCGGAACTGGACGCCGGGCCCGCAGTGGACGGCCAGCAGGGGGCCGCCGCCCCACCGGCGGCAGAAGCCGCAATGGCAGGCGCCGATCTCCCTCGCCTCGGGCGAGGTGAAGGTGACGGCCCCGCAGAGGCAATGTCCGTTCATTTTTGGATCCTTTCAGGTTGGCGACAAAGCGTCGCCGGCATTGTGGGCATCAGGCCCACCAGCCCCGGATTTTCTTAGGGTCCTCTGCTTATCATCCGCGCTCCACACAAGAACACCCACGGGAGCGCAAGAACATGAGATCGCCTTCGCAGCGGGGTTTCACGCTGATCGAGCTGATGGTGTCGGTGTCCATCATCGGCATCCTGGCCGCCATGGCGCTGCCGGCCTACCAGGACTACATCGCGCGCAGCCGGGTGGCCGAGGCGCTGGAGCTCGCGCCGTCCGTCAAGAAGAACGTGGCCGAATACCACGACCGCTGGGGCGTGCTGCCGCGCGACAACGCCGCCGCCGGCCTGCCCGAGGCGGCATCGCTGCGCGGCAACTGGGTCTCGGGCATCGAAGTGGTCGGCGGCACCGTCGTCGTCCGGTTCGCGCCGGGGCTGCTGGCCGGGGTGAAGGAGCCGCTCTCTCTGGTGCTGCGCCCCGCCACCGACCCCGCCTGGCCCACCGGACCCCTGGTCTGGGTCTGCCACGACCGCAAGCCACCCGCCGGCCTGCGCATGGCAGACTGGCCCGTCGGCCAGCCAGCGGCGCTGCAAGGCAAATACCTCCCCGCGATGTGCCGCCCGGCATGACCCCGACGCCCCGCCCGTGGAACTGGTGGCGCCTGCTGCCGCTGGACGCCTGCCTGGCCGCCGCGGTCATGGCCGCCGCCGTGGCCTGGTGCGCGGCCCAAGTGCCGGCGCTCTTGGACAAAGTGCGGCTGCACGAGGCACTGGCGTTGCAGGCCTCGGCCCGGACCGACGCCGCGGAGGCCTACGCCGTCACCGGCGTCCTGGAAGCCGCGCTGCCGGCCCAGGGCGACACCGAGCCCCGCGGCCGGTTCAGCCATGCCCGGCGGGGCGGCCACAGCGTCGCCAGCGGAGAACTGGGCCGCGACGCGGCACCGGCGCCGGCTTTCGAACTCGCCTTCACCCCCGCCGTCGACACCCGGGCCCTGGGCTGGAGCATGGCCTGGCTGTGCGGCCACCGCGCGCCGCCGCCGGGTTGGACCGCGCCGCTGCCGCCGGTGCGCGTGAAGCAGCTGTCCGAGGCGCAGCTGCCGCTGCCCTGCCGCGACGCGCCACCGCCTTTCCCGACACCTGACAGAACGAAGCGATGACATGAAACGAACAGAGCGTTTGAGGGACGGCGCCGGGTTGTTCCGGCAACTCGCGGCGGCTGCACGCAACGGGCTGCCGCTGCGCGAGGTGGTCGGCATCCTGGCGCAGGACACCGAAGGACCGCTGGCCGGCCCGGCCTTCATGGCCCGGCTGCAGGCCGGGCTCGACCAGGGGCGGCCGCTGTCGCAGGCGATGCGCGACCTGCCCCGGGCCTTCGCCCGGCCCACCGCCGATTGGGTGGGCCTGGCCGAGCGCGAAGGTGCGCTGGCCCCGGCGCTGGAACTGCTGGCCGGCGACCTGGAGCGCCAGGCGCATGGTGCGCGATCGATGCGTCTGGCGCTGCTGTGGCCGGCCTGCCTGCTGGTGGGCGTGGCGTTGCTGCTCTGCGCGTCGGCGCTTTTCGTCGCGCCCGCTTTCACCGACCTTTTCGACAGCCTCGGCGCCAGGCTGCCGGCCTTGACGGCCTGGGCGTTCGCCGCGCTCGGCGCCTGGTGGCTGTGGATGCCGCTGCTGGCGGCGGCGCTGGCGGTGGCGGCCGCGCACCTGGCGGGCCGGCTGCCCACGGCGTTGGCCGGACGCGTCGACGCCGCCCTGCACCGCATCGGACCCGTGCGCCGCGTGCGCACCGCGGCCTTCATGTCGCGGCTGCTCGAACTGCTGCAGCCGCCCATGGCCGCCCCGCTGCGCGCCGCCGCGCTGGGGCATCTGGCGGCCACGACGCCGGCCCCCGCACTGGCGGCCGCCGCGGCCCGGCTGCAAGCGGCGGTGGCCGAAGGCTCGCCGCTGAGCGACGCGCTGGCCGCGGAGCCCGCACTGCCCCGGCAGGTGTCGCTCTACGCGCGCCTGGGGGAAAAGATGAACGACACGCAGGCCTCGCTGGCGCCGCTTCGCGAAACCGCCGGCCTGGCGCACCAGGAGGCGCTGGCCCGCTTCGAGCGCGCCGCCATCGTGGCCATCTACCTCGCCGTCGGCGCGATGGTCGGCCTGCTGGTCGTTGCCACCTACCTGCCCATCTTCATGCTCGGCATGTTGGCCTGAGAAGCCAAGCCGCGAAAGATCCACACCATGACAATCAGAAACGCGAAAGAACCCTCTTCCCACCGCCGCCGCGGCGGCTTCACGCTGATCGAGTTGATGGTCGTCATCGCCGTGATGGGCGTCATGGCCACGATGGCGGTGCCGTCCTTTCAGGACCGCGTGATCCGCGCCCAGGTGGCCGAAGGCCTGGCGCTGGCCGACTTCGCCAGGCAGGCCGTGGCCGCGCACCATGCGCGCACCCGCGGCGGCCTGCCGCGCGACAATGCCGCCGCCGGGCTGCCCCCGGCCGAGCGCATCGTCGGCAACTACGTGTCGTCGGTCGCGGTGCGCAGCGGCGCCATCGACATCCGCTTCGGCAACCTCGCCAACCGCAACCTCTCGGGCAAGACGCTGACACTGAGGCCGGCGGTGGTCGAGGGCTACCCGCAAGTGCCGATCGCCTGGGTCTGCGGCACCGCGGCCACGCCCGACACGATGAAGCTGCACGGCGACAACGCCACCGACCTGCCGGGGCACCACCTGCCGATCGATTGCCGGGGCATGGACGGCCCGCCCCGTTCACCCTGAGCCCGCCCTTCTAGTCTTACTGTGTCAAAAAACTG
>CBJNAE010000249.1:0-6485 GCA_966433995.1 uncultured Ideonella sp. | reverse complement strand
GCCGGTCTCCAGCACGCGCAGCAGCTTGACCTGCAGCTCCAGCGGCATCTCGGTGATCTCGTCGAGGAAGAGGGTGCCGCCGTTGGCGCGTTCGAAGAAGCCCTGGTGCTGGCGCTCGGCGCCGGTGAAGCTGCCTTTCTCGTGCCCGAAGATCTCGCTTTCGATCAGGTTGGGCGAGATGGCGCCGCAGTTCACCGCGAGGAAGGGTTGCTTGCGGCGGCGGCTCAGGTCGTGCACCGTCTGGGCCACGACCTCCTTGCCGGTGCCGCTTTCGCCGGTGATGAACACCGTCACGCCGGTGCCGGCCACGCGGGAGATCTGTTCGTAGACCCGCAGCATCGCCGGCGAGCGGCCCCAGAGGTGGCCGAAATGGCCGCTCTCGCTGAGGTCGGCGTTCAGCGTCGCCACTTCGGCCTTCAGCGCGGCGGGCTTCATGATGCGCGAGAGCACGCCCTGCAGCTGGCGCAGGTTGACCGGTTTGACGAGGTAGTCGGCCGCGCCCATGCGCAAGGCCTGGATCGAGGTCTCCAGGCTGGCGTGGCCGGTCACGAGGACCACCTCGGAGTCGGCCACCAGCTGCGGATCGGAGAACAGGTCCATGCCGCTGCCGTCGGGCAGGCGCAGGTCGAGCAGCACGATGTCGGGTTGTTGCAGAGCGATTTGCCGGCGCGCGTCGCGCAGGGTGTGGGCCACCGCCACCGAGAAGTTCTCGCTGGCGATGAGCATCTTCAAGGACGAAGCCGAATCAACGTCGTCGTCAACGATCAGCGCGTGTTTCATCTAACGGATTCCTGTGGCATGGCGTGCATAGGCTCACACACTACCACTACCGGTGGGGGATGAATCCGTGGCGGCGCCGATGCGCGCGGTGGCCGCGGGTGATGCCAGGAAGTGCAGGCGCGCGCGGGGCGCGGGCGTCCCTCCCGGGAAAGTCCACGGGGCGGACGCCGATGCGCGCAGCCTTGTGTGCGCTACCGCACCTCCGCGCGGCCGCGCGGCGGCCGGTAAAAAAAACCGGTCAATGTCGACCCGTGTAACTCAATGAAAAGCGTGTTTCGGTGGATGGGGTGCCGGCGGCTCGTGGACCGGCGTGTGTTCGCCCGGGGAGACGGGCTCCTCCACCTCCGGCGGCACTTCCGGTGCGGGGGGCATGGGCGTGGGGCTGGGCGGCATGGGCACGGTGTCGGGGATCGGTGGCGGGATGTCGACGGTTCCTGCGATATGGGTCATGGCTTGCTCTCCTTTGCGGCAGAAGCGGCAAGCGGTATGCCCATCGCAAGACCGACCCCCGGCCTGGCGCGAATGGCTCGCCCGCCGGGAGCGGCTTTTGCCGGGAAGGGCCGTCACCACTCGCATCCGAACACCATGTCCACAGTCACTTCAACGACGGCATTGAACAGTCCGGGCCCGGTCGTCCTGCACGAGACGGGGCTGGACAACGGCAGCGCGGTTTCTTGGCCCGCGATCTTCGCCGGCGCGGCCGGGGCGGCGGCCTTGTCGCTCATCCTGCTACTGCTGGGCTCCGGCCTGGGGTTGGCGGTCGTCTCGCCCTGGGCGCGCAGCGGTGTCGCGGCGACGACTCTGGGCGTGTCGGCCATTGCGTGGGCAGCGTTCACCCAGGTGGCCTCGGCCGGGCTCGGCGGCTACCTCGCCGGCCGGTTGCGCGGGCGCTGGTTGGACGCGCGCGGCGACGAAGCTTATTTCCGGGACACGGCGCACGGCTTCCTCGCCTGGGCGGTCGCGACATTGGCGACGGCGGCCCTGCTGGGGGCGGCGGTCAGTTCGGTGGTGGGCGGCGCGGCGCAGGCCGGCGCCGCGGCGGTGGGCCCGGCCGCAGCGACGGCCCTGGCGCGGGACGCGGACGACCCCGGCGGTGCCGCGAAGTTGCCGGAGGGCATGGCTTACGCCGTGGACCGGCTGTTCCGCTCGCCAGCTTCCGCCGCCGCGCCGGCGGCGGCCCCGGCAGGGGTTTCCGCACCCACGCAAGCCCCTGCCGGCGCGGCCAGCCAGCCAGGGCCGCCGTCCCCGCAGGCCGACGCCGCCGTGCTGCTGCGCATCGTCGCCAACGCCGTGCGCACCGGTTCCTTGCCCGACCAGGACTTGAAGTACGGCGCCGAACTGGTCGCGCAGCGCACCGGCGTGGACCGGCAGGAAGCGGAGAAGCGCGTGGCCGAAGTCCATGCGCAGGCCCAGGCCCAGTGGAACGAGGCGAAGCAGTCGGCCAAGGAAGCGGCGGACAAAGCGCGCAAGGCGACTTCCTATGCCGCCCTGTGGCTGTTCGTTTCATTGCTGGCCGGCGCTTTCGTCGCCAGCGTGGCGGCACTGTGGGGCGGGCGCCAGCGCGATCTGTGACCCGGACCGCCGCCGGGCTCGCCGTCAGAAGGTGTGAGGCAATCCACCACGCCCGCTCATCCCGGCCAAAGGCTGCGACTCGGCGTTGCAAATGCTCACCGTAGCCCAGGCTACGGCTGCGCTTTGCGCCTTGATTCGCAGCCTTTGACCGGGCTGCTCGGCCGCGCCGGATTGCCTCACACCTTCTCAGCTCGGCAGGCCCGGCGACCGGGGCAAGGTGACGGTGAACACGGTGCGGCCGCCCGGGCCGGCGTCCGGTTCCGTCTCCACGTCGACCGAGCCGCCGTGCGACCGCACGATCTCCCGCACGATGTACAGGCCCAGCCCCAGCCCGGCGTCGCGGCCGGTGCGCTGCTCGATGTCGCTGAAGGGGTCGAACAGCGATGGCAGCCGTTCGGGCGGTATCTGGCCGGCGTTGGCGACGACCAGCCTCACCGCCTCGGCCTGCATGCCGTCGAGCAGCACTTCCACCGGCTGGGACCTGTCGCCGTGGACGAGGGCGTTGCCGATCAGGTTCACCGCCACCTGGGCCAGCCGGTCGGCGTCCCAGTCGCCCGTGGGCTCTCCGTGCTGGGCCAGGCGGATGTCGCGCCCGGGATTGCCGTCGCGGTGCTCCTGCACCACGCGCTGCAGCACCGGCCCGAGGTCGGCCGGGCCGCGCTTGAGCGGGATGCCGGCGCCGAAGCGCGCCCGCGCCAGGTCGAGCATGTCATTGATCATGCGGCCCATGTGCTGCGCGCTGGTGAGCAGGCGCCTGGCCGCCTTGCGGCTGGTGTCGTCGGCCGCCTTTCGCTCCAGCAGGGTGGACGACATCACGATGGCGCTCAAGGGGCTGCGCAGGTCGTGGGCCAGCATGGCGGTGAACAGCTCGTTCAGCCGCAGTGTCTCGGTGCGCTCGCGCAGTTCTTGCGCAAGCTGCAGCTTCTGCCTGTGCAGCTGGAAGAAGACGTTGACCTTGCTCATCAGCATGTGCGGCTCGATCGGCTTGTGCAGGAAGTCGACCGCCCCGGACTCGTAGCCCTTGAAGAGCCGGCCCTTGTCGGCGCCGCCCGCGGTGATGAAGATGATCGGCACCTCGCGGGTGCGCTCGCTGCCACGCATCAGCTCGGCCAGCTCGAAGCCGTCCATCTCGGGCATCTGCACGTCCAGGATCGCCAGCGCCACCTGGTGCGCCAGCAGCAGTTCCAGCGCCTCGGCGCCGGAGCGTGCCTTCAGCAGCTCGACGCCGGGCCGGGCCAGCAGCGCCGACAGCGCGAGCAGGTTCTCCTCGAGGTCGTCGACCAGGAGGCATTTGACTTGGGGCTGCATCAGATCACGGTCCTTTGAAAAATCACGGGCTTTCCCGGCGGCCGGTCGTCGGGGCGGCGGGCGCCAGGGCGGCCAGCTGCTGCGCGATGGCGGCCAGCGGCAGCACGTGGCCCGGCTCGCAGTGCGGGGCCGCCGAGGCCGGCATCACCGGGCAGTAGGCCGTGTCCGGCCGCTGCACGAAGGTGACGCCGCCGCGGCGCCTGACCGCCCGCAGGCCGGCCGCGCCGTCGGCGCTGGCGCCGGTCAGCACGATGCCCACCAGCTGCTGGCGGTAGACGTCGGCCGCGGACTCGAACAGCACGTCGATCGACGGCCGGGAGAAGTGGACGAGGTCGTCGTCCGACAGGGCCAGCCGCGGGCCCCGGTCCACCAGCAGGTGGTAGTCGGGCGGTGCGAAATAGATGGTGCCGCCCCGCACCGGCTCGTTGTCGGCGGCCTCGCGCACCGGCAGCGCGCAGCGCGGCGCGAACAGGCCGGTCAGCAGGCTCGGCCGTTTGCGCGGGAGGTGGAGCACCACCAGCACCGGCACGTCCAAGCCGGGCCGCAGCGCCGGCAGCAGCTCCAGCAGCGCCTCCACGCCGCCGGCCGACGCGCCGATCACGATGGCGTCCACGGGCCGGCCGTCCGGCATCACGGCCTGGGTGGCTGTGTCGGCCGCGGCGCCCATGGTCAATCGGCCGCCTTCTGGAAGATGCGGCGCTGGGCGTCCAGGTCGGTGAACGCGTCGGAGTGGCTGGAAAAGCGCAGCGACTCCTTGGACCCCAGGCCGAGGAAGCCCTTGCGGCACAGCGCCTCGCGGAAGAGCCCCAGCGCCCGGTCCTGCAGCGCGCGGTCGAAGTAGATCAGCACGTTGCGGCAGGACACCAGCTGCACCTCGGCGAACACGCTGTCGGTGGCCAGGCTGTGGTCGGCGAAGATGATGTGGTCCTTCAGCGACTGGTCGAACACCGCGCGGCCGTAGGCGGCGGTGAAGTGGTCCGACAGCGGCGTGGTCCCGCCGGCCTCGCGGTGGTTGGCGGCGAAGCCGTCCAGCTTCGCGATGTCGAACACCCCTTCCTGGGCCAGCCTCAGGGCGTTGGGGTTGATGTCGGTGGCGTAGACCATGGCACGGTCGAGCAGCCCCTCCTCGCGCAGCAGGATGGCCAGGGAATAGGCCTCCTCGCCGCTGCTGCAGCCCGCCACCCACAGCTTCAGCGACGGGTAGGTGCGCAGCACCGGCAGCACCAGCTCGCGCAGGGCGAGGAAGTAGGGCGGGTCGCGGAACATGTCGCTGACCTGGATCGTCAGCAGGTCCAGCAGCGCCGGGAAGACGGCGGGGTCGTGCAGCACCTTGTCCTGCAGCTGCGAGACGGTGGCGCAGCCGAAGCGCTCCTTCGCCGCCATGACGCGCCGCTTGAGCGAGGCGCCGGCGTAGCTGCGGAAGTCGTAGTGGAACTGCAGGTAGATGGCCTGAAGGAGCAGCTGCAGCTCGATGTCGTCGCGGTCGGCCGCGGCCGTGCTGTGGGGCATCAGGCGTTCCCCCTCACCTGGGCATCCAGACCCGCACCAGCGAGAGCAGCTTTTCCACGTCCAGCGGCTTGGCGATGTAGTCGTTGGCGCCGGCGGCCAGGCATTGTTCCTGGTCGTCGCGCATCGCCTTGGCCGTCAGCGCGATGATCGGCAGCTTGCGCCACTGCGGGTCCTTGCGGATCTCGCGGATCGCGGTGAAGCCGTCCATCTCCGGCATCATGATGTCCATCAGCACGAGGTCCACGGCCGGTTCTTCCTTGCGCCCGGCGCGCTCCAGCGCCCGCAGCGCCTCCAGGCCGTTGCGCGCGATCGCGACCTGCGCGCCCTGGGGTTCCAGCGCGCTGGACAGCGCGAAGATGTTGCGCACGTCGTCCTCCACCACCAGGATCCTGCGGCCCTCCAGCAGCGCCTCGCGCGCCCGCGCGGTGCTGAGCATGCGCTGCTGGTCCGCCGGCAGCTTGGCCTCCACCTGGTGCAGGAAGAGCGTCACCTCGCCCAGCAGCCGCTCGGGCGAGCGGGCGTCCTTGATGATGATGGAGTGCGAATGCCGCCGCAGCCGCTGCTCCTCGTCCCGCGACAGCGAGCGGCCGGTGTAGACGATGACCGGCGGCGCGGCGGGGTCGCCGCGCCGGGCCATGTCCTCCAGCAGCTGGTAGCCGCTGACGTCGGGCAGGTTCAGGTCCATCACCATGCAGTCGAAGCGGGCGGCCTGCAGCTGGGCGAGGGCCTGCTCGGCGCTGGCCACGCCCACGATCTCGACGCCGTCGGCCGACAGCAGCTGCTTGATGCTCTGCATCTGCCTGTGGTCGTCCTCCACCACCAGCACGCGGCGCGGACCGGGGGTGAACTTGGCCTCCAGCGTCTCCAGCGCGGCCATCAGCTGTTCGCGCGGCACCGGCTTGAGCGCGTAGCCCACCGCGCCGCGCTCCATCGCGGCCACGCTGTAGTCGGCCACCGAGACCACGTGCACCGGGATGTGGCGGGTGTCCGGGTCGTTCTTGAGCCGGTCGAGCACGACCAGGCCGGAGGAGTCGGGCAGGTTCATGTCCAGCAGGATGGCGCTGGGCCTCAGCTTGGCTGCGGCGTCGATGCCGTCCGCCGCCCGGTGGGTGACGACGCAGTGGAAGCCCTTCTCGCGCACCAGGTCGCGCAGGATGGTGGCGAACCGGGTGTCGTCCTCGACCACGAGGATGGTGCGCGATGCGCCGGCGAGGTTGTCGCGGTCGTCGTCCACCTGCAGCGCGGCGGGCGCGACGCCCTGCGGCGCGGCGTAACGCGCCGGTGCGGCCGCGGCCGCCGGGCTGGGCGCCAGGGCC
>CBJNAE010000248.1:0-6489 GCA_966433995.1 uncultured Ideonella sp. | reverse complement strand
GAGCGAGCTGGTCAAGCGCTACACCGCCAGCGTCTTCTTCGACAAGCGGCTGTGGAAAGCCGACATCCAGGGCAGCCTGGCGCACGCCGAGATGCTGGCCCACCAGGGCGTCATAAGCGCCGCCGACCACGCCGACATCCAGCGCGGCATGGCGCAGATCTCCCGGGAAATCGAATCGGGCGCCTTCGAATGGAAGCTCGACCTGGAAGACGTGCACCTGAACATCGAGGCACGGCTGACCCAGCTGGTCGGCGACGCCGGCAAACGGCTGCACACCGGCCGCTCGCGCAACGACCAGGTCGCCACCGACGTGCGGCTTTGGCTGCGCGACGAGATCCAGTCCATCGCCGGCCTGCTCGCCGAGCTGCAGCGCGCGCTGGTGGAGGTGGCCGACGCCAACGCCGAGGTCATCCTGCCCGGCTTCACCCACCTGCAGGTGGCCCAGCCGGTGAGCTTCGGACACCACCTGCTGGCCTATGTCGAGATGTTCTCGCGCGACGCCGAACGCATGGCCGACGTGCACAAGCGCACCAACCGCCTGCCGCTGGGCGCCGCCGCGCTGGCCGGCACGAGCTACCCGCTGGACCGCGAGCGCGTCGCGCGCACCCTGGGCATGGACGGCGTTTGCCAGAACAGCCTGGACGCCGTCAGCGACCGCGACTTCGCCATCGAATTCACCGCCGCCGCCTCGCTGTGCATGGTGCATTTCTCGCGCCTGTCGGAAGAACTGGTGCTGTGGATGAGCCAGAACTTCGGCTTCATCGACCTGGCCGACCGCTTCTGCACCGGCTCGTCGATCATGCCCCAGAAGAAGAACCCCGACGTGCCCGAGCTGGCGCGCGGCAAGACCGGCCGCGTCGTCGGCCACCTGATGGGCCTGATCACGCTGATGAAGGGCCAGCCGCTGGCCTACAACAAGGACAACCAGGAAGACAAGGAGCCGCTGTTCGACACGGTGGACACCTTGAAGGACACGCTGCGCATCTTCGTCGAGATGGTGGCCGGCATCACCGTCAAGCCCGAGGCGATGGAGCGCGCGGCGCTCAAGGGCTACGCCACCGCCACCGACCTGGCTGACTACCTGGTGAAAAAGGGCCTGCCCTTCCGCGACGCGCACGAGGCGGTGGCCCACGCGGTGAAGGTGGCGATCGGCCGCGGCGTCGACCTGTCCGAGCTGCCGCTGGCCGAGCTGCAGGCCTTCAACCCCGCCATCGCCGAAGACGTGTTCGAGGTGCTGACGCTGCGCGGCTCGCTCAACGCGCGCCAGGTGCTCGGCGGCACGGCGCCCGCCCAGGTGCGCGCCCAGGCGGCGCGGCACCGCACCCGGCTCGCCTGACCGGTCGGCCGGAACGCGGCGAGGCGGCTCACCCGCGCCGCGGCGGGAGGCGGTAGAGCCACACCGGCTTGCCCGGCACCGCCTCGATCTTCGCGGCGGGTTTCCAACCCACCGCTTCGAACTCCAGGCTGGCGAGCCAGCTGCCCGCGCGCATCTCGCCGCCGGCCTTGCGCATCGCGCGGTCCATGCTCTCGGGCCGCTGGAACAGGTAGACCAGGTCGTGGCCCGACCAGTCCTCCGCCCAGATGTCGCCGCGCCGCACCTGCGCCCGGGCCCCCTTGAGCCGGCAGCGCAAACTGCAAAGCCGCGACAGCGGCCAGCTCCACTCCAGGCCGGCGAGCGCTGCCTGGGGGAACTCCGCGCGCAGCGCCAGCAAACCGTCCCCCAGGCCGCAGCCCGCGTCCATCAGGCGGGCCTGCGCGGGCAGGCCGGTGGCTTTGGCCAGGCCCGACAGCGCACCCACGGGCGTCGGGAAGAGCGGCACATCGCGCCAGCTGCGCAAGGGATAGAGCGCCAGCAGCAAGGCCAATGGCGCCAGCCACGCCCACGCCGGCACGCCTGCGGCCCAGCCGGAGGCCGCTGCCGACAACGGGAAGCCCAGGGCGATGAAAGCCTGGCGCCAGCGCGTGGCGCCGCGCAGCGCGGCCGCCGCGGCGCCCAGCAGGCCTGTCGCGACGCCCGCCGCGAACGCGGCCCATGCCGGCCCGCCCGCCGCCTTCAGCGCGGCGAACACCGTCCAGGCCATGGCCCAGGCGAGAAACGCCGGCAGCGGCCAGATCATCGGCCGGCGCCCCGACAGGCCAAGCGGAAGCTGGCCCCTGCGCCGACGCCAGATCCCGGCGGGCGATGCGGCGCCGGTGGCGCGATGAAAGGAGTCGCGGTGTCTTGCACGATGGTGGCTGAATCGGCCGGCGGGAACCCGCCGGCTAAACAAAAGATCTTACTTGGGGGCACTGCCGGGCGCTTCGTTCGACCCTCACGCCAGCCCGTCCGCCATGCCCCTCATCAGTTTCATCAACTGTTTTGTTTTGCGGTGTCACAGTGACTCCAGCTTGCAACGCTCGCTCTTCATTTGCCCGGAATTTGGGCCACGGCGGGCAAGCCGCAGCGACCCCTCACCTAAACTCGCCAGCCACTGTTGTAACGAATCATGGGGGACGCTTGGGGATGCTCGGTGATCGCAAGCCAACCAAATGCCGGCCATTGCCGATGGCTGCAACTCGCCCCGCCGCAGCGGCCTTTTGCCTGCTGATCGCCCATCTTGCGCCGCTCCAGGCCCAACCCCCTTCACCCGCCTCAGGCCCCGCCGCGCAGGCGGCGGCCGCGCCCGGGCCCACCCGCCTGCGGGTGGTGGGCGGCATGGAAGCCCTCGGCCCCTACATCAACCATGAACTGCCGTTCTGGACGAAAGAGCTGCCGGCGCGCTCGAAGGGCCGCGTCCAGGCGGAGATCGTGCCCTTCGACCGGGTCGGCATCCGGGCGCAGGACGCGCTGAGGCTGATCCAGCTGGGCATCGTGCCGTTCGGCACCATCCTGCTCAGCCAAGTGGCGGCGCAG
The DNA here is from genome assembly GCA_966433995.1 of uncultured Ideonella sp. Classification (GTDB taxonomy): domain Bacteria; phylum Pseudomonadota; class Gammaproteobacteria; order Burkholderiales; family Burkholderiaceae_C; genus JANPCX01. The sequence goes on along the minus strand of CBJNAE010000248.1, from coordinate 3,596 downwards.
GCCCCCGAGCTCAGCGCGCCCGACCTGACGGGTTTGAGCCGGGACATCGCCGGGCTCAAACGCGCGGTCGCCGCCTTCAGGCCCCTGCTGCAAAAGACGCTGCGCGAGCAATACGGCGTGGAGCTGCTGGCGGTCTACGCCTACCCCGCCCAGGTGCTTTTCTGCAAACGGCCGCTGGCGCGGCTGTCCGATTTGAAAGGCCGCAAGGTGCGCACCTCCACCGCTTCGCAGTCCGACTTGGTCGAGGCCCTGGGGAGCATCCCGGTGCGCACGGCCTTCGGGCAGATCATGAGCTACATGCGCAGCAGCAGCATCGACTGCGCCATCGCCGGGGCCATGGCCGGCAACGCCATCGGGCTGCACGAGGCCACCACCGACCTGTACCCGCTGCCGCTGGGCTGGGGCTTGTCGGTGTTCGCGGCGCACGCCCCTTCGTGGAACGCCTTGCACCGGGATGTCCAGGTCTTGCTGCGCGAAGAGCTGCCGACGCTGGAGAACGACACTTGGGCAGGCGCCGAAAAGGAAACCGCCGACGGCATCGACTGCAACACCGGTTCGCCCAAGTGCCCTTCGGGCCGGCGGGGCCGGATGACCGTGGCGCCGGTCGACGAACGCGACGATTCCCTGCGCCGGGAGGTGTTCTCCTCCACGGTGCTGGCGCGCTGGGTGCAACGCTGCGGCCCGGCCTGCGCCAGCGCCTGGCAGCAGGGCCTGGCGCAGGCCACCGGGATCGAGATCCCGGGCAAGTAGGGCGGACATGGGTTTCCCCCGCTGGATACCGACCGCCATCTGGTTCGTGGCCGGCGCGTTCTCGCTGGGCATCCTGGGCGCGGCGCAATCGCTGGTGTCCAGCGCGCGTAGCGAAGCCCTGGAACAGGGCAGCGTCCAAACCAAGCGGGTGCTCGGGAGCGCCGAGGCCGCGCTGAACCGCACGCTGCTGTCGGTGGACGTGATGCTCGCCGGCGTCGCAGACCTGCTCCGGCCCGCGCAGCTGGCCCAAGGCGGGGTCGACGCGGAGCAGGCGCAGGCCATGCTGATGGGACTGGTCAAGCGCAACCTCCTGGTGCGCGACCTGGCGCTGCTGGACGCGCAGGGCCGGCTGCTGGCCCGTGCCCAGCCCCAGCTGCCGGCCGGCTTCGCTGCGGCCGGCGGCGTTCGGCCCTGGCCGGAGGGTTTCGTGCGCGAGGCGATGGGCCAGGCTTCGGCCACCCTGGCCATCAGCCCGGTGGGCCGCAGCGCCGTCACGATGGAGCCCGTCGTGCACCTGGCGCGGCCGATGGTGTTCCTCAATGGCCAGCGGGTGCTCGTGGTGGCCGAGGTGCCGCTTCAACTCATCTCCGGCAGCCTGGTGCCCGAAGCCGCCCTGGAAGGCATGCAGATCACGCTGGAACGCGAGGACGGCCAACTGCTCGGCAGCGTGCCGCCGAGCGGTGCCGAACGGCTGTCGCCGCCGCTGGATCCCCGGGCCGCCGACGGCGTCGTCAAACGGGGGCGCAGCCGGATCGACGGCCGCGAAGCGCTGGTCGGCACCCGCTCCAGCCTGTACCGCACCGTGCTGCTGTCGGTCAGCATGCCGATCGACGAGACGCTGCTCCACTGGCGGGCCGAACGCGGCAAGATCTTCGCCACCGCCGCCGTCTTCCTCGCCCTGCTGCTGCTGGCCGCCGCCCTGGTGCACTGGCATTGGGCGCGGCTGAGCCGGGCCCGGCAGGAGATCGCCAGCTCCAAGGCGCTGCTCGACCAGGCGCTGGCCTCGATGAGCGACGGCTTCCTGCTGTGCGACCCGAAAGACAGGGTGCTGGCCTGGAACGCCCGATACGTCGCCACGTTCCCCTGGCTCAAAGGCCTGATCCGGCGCGGCATCGCGTACGAGGCGCTGGTCCGCTACTCGGTGTCGAAATATTTCCCGCAGGCCACCGAGGAGGAAGCCAACGCCTGGGTGGAGCGCCGCATGGCCGCGCACCTCAGCGAGCACGGCGAGTTCGAGCAGGACATCGGCAACGGACTGGTCGTGCAGGCGATCGAGACCCGGCTGCCCGACGGCGGCGTGGTCAGCGTGTTCCGGGACATCACCGCTTCCGAGCGCGAACTCAGCCGGGCCAAGGCCGCTGCCGAAGCCGCCAACGCTTCGAAGACGCAGTTCCTGGCCGCCATGAGCCACGAGATCCGCACGCCGCTGAACGCGGTGCTCGGCATGAACGGGCTGCTCCTGAACACCCCCCTTTCGGACCAGCAGAAACGCTATGTGGAGCTGATCCGCAGCTCCGGGCAGATGCTGCTGTCCGTCATCAACGACGTGCTCGACATCTCCAAGATCGAAGCGGCCAGGATGGAACTTGAAATCGCAGAATTCAGCCCCGCGGGGATCCTCGACGAAGTGGTGTCGCTGCTGTCGGTGCGCGCCGAAGCCAAGGGCCTGGCCCTGCGCACGCGGCTCGCGCCCGGCCTGCCCGGCGCGCTGCGCGGCGACGCCAGCCGCATCCGGCAGGTGCTGTTCAACCTGATCGGCAACGCGCTGAAGTTCACCGAGCAGGGCCACGTCGAGGTCGACGTGCGGCACGAGCCCCTGCCCGACGGCCGCGTCAACTTCTGCGTCGCCATCATCGACACAGGCATCGGCATCGCGCCCGAATCGCTGCCCACGCTGTTCGACCGCTTCACCCAGGCCGACAGCAGCACCGCCCGGCGCTACGGCGGCAGCGGCCTGGGCCTGGCGATCAGCAGCGAGCTCGTCACGCTGATGGGCGGCACGCTGACGGTGCGCAGCGCGCTCGGCGAGGGCAGCACCTTCGAGATGAAGGTGCCGCTGGCGCGCGGCGACAACCGGCTGCTGGCGCGGCAGCAGGAGATCGGTGCCGACATCCCCCAGCCCGCGCCGGCCAGCCTGCGCATCCTCGTGGCCGAGGACAACGGCGTGAACCAGATCCTGATCAAGGCCGTCCTCGACCAGATGGGCCACTACTGCGACATCGTGGCCGACGGCATCGAGGCCGTCCGCCAGGTGCAGCAGGCGCAGTACGACCTGGTGCTGATGGACATCCAGATGCCCGAGATGGACGGCCAGGCCGCCACCCAGGCGATCCGCGCGCTGGACGGGCCGGTCTCGCGCATCCCGATCATCGCGATGACGGCCAACGCCATGGTGGAGGACCGGGACGCCTACCTGGGCGTCGGCATGAACGACTACGTCTCCAAGCCCATCGTCGTGCGCCAACTGGCGCTGGCGATCGCGCGGGTTGCGTCCGGCGCCGCCGCGCAGCGGCAGCCCGGCAAAAGCGTGGACAAAGACAAGGCGCCGTAGCGCGGGCGGCGGGGCGGAGCCGAAAAATGGATGTCCACGTGCATCCTCAGCCACCGTTCTCTGCGCACAAACCGGAAAGCGCCCTCTGCTCGGGCATTTCTCGCCAATTTTTTCGTTGCCTCCGGTTGCAAGAGCATCGATTTCGATTACCGATTCACGGGGTAGCGACCATTGCATCTGCAAGTAACATCTGCCGTCCAATTTGCAGTCATTGCCCATCCTGATCTTTTTGATTAATTAACCATGAGCAACCGCCGCGTCAACATCAACACCCCCGTGGGAGACCAACTCAGGC
>CBJNAE010000247.1:0-6491 GCA_966433995.1 uncultured Ideonella sp. | reverse complement strand
GCTGTCGGCGGCGGCCCCACGCGCGGCGGCGGAGCGAGCGTCCGGCGCGGCGAGCCGCGCCGCCAGGTCTTTCACGGTCTCGGGCGACAGGCCGCTCATGGCCACTTGCCACTGCGGCGCCGCGGCCGAGCGCGTCATGACGGTCAGGTTCAGCGAGGACAGGTTCTTGACCTCCTGCACCAACCGGTGGTCCAGCGGGAAGCTCATCAGCACCCAGCCCACGACGACAGGCGCGCGCACCGGCACCATCACCAGCTGGTGCGGCTGGGCGTCGATCAGCGCCACTTCGCTGGCGGCCTGCATGCCGGCGTGGCCGGCGGCCACCGCCGCGGCCAGCCGGCCGGCGGCGACGGTCATGTCGCGGCTGGCGCTGGCGGTCGGGCCGCTGAAGGCGCGCAAGGTGAAGTCCACGCCCAGCAGGGCCACCTCGGCCGCGCCGATGCGGGCGCCGTGGTTGGACAGCACCGAAGCCAGGGTGTCGGCGTCGTTCGATTGCAGCGCCGCGCGGAAGCCGTAGTCGGCCGCCAGCAGGCGCGAACCATCGACCAGTTTGGCCGCGCGCTGGTCGAGCAGCGTCTGCAGCACCCGTTCGCCGAGCTGCAGCTTGCCAGGCAGGCCTCCGCGCGCATGGTCTTCCAGGCTCGCGCGGGTGGCCCAGAAGCTGGTGGCCTGCACGATGAACAGCAACCCCAGGAACAGGGCGACCATGCGCGCGCCCATGGAGCGCGGCCAGGCGGGCGCGGGGAGGGTCGCGATGCGCTTGCGCAGCCTTCGGGTGATGTCTTCCATGGCGTCCGCCGATCCCGTCGTCATTCGGCGGCCAGCGCGAGGCGGGCCTCGATGCGCTGGGCGGTACCGTCCAGCGTCACCGGCAGGCCGATGGGCGCGGCGCCGGCCGGCAGGCCGGGGTGCCAGACGCGCAACACATAGCTGCCTGCCGGCGCGCCCTCGATGCGGGCCTGGCCATCGGCGCCGGAGGCGGCGAACCACGGCGTGTCCGCGACCACCACCCAGGCGCTCATCTTGTCGTGGATGTTGCAGCCCAGGACCGCGATGCCGGGCTTGTCGAACAGCACCGGGGATTGCGGTACGCCGGCGTACAGCTGCAATTCGAAGCGCTTGGCTTCGGAGAATGAATAGACCTGGTGGCGCACCGTGTCGAAATTGGGGAAGGCGACGGGGGTGCCCACGGTGACGACGGTCACGCGCGGCGAGAACTGGCGCTTGGCCTGTGAAATCTGCACGCCGGCCATCGGTTTTACCTGGGTCGTCCGGCCGCTTTTCGGTTCGAGCATCGCCACGGCGTCGGCCAGCGCCTGGCCGGCGGCCTGGGTCACCTGAACCGTCAGGGTGTTCGCGCGGCTCGCGCCGGGCGCCAGCGACAGCCCGGCCAGCAGCAGCGCAGCGGTGGGCAGGTATCGGCGGCAGGGCGGGGCGGTAGAGAAGGCGGGCATGGCGGGGCGTCCGAAGCGCGGGCGAACCGGGCGGAAGCGCCCGGGCATGCGTCATTTATCGGACCGACCGCCCCGCAACTTGAGCTTCCCGGCACGGCGGCGACCGACTGGCCCGCCGGTTCGCCGAATGTTCACGGCGGATGCCCCACGCCGCCGCGGCGTTCCCGCTTGAAGCCCACGGCGTATCCAATTGCAGCCCGGCCGGTGTGCCGCCCGCGCCGCGTCACTCCGACCGGCAGATCACCCCGCCGCCAAGGCAGACCTCACCGTCGTAAAGCACCGCCGACTGGCCGGGCGTGACCGCCCACTGCGCCTCGTCGAAGGCCAGCTCGGCCTCGGGTTCGCCGCCGTCCGGTGCCGGGGTTGCCGCCAGCGCGCAGGCCGCGTCGGCCTGGCGGTAGCGCGTCTTGGCGGCGTAGCGGCCCGGCGGCGGCGGTGCGCCGGCCACCCAGGACAGGTCCTGCGCCGCCAGCCGGCGGCTGAGCAGCCAGGGGTGGTCGTGGCCCTGCACGACGCGCAGGGTGTTGCTGGCCATGTCCTTGCGCGCCACGAACCAGGGCTCGTGCTCGCTGCCGCCGCGCGCGGCGCCCTTTTCCTTCAGGCCGCCGATGCCGAGGCCCTTGCGCTGGCCCAGCGTGTAGAAACTCAGGCCGACGTGCTCGCCGACGCGGCGGCCCTTGTCGTCCAGGATCGGCCCCGGCTCGTGCGCCAGGTAGCGGTTGAGGAACTCGCGGAAGGGGCGCTCGCCGATGAAGCAGATGCCGGTCGAATCCTTCTTCTTCGCATTGGGCAGGCCCACCTCGTCGGCGATGCGCCGGACTTCGGTCTTGGGCAGCTCGCCCACGGGGAACAGCGTCTTGGCGAGCTGGGCCTGGTTGAGGCGGTGCAGGAAGTAGCTCTGGTCCTTCAAGGGGTCCAGGCCCTTGAGTAGCTGGAAGGACGACTTCGGCAGGGATCGTCCGTCCTCGGGGGGCAGGAGCGAAGCGACGTGGGGGCACTCACGAACCCGCGCGTAGTGCCCGGTGGCGATCTTCTCGGCGCCCAGGCGCATCGCGTGGTCGAGGAAGGCCTTGAACTTGATCTCGGCGTTGCACAGCACGTCGGGGTTGGGCGTGCGGCCTGCCTCGTACTCGCGCAGGAATTCTGCGAAGACGCGGTCCTTGTAGTCGGCGGCGAAGTTGACGTGCTCGATCTCGATGCCCAGCACGTCGGCCACCGCGGCGGCGTCGACGAAGTCGATGTTGGACGAGCAGTACTCGCTGTCGTCGTCGTCTTCCCAGTTCTTCATGAAGATGCCGACCACCTCGTGGCCCTGCTTCTTCAAAAGATGGGCGCTGACGGCGGAGTCGACGCCGCCGGACAGTCCCACCACCACGCGCTGCGGCCTGGCGGCCTTCATGCGGCCACCTGCGGGCCGAGCGCGGAGGCGTCGGTGACGACCGCGGACAACGGCAGCCGCCGCCCCGCGGCGTGGTCTTCGATGCAGCGCAGCACCAGCGGGCTGCGGTGCTCGGCGCGGCGGGCACGCACCTCGTCGAGCGTCAGCCACAGCGTGCCGACGATGCCGTCGTCCAGGCGGCGCGAGTCGTCCATCTCGCCCACCGTGCCCGAGAAGGCCAGCCGCAGGTAGGCCGCCGGGCGGCCGTCCTTGGCCGGCGAGCTGGCCAGGTAGGCTCCGAGGAAGGACTCGGGCGTGAAACGCCGCGCGGTTTCTTCCAGGGCTTCCCGCACGACGCCTTGCTCGGGCGATTCGCCCGGCTCCAGGTGGCCGGCGGGGTTGTTCAGCCGCAGGCCGGCCGCGGTCTCCTCCTGCACCAGCAGGTATTGGGTCTGCCCGAGGTGCTCCCGCGCCGCGACGGCGGCCACGGTGACACTCGGCTTCCAGCGTTCCACTTCTTTCATCCGGCAAGTCTATCGCCGGCCCCGCGGGCCCGTGGGAGACTACGCGGCGCCACCCAGGTTTGGCTGCATTGAATGCGGCCGCGCTTTGTGTAAGCTCGGCGACTTCGGATCCGGACAACGAAGGATGACCGCCCCGGCCGCGCGCATCCACACAAGAGGAGCGACCCATGCTGATCGGAGTTCCGCTGGAAACAGCGGCAGGAGAAACGCGCGTCGCGGTCACGCCCGAGACGGCCAAGAAGCTCAAGGCCCAGGGCCACACCCTGCGTGTGCAAGCCGGCGCCGGGCTGAAGGCCAGCGCGCCCGACGAGGCCTACGTCGCCGTGGGCGCCGAAACCACCGATGCCGCCGGCGCCTTCGGCTGCGACCTGGTGCTCAAGGTGCGCCCGCCGGCTGCCGCGGAACTGGCGCTGATGAAAAGCGGCGCCGCCCTGGTCGGCATGCTCAACCCCTTCGACCGCGAGGGCCTGCAGCGGCTGGCCGGCGCCGGCCTGACCAGCTTCGCGCTGGAGGCCGCGCCGCGCACCACCCGCGCCCAGAGCATGGACGTGCTGTCCAGCCAGGCCAACATCGCCGGCTACAAGGCGGTGATGATCGCCGCCGACCGCTACCAGCGCTTCTTCCCGATGCTGATGACGGCCGCTGGCACGGTGAAGGCCGCGCGCGTGGTGATCCTCGGCGTCGGCGTGGCCGGCCTGCAGGCGATCGCCACCGCCAAGCGGCTGGGCGCGGTGATCGAGGCCTCCGACGTGCGGCCTTCGGTGAAGGAGCAGGTCGAGTCGCTCGGCGCCAAGTTCATCGACGTGCCTTACGAGACGGCCGAAGAGAAGGAAGCGGCCGAGGGCGTCGGCGGCTACGCCAGGCCGATGCCGCCGAGCTGGCTGGCGCGCCAGAAGGTGGAGGTGGCCAAGCGCGTGGCGGCGGCCGACGTCGTCATCTCCACCGCGCTGATCCCGGGCCGCGCCGCGCCGGTGCTGGTCACCGAGGAGATGGTGCGGTCGATGAAGCCCGGATCGGTCATCGTCGATCTCGCGGCTGGCAAGGGCCAGGACGGCGTGGGAGGCAACTGCCCGATCAGCGAGGCCGACAAGACCGTGGTCAAGCACGGCGTCACCATCGTCGGCGAGACCAACCTGCCCGCCCTGGTGGCCGCCGACGCCAGCGCCCTCTATGCCCGCAACGTGCTCGACTTCCTCAAGCTCGTGCTGCCCAAGGAAGGCGGCCTGCAGGTGCCGATGGACGACGACATCGTGGCCGCCTGCCTGATGACGCAGGCGGGCGAGGTCAGGCGCAAGTGAACCTGTGGCTGTCCGCCCCGACCCTCACCCCAACCCTCTCCCGCAAGCGGGAGAGGGCGCAGAAGGAAACTCCCTCGCCCCCGGAACGGGGGAGCGGGCTGGGGTGAGGGGGCGGTGGCGGGCAGACGTTATGCCTTGAACGCACTCCGCATCAACCATTTCCGGAATCGAGAGAACCTGAAGGAGACACCGCATGGACATCCTTTCCCCCACCGTCACCAACCTGATCATCTTCGTGCTCGCCATCTACGTCGGCTACCACGTGGTGTGGACGGTCACGCCCGCGCTGCACACGCCGCTGATGGCGGTCACCAACGCGGTGTCGGCCATCGTCATCGTCGGCGCGATGCTGGCGGCGGCGCTCACCGAGACCACCCTCGGCAAATCGATGGGCGTGCTCGCGGTGGCGCTGGCGGCGGTCAACGTGTTCGGCGGCTTCCTGGTCACGCGGAGGATGCTGGAGATGTTCAAGAAGAAAGAGCGCAAGGCTGGGGGTGAAAAATGAAAGTTCTCCTTGCTTCCACCGCCCCTCACCCCAGCCCTCTCCCCGCTGGCGGGGAGAGGGGGTCAAATCTCCCTCTCCCGCTTGCGGGAGAGGGTAGGGGTGAGGGTATCCGCGGCCCGGCGAACGGGGCGTGTGCCGAAGAGCGTCAAGGTGAACGGACTTTGGGAGGCCGCGCATGAGCATGAATCTCGTCACGCTGTTGTATTTGGTCGCCAGCGTCTGCTTCATCCAGGCGCTCAAGGGCCTGTCGCACCCCACCACGTCGATCCGCGGCAACCTCTTCGGTATGGCGGGCATGACCATCGCCGTGCTCACCACCGGCGCGCTCATCGTCAAACTGGCGGGCGCCGGGGCCGGCCAGGGCCTGGCCTATGTGCTGGGCGGCCTGGTGGTGGGCGGCGGCATCGGCGCCACCATGGCCAAGCGGGTCGAGATGACCAAGATGCCCGAACTGGTGGCCTTCATGCACAGCATGATCGGCCTGGCCGCGGTGTTCATCGCGGTGGCGGCGGTGTGCGAACCCTGGGCCTTCGGCATCACGACCCGTTATGGGCTGATCCCCGGCGGCAACCGCATCGAGCTGGCGCTGGGCGCCTTCATCGGCGCGGTGACCTTCACCGGGTCGATCATCGCCTTCGGCAAGCTCTCGGGCAAATACAAGTTCCGCCTGTTCCAGGGCGCGCCGGTGTCCTTCCCCGGCCAGCACAAGCTCAACCTGCTGCTCGGCCTGGCGGCGGTGTTCTTCTGCTTCGGCTTCTGGCATTCGCAAAGCCCGCTGGACTTCGGCGTCGTCATCGCGCTGGGCCTCTTGCTGGGCGTGCTGCTCATCATCCCGATCGGCGGGGCCGACATGCCGGTGGTGGTGTCGATGCTCAACAGCTACTCCGGCTGGGCGGCGGCCGGCATCGGCTTCAGCCTGAACAACAGCATGCTGATCATCGCCGGCTCGCTGGTGGGCAGCTCGGGCGCGATCCTGAGCTACATCATGTGCAAGGCGATGAACCGCTCGTTCTTCAACGTGATCCTGGGCGGCTTCGGCGGGGACGCCGCGGCGGCGGCGTCGGGCGGCGCCGTCCAACGCAGCGTCAAGAGCGGCTCGGCCGACGACGCCGCCTTCGTGCTCGGCAACGCCGAGACGGTGGTCATCGTGCCCGGCTACGGCCTGGCGGTGGCGCGCGCGCAGCACGCGGTGAAGGAGCTGGCCGCCAAGCTCACCGAGAAGGGCGTGACGGTGAAGTACGCCATCCACCCGGTGGCCGGGCGCATGCCGGGCCACATGAACGTGCTGCTGGCCGAGGCCGAGGTGCCCTACGACCAGGTGTTCGAGATGGA
>CBJNAE010000246.1:0-6499 GCA_966433995.1 uncultured Ideonella sp. | reverse complement strand
GCGCGCAAGGGCGTGGCGCCGCTGCGCGACGTCTTCGCGGCGCTCAACCTGCGCACGGCCAACCACATGGGCCTGAGCATCGGCATTGGGAAACAGCGCGAGTTCGACACTGTCTTCCCCTGACAGGCCACCGGTTCCCGTCTCCTCACCCATGCTGAACAAATACCTTCACCGCACCGGCTTCCGCAAGCAGCTGACCATCCTGGTCAGCGCGGCCATCCTGTGCCTGGCGGTCGTGTCGTCCATGGTCAGCGCGCTGGAGGCCGGCCGCCGCGTGCGCCAGCAGATGGTCGAGACCGGACAGCGCGTGACCGACAACCTGGCGCGCCAGAGCACGCTGGCGCTGGTCACGCAGGCGCCCGACAACGCGCGCGAAGCGGTGGCCACGGCGCTGGCCTTTCCGGATGTCGTCCGGGTCGAAATCCACAGCGTTTCGGGCGAAGTGCTGCTTTCCCAGGCGCACGCGCCCGGCGGTGGTGCACCGCAAGCCGCTTCGGTGCCCGGCGACGCCGCGGCGCCTTCCGCCCTCGCGCGGCCCGCCGCGGGCGGCGAAGACGGCGACGCCTGGGTCTTCGAGTCGCCGGTTTTGGCCGGCAACGCTCAGGATTCGCCGTTCGAGATGCAACCCGAGAAGCCGCGCGAGCTGGGCCATGTGAGCGTGGTGATCTCCAAGGCCAGCCTCAACCGCCTGGTGACCCACCTGCTGGCCACCCATTTGCTCATCGCGCTGTCGATCGCTGCGGTGCTCCTGCTGCTGCTGGGTGCGCTTACCAAGCGGCTGACCCGCCCGTTGAACCGGCTGTCCGACCTGATGCGGCTCGCCCAGGCGGGGGAGTCCGGCATGCGCGCGCGGCCGGCGGGGCCGCCGGACATCACCGAGATGGCCAAGGCTTTCAACCGCATGATGGACGTGCTCGAACAGCGCGAGGCCGAACTCACCCGGTCGCGCGACGAGGCGGTGCGCGTCGGCCTGCTCAAGGCGCAGTTCGCCGCCACCGTCAGCCATGAGGTCAGGACGCCGCTGAACGGCGTGGTCGGCATGCTGGACATGCTCAAGACGCTGCCACTGTCCGGCCGGCAGCGGGAGTACGTCGACGAGGCCTGGGATGCCGCCCGCTCATTGACCGAACTGATCAACGACATCCTCGATTTCTCGCGCATGGACGCGGGCAAGCTCGAACTGGAATCGATCGATTTCAGCCTGCGGCAACTGGTGGAAGAAGCGGTGGCGGTGGTGGCCCAGCCGGCGCGAGCCAAGGGGCTGGCGCTGGGCTACGCCATGCGGCTCGGCGTCCCCGAACGGGTCAAGGGCGACCCGATGCGCCTGCGCCAGGTGCTGCTGAACCTGCTGGGCAACGCAGTGAAGTTCACGCAGCAAGGCGAGGTCGCGCTGCGCGTGTCGGCCAGGCCCGCTGGAGGGCAGGGCGAACGGCAGGTCCGCTTGCATTTCGAAGTCGGCGACACCGGCATCGGCATGGACGGCGCCGCCCTGGAGCATGTCTTCGAAGCTTTCACCCAGGCCGACCGGTCGACCACCCGCAAATTCGGCGGCACCGGGCTGGGACTGGCCATCTGCAAGCAACTGGTCGAACTGATGCAGGGCCGGATCCACGCCGACAGCCAGCCCGGCGAGGGCAGCACCTTCCGCTTCGACGTGCTGTGCGGCCAGGCCGACGCCAGCGCCGAGCTGCACAGCGGGCCGGGGCTGCAGGGGCAGCGCGTGCTCGTGGTCGACGCCAGCGGCGTGGTGCGCGAATTCGTCGAATCCAGCGTCGCCGCCGACGGCGGCCGCTGCGGCGCGGTGGCCTCGGGTGCCGAGGCGCTGCCGGCTTTGGCGGCGGCAGCGCAAGAAGGCGACTCCTATGCCCTGGTGGTCATGGAAGCCGGCGCCACCGACGGGCACGGTGTGGAACTGTCCAGCCGCATCCGCTCGGACGCCCGGTTCAGCGACGTGCGCCTGTTGCTGCTGCTGCGGCATGCGCTCGGCGCCTCCGGCATGGCCGTGGGGGCGGACGCCTACCTCGACAAACCCTTGCGCCTGGAGCGCCTGCTCGAAGCCGTTCGGCGGCACGCCGCGCCGAGCGGGCAAAGGGGCGGGCCGGCAGGTCTTCCGGCCGCGGGCGCCCCGGCCGTGGGCCCGATCCAGTCCGGCCACCGCTTTGATGTGCTCGTGGCGGAGGACAACCGCACCAACCGCGCGGTGGCGGCGGGCATGCTCAAGATCCTCGGCTGCCGCTGCCACCTGGTCTCCAACGGCGGCGAGGCCGTCGTCGCCTTCCGCAACCAGCGCTTCGACCTGATCCTGATGGACTGCAGCATGCCCGAGGTCGACGGCTACGAGGCCACCGCCCACATCCGCTCTCTGGAGTCCCCGGCGGGCACGCGCACGCCCATCATCGCCATGACCGCCAACACCCAGCAGGGCGACGCCGAGAAGTGCCTGTCGGCCGGCATGGACGACTATCTGTCCAAGCCGGTGACGCTGGTGGCGCTGCGCCAGAAGATCGAGCGCTGGCTGTCCGGCGCCGCCCCTGCGGCGCAAGCCGCGAAGGCGCCGGTACCCCTGGCGCAGGATCCGGCGCAGGCGGCTTCCTTCGATTTCGACAAGCTGGAGAACCTGCGGGCGGTGCTGGGCGATTCGATCGACGAGGCGGTCTCGCCCTTCCTCGAAGATACGCCGCAGTCGCTGTCGCGCCTGGCGTCGGCGCTGCAAGCCGGCGACGCCGCCGCGGCGCAGGCGTTGTGCCATTCCATCAAAGGCAGCAGCGGCAACCTGGGCGCCCAGGCGCTGGCCGAGCTGGCGCGCCAGGCGCACGACCTCACGCAGGAGCCGGGCCGCCTGGGTGAAATCGGCGCGCTGCTGCCGCGGCTGCGCGAAGCCTTCGACGAGGCCGCGGCGATCCTGTTGGCCGACGCGCCGCGGCCGGCCGCCGGCGGCGAGCCGGCCGAAAAAGCCCCGGTGGTGCTGGTCGTCGACGACGACCGCAGCACCCGCGCGGCCCTGCGCTACACCTTGCAGCGCGACGGTTTCCATGTCGAGGAGGCCCCCGACGGCGCCCAGGCACTGGACATGCTGGACCGCGTCGTGCCCGACGTCATCCTGCTCGACGCGGTCATGCCGGTGATGGACGGCTTCAAGGCCTGCACCCGCATCAAGCAGCGCGAAGGCAACCGCAACACGCCGGTGCTGATGATCACCGCGCTGGAGGACAACACCTCGGTCGAGCGCGCCTTCTCCGTCGGCGCCAGCGACTACATCCCCAAGCCCATTCATTTCGCGGTGCTGTCGCAGCGCGTGCGCGGCATCATCGACGCCAGCCGCGCGGAGCGCCACATTCGCCGGCTCGCCTACAACGACAGCCTGACCGGCCTGCCCAACCGCGCCATGTTCCTCGACCGCCTGGGGCAGCAGCTGGAGCTGGCGGCGCGCGGCGAGGAGACGGTGGCCGTGCTTTTCCTGGACATGGACCGCTTCAAGTACGTGAACGACACCCTCGGCCACGACGTGGGCGACCGGCTGCTCAAGGCGGTGGCCGACCGCATCCGCCGCGTGGTGCGCGGCACCGACACCGTCTCGCGGCTCGGCGGCGACGAGTTCACCGTGGCCCTGGCGCCGGCCGACCCCGCCGCCGCCGCCGCGGTGGCCGAGAACATCAGCCGCACGCTGACCTCCTCGTTCAACATCGACGGCCACGAGATCTTCATGTCCACCAGCATCGGCATCTCGCTGTACCCGCAGGACGGCCAGGACGTGGGCACGCTGCTCAAGCACGCCGACGTGGCGATGTACCGCGCCAAGAAGGACAACAGCGGCTTCCAGTTCTTCGAGGCGTCGATGGAGCATTCGGTGTCCGGCCAGTTGCGCATGGAGACGGAGCTGCGGCGGGCGCTGGAGCGCCAGGAGTTCGAAGTCTTCTACCAGCCCAAGGCGCGCGTGGGCTCCGGGCGCGTGGTAGGCATGGAGGCGCTGGTGCGCTGGCGCCACCCGGCGCGCGGCCTGGTGCCGCCGATCGAGTTCATCCCCGTGGCCGAACAGACCGGCCTGATCACCGCCCTGGGCGAATGGGTGCTGCGCACCGCCTGCGCGCAGGCCCAGCGGTGGTCCGGGCGCGGCGGCGAAGCGCTGCACGTGGCGGTGAACATCTCCGGCAGGCAACTGCTGCAGAAGGGCTTCGTGGCCACGGTCGAGAAGGCGCTGCGCGACACGGGCCTGCCGCCCGGCATGCTGGAGCTGGAGATCACCGAGAGCACCCTGATGGAATACGCCAAGGACACGCTGGAGTTGCTGCGCAGCCTGCGCGACCTCGGCGTGCGGCTGAGCATCGACGACTTCGGCACCGGCTACTCGTCGCTGGCCTACCTCAAGCGCTTCCCGGTCAACGCCATCAAGATCGACCGCGCCTTCGTGCGCGACATCCCGGGCGACGCCGACGACATGGCCATCGCCAGCGTGATCATCTCGCTGGCCCACAGCCTGCGCCTGGAAGTGGTGGCCGAGGGCGTCGAGACCGAAGCCCAGCGGCAATTCATGCGCGAGCATGGCTGCGAGCTGATGCAGGGTTACCTGCTGAGCGAGCCGCTGCCGGCCGCGGTGTTCGAAAGCCGCATGCCGGGGTGGGCGGCGCCGGCGCTGTCGCCGCCTTGAAGCCGCGGACGGCCGGGCAACCGTGGCCGCATTCGCCGGGCCTGGCCGACTACGATGCGCCCCGGGGATTCCGGGCACCCGCCATGGATGTCCCCATGGAAAGCCACCCAAGACCGAGAGGGCCTCGCCGTGAACTTACCGCAAGCCATCGCCGACATTCAAAGACTGATCGCTTCCCCCTATCCGGATTCGGTGCAGGCGCCGCTGCCTGTTTCGACGGTGTACGACGGCGACGCCAACTTCTTCAGGAACCGCCCCAATCGGAAGATTGTCGTGTTCGAGAGTGAGTACGGCGATGAGACCGATTCGGATCTCGCAACGACGCCATCACTCGATGACGCGGAAACGCAATTCGGTGACTGGTTTTCCTGCCTTGAAACGGAGGTCGTCAAATTGCTCCCCACCGCACCCGTGCATCGGAACAGCTGGCCGGCGGACCTGCCCAGCCCGGCCGATTTCGACGACGAAGAAAAGGAAGACACCCCGCTGGAGGGACCGCAGGCTTGCGGCCTGTGCTGGACGACCACTTACGAAGGGGGGCTGCAGAGTTTCGATAGTTCCGAGCATCTGACTTTCGACCTGGGCACAGACTATTTGGTCCTCATGCGCGCCAAGACAATGGGCGACGGCAACTGGGCGCTCATGCTGTTCGCCTGCATGCTGCCCAAGCAGGGAGGTGGCGCCCCAAGCCGCGAGACTGCGGCGAGGGCCGTGCCCTATTGCTACGCGGAACTCAACCCTGATCGGCATGGCGTTCTCGCCTTGAAGAACCGCGAGCGGCGAATAGACCCCCGTGAAGTCACGCACGCCAAGTTGTCTCTTGCCAGTGAAACGCACTGGCCGGCATGGCTCGGCGAGGCCACGAACTTGCAGGAAATCGAATTGTTCTTGTCGGGAGATTTCGTCGACACGATTGACTGGGGCCATTTCCCGATCCTCTCCAAACTGGATATCAGTTCGGACACTTGCTTTAATTGCCGTCCAGGCATATCCCCTCAGGGGCTGACCGCATGCCTGCAGGGGGGCTCGCGGTCAGTGCGTCACCTGAGTTTGTGCCGCCTCAGGGGCATCGACCTGGACACGATGCGAAAGTGCCTGCTGCAATGGCAGGAATTGGAAGAACTGCACCTGTACGACTGCGAATTCAAACAAACGCGCGAAAGCGCGAAGGCGCTGTTCGAACAACTGCGAAGCAGCCCGCTCAAGTCGCTGCGCCTCACACGATGCAACCTTTTCTGGCGTACGGATCGCACTCGGTATGGCAAGAGCCTGAGTCAATGGCTCCCGGGCGTGGCCTGTATCGTCGAGTGATCCGGCTGGGGCCGAAAAAAAACGGCGCCCGAAGCGCCGCTGAAGATCCCGCCTCCCGGGTGTCGGCGCAATGGCCGGCCGTCCTCAGGCCCTGGACAGCTTGAACACCTTGACCAGGTCCACCAGCTCGCTGGCCTGGGTGCGCAGGGTCTCGGCCGCGGCGGCCGATTCCTCCACCAGGGCGGTGTTCTGCTGGGTGGTGTGGTCGAGCAGGGTCACCGCGTCGCCGACCTGGGACACGCCCTGGGTCTGCTCGGTGGTGGCGTTGCTGATCTCGCCGATCAGGGCGGTGACGTGTTTGACCTGCTGGACGATCTCGGCCATGGTGGCGCCCGCGTCGCCCACCAGCTTGGCGCCGGCGTCCACCTTCTCGACGCTGGTGCCGATCAGCGCCTTGATCTCCTTGGCGGCCGTCGCGGAGCGCTGCGCCAGGCTGCGCACCTCGGCGGCCACCACCGCGAAGCCGCGGCCCTGCTCGCCGGCGCGCGCGGCCTCCACCGCCGCGTTCAGCGCCAGGATGTTGGTCTGGAAGGCGATGCCGTC
>CBJNAE010000245.1:0-6515 GCA_966433995.1 uncultured Ideonella sp. | reverse complement strand
GCGGCGGCACGCGTTCCAGCAACGCCAGCTCGACCGCCAGCGGGTCTTTGCCCGGCGCCAGGCCGGTGCGGTTGCCGACGCGGAAGATGTGGGTGTCCACCGCCATCGTGGCCTCGCCGAAAGCGACGTTGAGCACCACGTTGGCCGTCTTGCGGCCTACGCCGGGCAGGGCCATCAACGCTTCGCGGCTGCGCGGCACTTCGCCGCCGTGCTGTTCGACCAGGATGCGGCTGGTTTCCAGCAGGTTCTTCGCCTTGTTGCGGTAAAGGCCGATGGTGCGGATGTGGTGGGTGATCTCGTCCAGCCCGAGCGCCACCATCTTCTGCGGCGTGTTGGCGCGGGCGAACAGCGCCTTGGTGGCCTTGTTGACGCCGACGTCGGTGGCCTGGGCCGACAGCAGCACCGCAGCCAGCAGCTCGAAGACGTTGGTGAATTCGAGCTCCGTCTGGGGCTGCGGGTTGGCGGCCTGCAGCGTGGCGAAGAAGGGTTCGATGTCGGCGGTGTCCATGGCTCTGGGCTCTGGAGGGGAAGGCGGCGTTGTCGACGGCGCCCGCGTCAGGAGGCCTTGGACTGGCGCGCCGCGCGCGCGCGGGCCAGCGCGGCTTCGATGGTCGCGCGTTTGGCGTCCGGTGACGCGGGGGCGCCTGCCGGCGGTGCCGCTTCGGCGTCCGAGGCGGTATCCGAGGGGGCGCTTGCCGGCCGCACCGGCTTGGCGCGTGCCGCCAGCCGCGCGTCGTGCTCGGCCTGCTCGCGCTGCAGGCGAGATTGGTGGAAGGCGTAGCGCGCGAGGGCGTCCCGCGCCTGGGCGTCCGACCAGGCGGCCCAGCCGGTCAGGGCGCCGGTGGTGTTTTCGAGCGAGATGCAGTCGACGGGGCAGACCGGCACGCACAGCTCGCAGCCGGTGCAGTGCGCCTCGATGACGGTGTGCATGCGCTTGTTTCCCCCGACGATGGCGTCCACCGGGCATGCTTTCAGGCACAGCGTGCAGCCGATGCACCAGGCTTCGTCGATCACCGCCATCTGGCGCGGCGCCTCCAGCCCGTGGTCGGGGCTCAGGGGCAGGGCGGGGCGGCCGGTCAGCGCGGCCAGGCGGGCGATGCCTTCATCGCCGCCGGGCGGGCATTGGTTGATGGGCGCCGATTCTTCCGCGATCGCCTCGGCGTAAGCCGCGCAGTCGGGGTAGCCGCAGCGGGTGCATTGGGTCTGGGGCAGCGCGGCGTGCAGCTTCGCGGCCAGCGTGCCGGGCGCGGGCGCGCCGGCGCCGTTTTCGGGGGCGGAGGGGTTCACGGCGCGCAGTGTGCCATCCATCGGCCGCCGACATGGAGCCTGGCACGGCGCCCGGATGGCCTGCCGCCCGGCGCGGGTTCAGCGCCGGCGGGCCGGGGCGCGCTTGGCCCCGGCGGCGGACTTGCCGGCCGCCGGTTTCTTCACCGCCGCCACGGCAGCCCGCTTTTTCCGGGCGGCGGCCGGCGCCGCACCGTCCCCCTGGTGCGCGGCGATGAAATCGCGGATGTGCGGGTACACCTTCTCGCGCCAGCGGCGGCCCGAGAAGATGCCGTAGTGGCCGGCGCCTTCGGCGTCGTAGTGGAAATGCCGGTTGGCGGGGATGCCGGTGCACAGGCCGTGCGCCGCCTCGGTCTGGCCGGCGCCTGAGATGTCGTCCAGTTCGCCTTCCACGGTCAGCAGCGCGGTGGTGGTGATGTCCTGCGGCTTGACCAGCCGGCCGTCGATCTCCCAGGTGCCGTTGACCAGGGCGAAATCCTGGAACACGACGCGGATGGTGTCGAGGTAGTACTCGGCCGGCAGGTCGAGCACCGCGTTGTATTCGTCGTAGAAGGCGCGGTGCGCCTCGGCGCTGTCGTCGTCGCCGCGCACCAGGTCGAGGAAGTAGTCGTAGTGCGAGCTCATGTGCCGGTCCGGGTTCATCGCCACGAAGCCGGTGTGCTGCATGAATCCCGGGTACACATGCCGGCCGGCTCCGGGGTAGTTGACGGGCACGCGGTGGATCACGTTGTGCTCGAACCACTCGTAGCTCTTGTTCATCGCCAGGTTGTTGACGGCGGTGGGGCTCTTGCGGGCGTCGATCGGGCCACCCATCATCGTCATCGTGCGCGGCGTGGGCTCGCCCCGGCTGGCCATCAGCGACACCGCCGCCAGCACCGGCACGGTGGGCTGGCAGACCGAGATCACGTTGACGTGCGGGCCGATGTGGCGGATGAACTCCTGCACATAGCGCACGTATTCGTCCAGCGGGAAGGGGCCTGCTTCCGTGGGCACCATGCGGGCGTCGGTCCAGTCGGTGATGAAGACCTTGTGGTCCTTCAGCAGCGAGCGGACCGTGTCGCGCAGCAAGGTGGAGTGGTGGCCCGACAGCGGCGCCACCACCAGCACGGTGGGCTGGCCGCGCATGTGGTCCAGCGCCTCGGGCTTGTCGGTGAAACGCTTGAAGCGCAGCAGCCGGCAGAAGGGCTTGGTCAGCGCGACTTGCTCCTGCACCGCGATCTCCACGCCGTTGACGTTGACCGAACCGATGTTGAACGATGGTTTCTCGTATTCCTTGGCCAGGCGGTTGAGCAGGTCGAAACCCGCGGACAGCCTTTGCGAGCCCGGGATGGCCGCGAACGGCGACAACTGGTTGCTGTAGAGCTTGGCGGAGGCGCCCGCAAACTCGGCGAAGGGGCTCAAAAGGGCGCGCTGCGTTTCGTACCACTGGTAAAGCATCGTGATTCCTGTCTGTTTGCGGAAGAAGACAACGGCAACGGCGGGAACGCATCGCACCCACCAGATTTGGTGCACTGCAGCATTCTAAGTGTGCACTGCAACATCATGCACGCCGAGGCCGCGCTTTCAAAGCAGGAAAAGCCACAGGTATCGGCCCCAGCCGCTCGCATCCGTGTAGGAATTCGCTGGCGGATCAAAGAAAAAAAGCCCGGCGGGAGCCGGGCTTTCATCTGCGCGTCGCAGGGAGGGATTTCAAGCGCTCACCTTGGCGATCGCCGCCACGACCGCGTCGATGTTGTGTTCGTTCAGAGCGGCCACGCAGATGCGGCCGGAGTCGACACCGTAGATGCCGAATTCCTGGCGCAGGCGCTGCATCTGGTCCTTGTTCAGGCCGGAGTAGCTGAACATGCCGTTCTGCCGGGTGATGAAGCTCACGTCCTGCTTGACGCCGGCGGCCTGCAGCTTTTCTTGCAGGGCGGTGCGCATCTTCTTGATGCGCACGCGCATGGCGCCGAGTTCGTCTTCCCACATGGCGCGCAGCGCCGGGGTGGTCAGCACCGTGGCGACCACCTGGGCGCCGTGGGTCGGCGGGTTGGAATAGTTGGTGCGGATGACGATCTTGAGCTGGCTCAGCACGCGCGAGGCCTCGTCCTTGCTTTCGCAGACGACGCTCAGCGCGCCGACACGCTCGCCGTAGAGCGAGAAGCTCTTGGAGAACGAGGTGGAGACGAAGAAACCCAGGCCGCTGGCCAGGAACTGGGCCACTACCGCGCCGTCTTCCGCGATGCCGGCACCGAAGCCTTGGTAAGCCATGTCGAGGAAGGGCACCAGGCCTTGCGCCTTGACGGTTTCAACCACCTTGGACCATTCGGCGGGCGTGAGGTCGTAGCCGGTCGGGTTGTGGCAGCAGGCGTGCAGCACGACGACGGTGCCCTTGGGCGCGGCCTTCAGGGCGGCCAGCATGCCGTCCACGTTGACGCCGCGCTTGTCGGCGTCGTAATAAGGATAGGTTTCCACCGGGAAACCGGCGTTGGTGAACAGCGCGCGGTGGTTTTCCCAGCTCGGATCGCTGATCAGCACTTTGGCGCCGGGGTTCAGCCGCTTGAGGAAGTCGGCGCCGATCTTCAGGCCGCCGGTGCCGCCCAGGCCCTGCACGGTGGCCACGCGGCCTTCGGTGACGGCGGCGCTGTCGGCGCCGAACACCAGGCCCTGCACCGCCTTGTCGTAGGCGGCGATGCCATCGATCGGCAGGTAGCCGCGGGGCTTGGAAGCTTCCTGGATCTGCTTTTCCGCCTCGGCCACGCACTTGAGCAGCGGCAGCTTGCCGTTCTCGTCGTAGTACACGCCGACCCCGAGGTTCACCTTGTTCGGGTTGGTGTCGGCGTTGAACTGCTCGTTCAAGCCGAGGATGGGGTCGCGAGGTGCCATTTCAACGGCGGCGAAAAGCGAAGACATGGGGACGTCCTTAAGTGTCGGGCCGCGAGATCCGGGCCGAGTTCGTGGATACGGATTGGAGTGTTTTGGGCTACGCTGCGCAATTCCCCGCACCGGAGCCACCCTGCCGCCGTCTGGCAGCGAAAGGCCCTCAATTTTATCTGCGATGCCCCCACCGACACGCCCCACCGAGCCGAACGTTATGCAAATGCCGCATGGAAGCGAAACTGCCGCCAACGACGCGCCGGACGCTACCCAGGGCCGCTTCGTGAGCTATCCCGATTCGCCGTTCGAGCTGTTCCAGCCCTATGAGCCGGCCGGCGACCAGCCTCAGGCCATCGCGCAACTGGTCGAAGGCCTGCGCGACGGCTTGAGCTTCCAGACCCTGCTCGGCGTCACCGGCTCGGGCAAGACCTACACCATGGCCAACGTGATCGCGCAGATGGGCCGGCCGGCCATCGTCTTCGCCCACAACAAGACGCTGGCCGCGCAGCTCTACAGCGAGTTCCGGGAGTTCTTCCCCCGCAACGCGGTGGAGTACTTCGTCAGCTACTACGACTACTACCAGCCCGAGGCCTACGTGCCGCAGCGCGACCTGTTCATCGAGAAGGACAGCGCGATCAACGAGCACATCGAGCAGATGCGACTGTCGGCCACCAAAAGCCTGCTGGAACGGAGGGACGTGGTGATCGTTGCCTCGGTGTCGGCCATCTACGGCATCGGCAACCCCGCCGACTACCACCGCATGGTGATGACGCTGCGAACCGGCGACAAGATGGGGCAGCGCGACGTGATCGCCCAGTTGATCCGCATGCAGTACACCCGCAACGAGACGGAGTTCGGCCGCGGCACCTTCCGGGTGCGCGGCGACACGGTCGACGTCTTCCCCGCCGAGCATTCCGAACTGGCGGTGCGCATCGAGCTGTTCGACGACGAAGTCGAGAGCCTGCAGCTGTTCGACCCGCTGACCGGCCGCATCCGGCAGAAAATCCCGCGATTCACCGTTTACCCGTCCAGCCACTACGTCACGCCGCGCGACCGCGTCGTCTCGGCGATCGACACCATCAAGGAAGAACTGCGCCAGCGCGTGGACCAGTTCGTGAAGGACGGCAAGCTGGTCGAAGCGCAGCGCCTGGAGCAGCGCACCCGCTTCGACCTGGAGATGCTCCAGGAGATCGGCCACTGCAAGGGCATCGAGAACTACACCCGCCACCTGTCGGGCGCCGCGCCCGGAGAACCGCCGCCGACCCTGGTCGACTACCTGCCCGGCGACGCGCTCATGTTCGCCGACGAGTCGCACGTGCTGATCGGCCAGTTCGGCGCCATGTACAACGGCGACCGGGCCCGCAAGACCACGCTGGTCGAATACGGTTTCCGGCTGCCCAGCGCCCTGGACAACCGGCCGCTCAAGTTCGAAGAGTTCGAGCGCAAGATGCGCCAGGTGGTCTTCGTCTCGGCGACGCCGGCTAACTACGAACAGCAAAGGACCGAAGAGGGCGGCCAGGTCGTCGAGCAACTCGTGCGGCCGACCGGCTTGGTCGACCCCGAGGTGGAAGTCCGGCCCGCCACGCACCAGGTCGACGATGTCCTGCAGGAAATCCGCATCCGAGTGGACAAGGACGAGCGCGTGCTGATCACGACACTGACCAAACGCATGGCGGAGCAACTCACCGACTACCTCACCGACAACGGCGTGAAAGTTCGCTACCTGCACAGCGACATCGACACCGTCGAGCGCGTCGAGATTCTGCGCGACCTGCGACTGGGCGCCTTCGACGTGTTGGTGGGCATCAACCTGCTGCGCGAAGGGCTGGACCTGCCTGAAGTGTCCCTCGTCGCCGTGCTAGACGCGGACAAGGAAGGCTTCTTGCGTTCGGAGCGGTCCCTCATCCAGACCATCGGCCGCGCGGCCCGGAACATGGAAGGCCGGGCGATCCTCTACGCCGACCGGATGACTGATTCCATGGCCAAGGCGCTGAGCGAGACCGAGCGCCGCCGCGCCAGGCAGATCGCGCACAACCTGGAGCACGGCATCACGCCGAAGAAGCTCAACAAGAAAGTCCGCGAACTCATCGACGGCGTGTATGCGCCGAAATCAGATGTGCCCGCTGACGGGCCGAAAGGAGCCGCGGCAGCCATCGATGCCGCAGCGTTGTCTGAAAAAGATTTGGGCAAGCGCATCAAGCAACTTGAAAAGCAGATGCTGGAACATGCCCGCAGTCTGGAGTTCGAACAGGCCGCCAAAGTCAGGGACCAGTTGGCGCTTTTGCGCGAGCAGGCATTCGGGGCATCGGGCGGTGACAATATAAAAAGTTGAGGGAGGTTCTTGAACACCTCTTCAAAACCGTGCTACAGTCGCT
>CBJNAE010000244.1:0-6533 GCA_966433995.1 uncultured Ideonella sp. | reverse complement strand
GACCTGGACTCGCTCGAAGCCGCCGAGAAATCAGCCGCCGAACTCGCCGCCAGCGTGCACGACGCCCAGGTCACCGCCGAATTCGACGCCCGCACCGACAAGCACATCCTGCGCATCAGCCGCATGCACCACGGCAACATGAAGAGCAGCGTCATCACCGCCGACTTCATCCACGGCGCCGACTACGAAGCCCTGCGCACGGCAGGCGTCACCTTCAAGGGCCTGGTCGCCGCCGACGCGACCGTCAGGCGCGGCGAAGGCGAACGCCAGAAGGAATCCAAAGTCTCCGACTTCCGCCAGGCCATGGCCTGGCTCATCCAGCAAGCCGAATCCGCCGTCGGCCGCCAACGCTACAAAGGCCTGGGCGAGATGAACCCCGAACAACTCTGGGAAACCACCATGGACCCCAACGTCCGCCGCCTGCTGAAGGTGCAGATCGAGGACGCGATCGAGGCGGACCGGGTGTTCACGATGCTGATGGGGGATGAGGTGGAGCCGCGGAGGAACTTTATTGAGACGAATGCGCTCCGGGCGGCGAATATTGATGTGTGAGGTGTCGGGTAACAGAGTTAATGAAATCTCCGCCAAGTAGGTGAAAGACTGCTGCAGTGAATGTAGCCAGAGCAATTTGCCCAACATGAGCTCCGTGCCGAGAGAGCTTTGCCGCTCTCGGTGGCGAGCAGGTCGCACATCACCTGCACGTCGTGGTTAGGGTAGCCGGTGGGGCGGGCGATGGACGGCTTGTATCCACAGCTTGAGGACTCAATCGCTGGTGCAAGGTCGCCTCGTAGCTGGAACTGCCGGGCCTGCTGGTCTGTCATGGCGTACCAGATCTTGCTGGCCTTGACTTGAACGATGGGTGGCGTGCTTGCCCCCAGGCCGGCGACCGCGATACCGGCATAAAGGAAGACGATGGAGCCGAGCGTCAGCAGCATGACGGCCTTGATGCCAGGCGGTCGCTGCCGGAACCCAGGTGCATCGAGATCGAAATGGTTTCCTGCGGCAGCTACCAAGTCGACGTCCACATCAAACTTTTTCAACCAGGCGACGAGCCGTTCCGCAGCTGCGGCGGTTGGCACGCGCTTCAAGCTCGTCATGGACCTGATGTGCATGAGGTCGTCCCGTTCCGCTAGGAAGTTCGACAGTACGGGCGACTTCAGTTCCTGCTTGCCCAGAACCAGTCGCCAGAGGCGCTTGTTTAGGACATGTGTCGATCCCGTGCGGGCACAGGCCTAAAGGATCAGCCCGATGGCACCAAGGCCGCTGGCGATGAATTCCCACTTCGAGATCAGCCACATCACCAAGGTTTGAAAGATGGAACTCAGCTCTCCGATTTGCATGTTGTCTCCAATAGATTGAGCTGATCGTGCTTATGCGCTCCAGTGGCCCAGGACCCATTCCCACTTGTAGATGTTGTAGTCAAACCGCCAGTGGGCTTTGACCCATTTCGTCTTGCCTAAAGGCCGAACGGTCTTCATGTTCTGCATCCGGTCAATAGGTTTGGGGGGCTTAGGGGGATGGATCTTCTTGATGAACATGGCTTCTCCTTGTTGAAGCGATCGGGCTGATGGAAGTCACTGCGGGAGTCGTTTAGCAGTTCCGTGCGGAATCAGTCGAACAAGTTATGTAGCCACCGCTTGAAGGTCGCCAGCAGCCCTGCCGTGGGCTTGGGATCCGGGTGCGTCTGGCCCTTTTCAAAGACGCGCATCGCAGCAGTGGCGTCGAGGCGACGGACCAAGCTGATTTGCTCATCCGACATGGACCCCGCCCATCGAACGCGTCCGCGTTCGATCCAGTAGTGAGACCTGCAGGGGTAGCTCCAGTTGCCGATGGACGGGGAAAGGGAAACTTGGCCGCCCTGCCTTTTCAGCGTCCATTTCGCGGGGTTCAGTGGCGTGATTACTTCCAGACCGCATCCGCAACAGCACAGGTGCATCGCTGTCCTGAAACGCTCAGAAACGTAGAGAACACCCGGCTCGCCCTTGGCCGGGATGAACTCGACGAACTCGGGACGAAGCGTCGAAACCTTGGTCACGCTGCCGTCTCCTTGACCAAGTCCCCGGAGCGAATCGAGTAGCCCTCGTAGTAGTCGTTGGCGCTGTCGGCGTAGAAGCCAAACAACTTCTTAAATCTGATGACCGCCAGCGCGGCGGACAACGCGTTGAGCTCTACGATCTGGATGTTCGTCGAGTACTCGTTCTCAGCTTCGTCCTCGGAGAACGACATGTGGGCTCGGGCGCGATCTCGATCACCCTGGGTGCTGGTGACGACGCGGACGAGTCCTGAGAGCCCGGCATCGCCGCGTACAACTCCCATCCCGACTTCAATGAATGGTTTGCCGGCCTGCTCAAGATGGCTGACCACCGCTCGCTTCGTGGCCCCTGCGTCCAAGCAAAGGAACACGAAGTCCAACTCGTCCAAGGCACTGAGGCCGTCGGCATCGAGCATCCGAGGATTCGGCACCACGCCATTGCGCATCCGCCCGTACACGGCTTCCCAGTGGGCGACCTTCGGCGGCGCGCCGGCGAGGTCATCCAACGAAGCCGCGCCTGGTGCGCGGAACGCGTTGTGCTGCTTGAACCGGTCGCCATCAAATAGATGCCCCTTTCGAACGCGGCGCTTGGCCAAGAGGTCCAGGACGTAGGCTCCGGTTCCTCCAACGCCGACGATTCCCACGCGCAGGTTGGCGAGCTTGTCGTTGTAGGCGCCCAGGTTCGCTCTTGCCGAGGCCCAGTCCATGTACTTGAAGACGGTCTCGGTGCTGTCGGCGACTCTCACCGGGAAGGTCCGTGCACGGGCCGATGGATCGATTACTTGGGCCTCGCCCTCGATCCGGGCGATGTAAGTGCACATCTTGTGATGGAAGTCCCGATACGCCGCTTTCGCGGAGAACGTGTGATCGGCCTGAATCCCATTACCGAGGGACTGGGCCTGGCCCGGGTTGAAGAACGCCGAAATCTGCGCGCCGTTGCTATGGCAGGGGTGCGTCCCCGTCCAGTACGCAACGTGGGTCTGCGGCGCGCCGAACTCATTGCGCTCAAGCCCACAGATCAGGATCCCGCGAAGGACATTGCGCTGCACATCGACGTAGGGAACCCCTTTGACAAGAAGGAACGCGCCACGCACCTCGACATCGAAGCCCTCCTCGCGGAGGCGCTCGATGTCGGCATCAGGAGCGATTGGTGGAGGTGACATCGAACTCCATCCCTTCTTTGATCTTGACCGATTGGCCTTCGAGCAGCGTGCCCGTCGGCTTGTCGCCATGGCTGCGGCTGTACTGGACGCTGAACTGCACGCCGTCGCCCGAAGGGGGCGCGTCGAAGGCGTAGTCCACCGCCTCCTCGAAGGAAATCGTGTCCTTCTTGGGGACCTGCTTCTCGCGGCCGTTGAAGTACACCGTGACCGTCTTGGTGTCCGGCTTGGCCAGTTCGTGGTTTTCCGAAGACATCTATGAACCTTTCCGGGGCAGCGCCCCCGCCCAACGTTGACCTCGACGGGGATCGCTGAGACACTCCGTCTTACTCGTGAGACAAGAGCTTGCCCGAGTTCGTCTTACAAGTCAACCATATCGTTTCATGAGAGAGACAACATGAGCTCCATCAAGATGGACCTACTTGCGCAACGCATTCAGGAACATCGGGCGGGTAAAGGCATCCGAGAGGCAGCGAAGGAGGTTGGCGTCAGCCCGGCCACGCTGTCGCGCGTCGAGAACGGCAAGGTTCCAGACCTCGAGACTTTTAGCCGCATCTGCCAGTGGCTAAAGGAAGATCCCTCGGTCTACCTCGGCGTCATGGTCCGACCGCCCGCGTCCGCCCCGACGGCTCGCGTACATTTCAAGAAGGGCTCAGCGATCAAGCAGGACAGTGCGCGTGCCTTGGGAGAACTCATCCTGGCGGCGCAACGCGCCATGCTGGAAGAAGAACAAGACGGCTGATCGTGTTCGAGCGCGGTTTCAAGACCTGGTGTGAGAAGTACTCAGTCCAGCGGCGGCAGGACTTGGGTTTGGCTGCGCACGACCCGTTGGATGGGCGCAAACTAGCGGGTCACTTGGGAATCCGTGTCTGGACTCCTGAAGACGTGCCCGGTCTGAGCGCGGAGTCGCTGGCGATCCTGTTGCGAAGCGATGGAGTGACGCCCAGCTGCTGGTCAGCGGTCACGCTGGTCGTAGGGCCACGCCGAGTCATCATCTTGAATTCGTCGCATAGCGCCGGCCGTCAGTCCAGTGATCTGATGCACGAGCTGTCGCACATTATTCGCGGCCATACGGCCCAAGAGGTCGATGTCTCTGAAGATGGCCTGATGCTCTTACGCGTCTACGACAAGCAGTACGAGGAAGAAGCCGACTGGCTCGCTGGGTGTCTGCTTCTCCCGCGAGAAGCGCTGCTGCACATCAAGCGGCGGGGGCTGGAGCCAGAAGAGGTTGGTTCGATGTACGGCATTAGCCAGCGCATGCTGAGTTACCGGATGGCAGTCAGCGGTGTTGGACGGCTCGCGATGTCCTGAGGCAGGTGCTGTGCTTCCCTCCAGCCGTCAGTTGTCCGCGGACTCGACCGCCAAAGACTGGTGTAACCGAGCGCCTGGAAGTCTGCCACAGTGGCTGAGGAACGTGCCGCCCGACCCGCCGCAAGCTTCGTCCAAGAGCGCGTCCGTGCCTGAAGCCTGGCCCGCCTGAGCGTAACTACGCGGCAGGTTGGAGGTGCAAAGGCGGTCGTTTGGGCTCCGCCAAAGCCCCGCGCAGAACTCCTCAGCAATCGTGTCGCGACTGAGCGAGCTCTTCACTAATTCCGTCAACAAAGACGCCGTCTTGTGACAGAGAAGCTGAAATTCCCCAGGCAAAACAACGGCCGGTTCTTCACGAACTTTGTCGCGGCACATGAGGTTTTGTAGCGCCGCACATAACGTGCGAAACAAAGACCCATAAGTTGCGAAACCTATGGGTCTTTTTCTATGGACCGTCCGGCCCTATTGCGCGCCAATCAGGGGACTGACGGCCTGATCCTCTAACACGCTGTTAACGTCGTTCCTGCCGCCCATGACGCCCACGCCTCCCTCACCCCTCGTCCCCAATCCGCCCCGCCGCCCCCCTCAACCCCTCAAACACGCTCTCCGCCACCCCCCCAGGAAACCCCACGGGCAATTGAGCGCGCACAGCGTCGATGACGTCGGGCGTACGCGCCACGACGTCGTCGATCAGGAATTCGACCTGCCGGCCGTCGTCAGTCACCACGCCGTGGCGCGTGCCCAGTGCCTGCCAGTGCCGGCGCAGGATGTCGTGCATCTTCCAGTGCGCATTCTTTGAACGCACGGCCATGGCCATCCTGGCTTTGAAGGGGGAGAGCTTGTTCGGACCGTCCCCGAGTACCGGGTATGCCGACAGCACGTCGTAGAGCGGGGTGAGCTGGTAGCGGCCGCCGGGGCGCAGGAACAGGCTGAAGTTCTTGGCGTGGCCGTCGGTGGCGCAGAGCATCCAGAAGATGAGCTGGGCCTTGAAGAAGTCGCGGCGGTCTTGTTCGCGCGTCATGGAGCCGTCGAGCACGTCCAGGATGCGGTCCATCCCCGGCCCGCCGTCGGCTTCGTATTTCGCTTCGGGCGCGACGCCGGTGGCCTGGCACAGGTCCTCCTGGGGCAGGCGGACGAGGCGGTTGTCGCCCGAGGGATGCTTCCACCAGGCGCGGTCGAAGCGCTCGACCACCAGCGCTTTGACGTCCTCGAATTGCAGGGGCTGGCAGTTCGCCACGGGCAGGCCGAATTCTTTCAGGATCAATGCGCAGAGCCACTCGTTCTCCACCGAGTCGCGCATGTCCAGCTTCATGCCGCCGAACAAACCGAGGGGCAGCTTGAAAATGTGGGTGGTGGGCGTGCCGCCCCTTGGCAGGCACCACCGGCCGTCGTGCAGGAGCAGGGCCGTTTTCTCTTGCGCGCCGGCGATGGAGATGCGGAAGTCGTCGTCGTCGGCTTCCCATGCCATGGCATTCGGCGTTGTCGCGCCACGCAGGACCTGGGCGACCCGCGCCTCGCTCAGCGGCTCGGCCTGCAAGGTGGCGGTGCCCGTCGGGGCTTGGCCTTCGGGCAGGATCTCCAGGGCACCCACGCAGTCCCGGCCGACTTCGGCCAGCAGCTGGAAGGCATCCGTCGAGCCGGTGTTGAAGCGGCGCGCCAGGCGCTCGCGGATGTCCTTGCTGTCGGGCAGCAGGTTCTCGAAATAGGCGCGGACCTTGTCGCCGCGGTGGGCGAGGTTGCCTGGCGTGAATGGAAGCGACAGGGACAAGGGGCGGCCTTGTTCCGACTGCGTCCAGGCAAGGTCGTATTGAAGTGAATCCGGGGCGTGGGGGGCCAGGCTCCAGGTGCCCACGTAGGCACCGTTCATCCACAGGCCGAGTGTGCGGGTGTGCGAGTGGCGCCCCATGGTGGTTTACCAGGCGGGCTTGTCTGCGCTGGAAGAGCCCTGCGCTTGGTTCAGGTCGGGCGCCGACGGGGACTTCTCCAGGGCCAGTTCGACGCCCAGGATGTTCAGGAGCTTCAGCAACCTCGCC
>CBJNAE010000243.1:0-6534 GCA_966433995.1 uncultured Ideonella sp. | reverse complement strand
TCTTTCTTGACCGCCTGCAGCGCGGCCCTGAAGCGCTCGACGGTGGCGTCCGGCGTCTTCAGGCTGAAAGCCATGTCCATGCCGCCTTGCTCGACCAGGTCGGGCAGCGGCAACCCATGGGCCAGCAGCTTGGCCGGGTCGTCGCCGGCCTGCCGGGCGATGTAGCGCGCGGTCAGCTCGTCGGAGATCCAAAGGTCGACGCGGCCCAGCTTGAATTTCTCGTAGTTCTTCTCGTACTGGCTGCCGGACTGCAGGTTCTGGCCGACGACGAAGCCCCGGGCCACGAGGTACTGCTCGCCGGCGTCCTGGTTGACGGTGGCGACCTGGAGCTTGCGCGCGTCGTCCAGGCTGCGCAGCCGCAGTTTCCTGTCCGGGTGCGCATACAGCACCCAGCGCGTCGGCGCGATCGTGCCCACCCACTTGAACAGCTTCTCGCGCTGTGGCGTGCGCAGGATCGAATAAATCAGCACGTTCTCTTCGTTCAGCGCGATGTCGTAGGCCCGGGCCCAGGGCATCACCTGGATCTCCGCCGCGACGCCGGCCTGCCTGAGCGTCTCTTGGACGACCTCGGTGCACACGCCGGTGACTTCGCCGCGGCGGCGCATGTTGTAGGGCGGCAGTTCCTCGGTGACGACGCGGATCGGCTGCGGCTGCGCGGCGAGCGGCACGCCGGCCAGTGCGCCGAACAACGCGGCGCTCGCCCTGCGGCGGCAGAGGCGGGCCGGGAACGACTGCATGGGGTGACCTTGGTGCGGATTCACGGGCGTTGGCGGACGCGGTGGACGGGTGATTTTCGGGAAAGGGCGGCCGGGAAGTCGAGGATTTTCCCCACGGTGGCCGGCAAGCTGGATGTTTTTCCGGCGTGGCCCATGAGTCGCGCCGAGGTTCAGCGCACCGTCGGCGGCGGCTGGTGCGTGGCCGCCGCACCGTCGCAGGGGGCTTGGCAGTCGGCAGGAAGCCGGACCAAGCCTTCCTGGCGCAGCCGGACGGTGAGTTCACCGGTTTCGACACTCGTCCAATCGACCTGGCTATTGACGAGCAGGTCCACCACCGGGCCTTCGCCCATCAACTGGGGCGGCGAGGCGACGCGGTACAGCCGGAAAAAGCCCGGCACCGCGAGCCCGCGGTGGGCCAGCCGCTGCGGCAAGGACGCACTGTGGAATTCCAACTGGTAGGTGCCTTGCGGGCTGACGACTTTGAACAGCAGCCGGGACGAGCCCCATTGCCAGGCTGCGACGGCCAGGCACAGCAGCAGCGTGGCCGCCACCAGCGGCAGCGCCAGGCGCGCCGGCTTCATCATCACGGCCTGGCCTGGCCCGGTGGAACCGGTGGTTTGGCGGTGCATGGCGGGGCGCCGCACTCGGGAGGGATGTTCTCGAAGGTGATGTCCATGCCGACCGACACTTTGCGGTCGACATCCATCATCCAGAACACCTCGGCGTTGCCGTTGAGGTCGACCACCGCGCTCTCGCCGAGCAATTCCGGCGGGTCCACGCGGTGGAGCCGGATGAAACCCGGCATCGTGGCGTCCGGGTGCATCCAGCGGCCCAACCACGACGCGCGGTAGGAGTCGATGCGGTAGACCCCTTGTGGGCTGAAGCTGCTGTAGGACAGCTTGGCGCCGCCGAAGAACCAGCCGGTGGCGCCGATAGCCGCCAGCGCCAACAAAGCCAGGCTCCAAGCCAAGCGTCGGTCCGCCTTCATCGAAACCTCGCTCAAAGCGCGAACTTCAGCGGCGTCGCCAGTCGCGTGCGCAGCACGTCGGACAGCACCACGAAGTCGCCCCCCCGGCCGTTGAGGCCGCGCCAGCGCCGGAAGTCGTCGTTCTCGACCGCGTACATGCGTTCCCGGACCGAGGCGGGGTCATCGTCCACCTCGACATCGCCGAGTTCGATGTCCGCACGCGGCATGAACGACGGCTGCACACCGGTGAAGCCCCAATCGCCCAGGTTCTGGGAAAACCAATCGTCGCCGTCGTTGAAGTCATAGGTGTCGCGCAGGTAGAAGCCCAGCTCCGTCACTTCGATCGTGTGCTTGCCCTGCGCGTCGGTGGCGACCGTGCCGGAAACCGCGACTTTCAGCAGCGCCTTGCCCATGGCGCCGTAGAAATCGTCCATGGGGTCTTTGAGGCTGCCCACTTCCCGCATGTTGACCTGGCAGGTCTCGTCCACGACTTTGGCCGGCTGGCTGAGGTCGCCGAACACCCAGCATTGGCCCTTGCGCCCCAGGCCCTGGCGGTCCACGCGGGTCTTCAGCAGCGCCAGACCCTTGGTTGTCGCCCAGTTCTCCTTGAGCTTCAGGGCCTCCAGCGCGAGCTGCACCCGCTTGAAGGACAGCACCCAGCTCATCTTGACCGTGGTTTCATCCAGCTGCGCCGGGTTCAAGGTCGACGGTCCGATGTTGCCCTGCTTGACGGCGTCCGACATTTGATGGGCCGGGTATTTGAACCAGCGCGACATCAACGCCGCGGCGATCGGCCACCCCTTTTGCGAACGCATGACGTCCGGAATGTCTTCCAGTTTGAAAAGCCGGGTCTTGGGTTTCAGAGCCGGTTTGATCTGTGTTTCTGTTGCCAAAAGAGCCTCCCCAGGCGGTTGACGATTCAAGGGGGAGGATTATGGAGAGGATACTTTTGGTAGCACTCGCAAGGCCTCGGGGGCTGGGCATCCAGCGGTGCGTGCCCCGCGGCCGGGGAGAGGCCTGTCGCTCCAGGGCATGCGTACCAGGGCATGGGCCGCCGGCTTTCTGAAAAACGAAGGTCACACGAATGGGTTCAAACCTTGCGGCAACCGGTCGCCCCAGTGGTGCAGCGCGGCCCACAGGCCGACCAGCAGCGACTGCCCGGCCAGCAGCCCCAGGGCGAAGCGCGCCAGCGGCTTTCCCGCACGCGCAAGGCGGCGTTCAATGGCGAATGCCGAGGCGGCCACGACCAGCCCGGCGGTGGCCAGGGCCGGCTGGGCCGTGGCCCAGGCCGCCGCCGCCTCGGCCAGGGCGAGGGCCGCAGCGGTCATGGCCAACCAGGCCGCAGCCCGACGCCAGATGCCGCGGCTGCCTGGGCCGTCCTCCTGACGCAATGACATGAGCCACACCGCGATGCACGCCACGGCCATCTGCACGAAGGCCGTAGCCGGCAACGGGATGCCGCGGTTGTCGGCGCCGTAGCGGGCACCTGGCGCCATGTCGACCAGCGTCGCCGGCAGCCAGAACACCCACCACAGCGCCACCGCGGCGATGGTCCAGCCCGCCCACGCCGCCAACCTTGCGGCGCCGGGACGGCGCGCGGCCCAGGCACTGCACAGCAAGGTGGGCAGCGTGAACATGGCCAGTAGCGCGCCGGACGCGTCGATGTGCATGCCGCCCGAAGCGCTGCGCCCGGAAAGCAAACTGAAGCACACCGCGGCCATCGCGGCGAGCCAGCCAGCCCAGGCCCAAGAACCCCATGGCCACGAGGTGTGTTGATCGGGCATTGGACAGTCGCAGTACTGGCGCTCTTTCAAGGCGCCGCGGGCGGCAGGGCAGACCGCAATTCGCGGTGCGCCGGCGCCTCCAGCGGCGCCTTCCACGCCGCCGCGGGCTCGGCCTGGCGCCAATGCAGCCCGTCGGCTTGCAGGGCCAGTTCATGCTGGGTGCGGCCGTCGCGCTGGAACTCCAGGCGCACCGCGTCGCCGGCCGCTGCCTCGCCCACGGGCGCCGCGGTCCAACGTGGCCCGGCGGCGTGGGTGCCGAGCGCCGCCAGCCAGCGCAGCAGCGCAGGCGTCACCGGTTGGGCCGGGCCGCCGTCACGCCGCCATGACCAGCGCCCGGCCTCCTGCGACAGCGATTGCTGCAGCGTGGGCAGCGGCGGGGCCGGTGCCAGGGTCGACGACAGCGGCGGCGGGGCGGGCCGGCTCAGGCGGCTCGCCATGTCGGCGGAGGCGGCTTTCCCCAGCGTCGTGGAGGCTTCGTTTTCCGTCGCCGGCGTGGCGGGCCGTACCGCCGCGATGCCGCCACCGCCGCGGCGGGGTTCGTCGTCGTCCGGCGGGCCGGATCGCTTCAAGGGCGGCGCCGACGCGCGTTCTTGCAACCGGGCCGTGTCGGGCGCGGCGGCGACCGCGGGCGGGGCGGCGGGTGCCATGGCAGGCACCGGTGCCGGGGGCGGGGTTTGGACCGGTTCGGCCGAAGGTGGCGCCTCGGCGCGTGCCGGGCCCGGTTCGGATTTCGCGGCTGCCTGGGTTGCCGCCTTGGGTTTCCGCTCGGCGATTTCCTCGATCTGGCGCATCCGGGCTTCGGCGGATTCCCCGTCCACCCGCGGGGCGCGTTCGTCGCGCACGGCGCCGCTGGCCTGGTTTCGCCGGGCTTGCCCGGTCGCTTGGGGGAGGGCCTGAACGGGCGCCGGGCCGGCCGTGGGTTCAGCCGCAGGGGCCGCCGCCGCGGCGGCTGGCGTTGACCGCTCTTCCAGCCGCGGCAGTTCGCCGGCGTCGTCCGGCAGACGGTTCCACCACATCACGCCGACCAGGCTGGCGAGCATGACGCTGGCCAGGCCGGAGGCCAGGCTGGGGCGCGACAGCGCTTCCCACACGCCGGCCAGCAGCGTCCAGGCCGACCGGCGGGACGCTGCCGCCTTGCCCGGCGCCGGCGCAGCCGCCGCCGAGGCGCGGGCCTGCCGCAGGATGGCGTCGCTCAGCGCCTGCGGCGGGCGGACTTCGGCGTCGGGTGCGTGACGCAGCGCGGCCCGCAAGCGGGGGTCGAGCGGTTCGTCGGGTGGGGGCGGTGCCTGGCGCGTCATGGTGCCGGATCCTGTCGCAGTGGCGCCAGGTGAGCGCCCATGCAGGTGCGCAGCTTGCTCATCGCATAGCGCAGCCGGGTCTTGGCGGTCTCGAACCCGACCTGCAGCGCCTGGGCCACTTCGAGCAGGGGCAGGCCGTCGTCGTGGTGCAGCAAAAAGGCGCTGCGCTGGGGCAAGGGGAGCTCGTCCAGGCAGTGCAGCAACCGCTCGCCGGCGCGGCGCCAGAACGCCAACTCCTCGGCCTGCGGCGCGGCGGCGGCCGGCGGCGGCCAGTGTTGCCAGACCGTGTCCTGCGCCGCCTGCGGCTCCCAGGGCTCCGCACCGTCGTCGCCGGCGTCGATCGACACCTCGCGCCCGCCGCGCCGCCACACGTCGACCACCCGGTGGTGGGCCATCGTGAACAGCCAGGTGCGGAAGCTCGCGCCTTGCGGCGCCCAGGACGCGCGGGCCTGCACCACGCGCAGCCAGGTGTCCTGGAAGACTTCGTCCACCTGGCCGGCGCCGTGCTGGCCGAGCAAGCGGCGCACGAAGCGGTACAGGCCGGCGTGGTGGCGGGCATAGAGCAATTCGAACGCGGCGGCGTCGCCTTGGGCGTAGGCGGTCATCAGTTGGTCGTCGCTGCGCTCGGTGGCCATGCGGTGGTCGGTGCGTTCGGGAGCGGCGAGTGTGCCGCACTCCTTGTCTTACTGGGTCAAAAACCTGCAGGGGTAGTTTTTTGACCCAGTAAGACTGGTACGCGGCTCAAGCGGCGACGGGGTGAAAAAGTCCCGGCGATGAAAAATCTTCGTCGGGTTTCCCGATGGGCGGGAATGGGTCGGGTCACCCGTTGAAGCCCTCCAGCACATTCACGACGTTCACGCCGATTTCCGCGACGGCATAGCCGCCCTCCATGACGAACACGGTGGGCAGGCCCGACGAGGCCAGGCTCTGCCCTATGCGCAGGTAGTCGGGGCTGCGCAGGCGGAAACGTGAAATGGGGTCGCCTTCGAAGGTGTCGACGCCCAGGGCGACCACCAACGCTTCGGCGCCGAAGCGTTCGACGGCTTGCAGGGCCCGGCGCAAGGCTTGCAGCCAGGTGTCGAAGCCCGTGCCGCAGGGCAGGGGCAGGTTCAAATTGCACCCTTCGCCCATGCCTTGGCCCCGTTCGTCGGCATGGCCCAGGAAAAAGGGGTATTCGGTGGAGGGGTCGCCGTGGATCGAGGCCGTCAGGACGTCGGCGCGCCCGTAGAAGATGGTTTGCGTGCCATTGCCGTGGTGGTAGTCGATGTCCAGCACGGCGACGCGCCCGGCCCCCGCGTCCAGGAGGGCCTGGGCCGCGAGCGCCGCGTTGTTCAGGAAGCAATAGCCGCCGAAGAAATCCGGCCCGGCATGGTGGCCGGGTGGGCGCGTCAGCGCCATCGCCGCGCGCAGGCTGCCCGACGAGGCACCGACCGCCCGCGCCGCCTCGATGGCGCAGGCCGCCCCGCAGCTGGCCGCTTCCCAGGTCCCCGATGTGATGGGTGTGCCGCTGTCGAAGGAGAACAGGCCCAGCCGGCCGGCGAAGCTGACCGGCGCGGCGTCATGGCGGAAGCCGCGCACCGGCCACACCGAGGGGAGGATGTCGACATCCGCGTGCGTGGGGTCCATCGCCAGCCATTCGTCCCATGCACCGGCCAGGAATTCGACATAGCGCGGCGCATGCACCCGGCGCACCAGGTCCAGGTCGGCTGGCGCCGGCCGACGCATCTCGCCCATGGGGCGCCGCTCCAGTTCGGCCAGGATGTGCCCCA
>CBJNAE010000242.1:0-6543 GCA_966433995.1 uncultured Ideonella sp. | reverse complement strand
TGCGCTACGGCTGGGTGCCGCTGGAGCCGGTGCTCGCCTGCCTGCGCGAGCGGCCGGCCCATGTGCACGTGGTGCTCACCGGCCGCAACGCGCCGCAGGAACTCATCGAGCTGGCCGACACGGTGACCGAGATGTCGCTCGTCAAGCACCACTATCAAGCGGGCGTGCCGGCGCAGCGCGGTATCGAAGATTGAAGGTGGTGCGATGAGCGCCAAGACCGCCAAAGCCGCCATCAGCTGGAGCGCCGGCAAAGACTCCTGCCTCGCCTGGCGGCGGGCCGTGGCGCAGGGCCTGCCAGTGGCCACCTTCCTGACGATGATGGACGACCGCGGCCTGAGCAAGTCGCACGCCTTGCCCGAGGGCCTGGTGCGGGCCCAGGTGCGGGCGATGGGCGGCCACTGGTGGCCCGCGGCGGTGGCGCCCGGCGCCTACGTCCCCGTCTTCAATGCCCAACTGGAACGCCTGCGCGCCACCGGTCACACCCACCTGGTCTTCGGCGACATCGACCTGCAGGCCCACCGCGATTTCCTCGAACCGCTGTGCGCGGCCCACGGCTTGCAACCCGTCTTCCCGCTTTGGGGCGAACCCCGGGCCGCGGTGGCCCGGGCCGTGGTCGACGTCGGCATCAAGGCGCGGCTGGCGTGCGTGGACACGCGCTGGCTCGACGCCTCCTTCTGCGGCGCCGACTACGACGACGCCTTGATCGCCCGACTGCCGCCCGGCGTCTGCCCCTGCGGCGAAGGCGGCGAGTTCCACACCTTCGTTTTCGACGCGCCGGGCTTCAGCGCACCGCTGCGGCTGCGGCCCGCCGGCCAGCGCCGCGAGCGCTCGACGCCGCCGCTGGCGCCGACCGAGCTGGTCTTCCAGTCCTGGCAATGGGGTGACCTGGAAGCGGAACAGGGCGGCACCTCCCCCAGCGGCGAGGCGCCGGCATGAGCGGCGTGCCCGCCTGCCTCGCCGCCGCCACGATGGCCTGGGCCGCGCCGCCCCTGGCCCTGCTGCTGGCCTGGTGGTGGGACCAGCGCCTCGGCGAGCCGCCCGCGGCCTGGCACCCGGTGGCCTGGATGGGCCGCCTGCTCGGCCCGCCCGGCGCCGCCGCGAAGCGCGTGCCGCCCGCCGCCGCCTTCGGGATGGGTGCCCTGGTGTGGCTGGCCTGCGCTGCCGCGCTGTTCGCCGCGGCGTGGTTCGCTCAGCACTTGCTCGTCGACCGCCTCGGCCTCTTCGCCGCCTTGGCGCTGGCGCCGCTGCTCAAACCGATGTTTGCCTGGCGCATGCTGCGCGACGAAGTGCTCGCGGTGCAGCGGGCTTTCGAAGAGGGGGCGGGTCCGGGCGACGGCCTGCGCCGGGCGCGGGTCCGGCTCGCACGCCTGGTCAGCCGCGATGTCGGCCGCCTGGATGAAGCCGGCGTGCGCGAAGCCGCCATCGAAACCCTGGCCGAGAACCTCAACGACTCGGTCGTGGCGCCGCTCTTCTGGTTCGCCTTGCTCGGCCTGCCCGGCGCCGTGGTCTACCGCTTCGCCAACACCGCCGATGCGATGTGGGGCTACCGCGGCGAATGGGAATGGGCCGGCAAATTCGCCGCCCGCGCCGACGACGCGCTGTCCTGGCTGCCTGCGCGGTTGACGGCGGTGTTGTTGGTATGGGTGGCGCCTGTGCCTCGCGCCGGGATCGTCCGGCCGGCGTCCGCACCCCCTGGATCCGTGCACAACGAATGTCCCATGATTCCCTCCGACGGGGCTGGCGGACCATGGGTCTCCCGAGCACTGCCCCCATCCGTTCGATCTGAGCCCCTATCCGTTCGGGCTGAGTCCCCATCCGTTCGGGCTGAGCCTGTCGAAGCCCTCGCCGCGGACTTTGATCCCTTCGAAAAACAGAAGTGGCATGGGCCCTTCGACAAGCCTGTCCTGAGCTTGGTCGAAGGGCTCAGGGTGAACGGGGATGGGATTCAGGCTGAGCGTGTCGAAGCCGCGGCGACGGGCATCGGTGTGCGCGCTTCGACAGGCTCAGTGCGAACGGACGGTGTTGGATCGACCGCTATGGTTGAAGGTGGAAGAGCTGCTGCCTTGACGCCTGGTGCGGAACCCGGCCTCTGGCGCGTGCTGCGATGCCTGCGCCCGATTGCCCGCCTCACCCCATCCCCCAACGGCGGCTGGCCGATGGGGGCGATGGCCTTGCTGCTGGGGGTCCGTCTGGGCAAACCCGGCGTCTATTTGCTCAACGCGGGCGCGGCCGCACCGTCGCCGGCGCACCTGGCGCAGGCTTTGGCGATGGCCGGCCGGGCGGCATCCTGGGCGTTGGCCCTGGCGCTGCCGGCGGCCTGGGCCTGCGGCGCGGCTTGGGCCTGCGCCGAAGGCGCGGTCGCGTGGGGATGAGGTCAAGTTTCCTTGCGACGACGCTGGCACCCCGAAAAGAAGAAAGCACACCCACCCCCATGACACCGAACGCCGGCCAGGGCCTCGACGTTTTCTCACCGTTCGCCGCGGCGCACGGCGGGCCGGACGCCCTCGGCGTCCCCGCCTGGGATTTCTCCACCAACGCCAACGCCTGCGGCCCCGAACCCACCGCGCTGCAGGCCGTCCGCGGCGCCGATCCTTGCCGCTACCCGGACCCCGGATTCGATGCGCTACGGAAAAAACTGGCGGCTTTCCATGGTGTGGACGACCCCGAGCGCATCGTCATCGCCGCCAGCGCCAGTGAATTCATCATGCGCCTGAGCGCCGCGGTCGCCCTGCGCCTGCCCGGCGCGCGCGTGGCCTGGCCCCACCCGGGCTATGCCGACTACGCCCGCGCCGCTTTCGCCACCGGCCTGTTGCCGGGGCCGGCCGACCAGGCGCGGCTGCTCTGGCACACCCAGCCCGGCAGCCCGCTCGGCGGGCTGGCGCCGCTGCCGCCGCACCGCGACGACGCGGTCGCCGTGGTGGACCTGGCCTATGCGCCGCTGCAACTCGACGGCGAGCCCGCCGCGCCACCGGCTTGCGCCTGGCAGCTGCACTCGCCGAACAAGGCGCTCGGCCTGACCGGCGTGCGCGGCGCCTATGCCGTGGCGCCCGACACGCCTGCCGCCCGCACCTGGCTGCGGGCGCTGGCGGCGTTGGCGCCGTCCTGGCCGCTGGGCGGGCAAGGCGTGGCCCTGCTCGACGCCTGGACCACGCCGCAAGCACAAGCCTGGGTGCGCGCCAGCCTGGACACCCTGCGTGGCTGGAAGCGCGACCAGCTCCGGCTTTGCGAAGGCCGGGGCTGGCGCTGCGCGCCGAGCGCCACTCCTTTCTTCGTCGCCCATTGGCCCGATGTGCGCGGCCCATCCGGCACCACTGAGCCGCGGCAAGGGCCGACGTTGGCCTCGGCGCTGCTCGACTCCCTGCGCGCCCTGGGTGTCAAATTGCGCGACGCCGCCCCGCTGGGCCTGCCCGGCGCGGTGCGCCTGAGCGTGCAGCCGCCGGCCGCGCAGCGGGCCCTCGCATCGGCCTGGGCGAAGGTTTGCGGCGCCGAACCGCCGATGGAAGTCATCCACCCGCAGACGACGGAGGAAGACCTGTGAAGCCGCCCATCCGCCGCGGCCGCGCCGTCATGGTGCTGGGCACCACCAGCAACGCCGGCAAGAGTTGGCTGTGCACCGCGCTGTGCCGCTGGTATGCGCGCCAGGGCTTGAAGGTGGCGCCTTTCAAGGCGCAGAACATGAGCAACAACGCCCGCGTCGTGCCGTCCAGGCCGGGCGACGCCGAAGGCCGATGGGGCGAGATCGGCAGCGCCCAGTACTTCCAGGCGCTTGCCGCCCAGGCCTTGCCCGAAGTGCGGATGAACCCGGTGCTGCTCAAGCCCGAGCACGACATGGGCAGCCAGGTGGTCGTGCTCGGCCAGGTGCGGCGCGACCTGGGCGAGGTGCCGTGGCGCGAGCGCAGCGAGCGGCTGTGGCCCTTTGCCCGCGACGCGCTCGACGCGCTGATGCGCGAGAACGACCTGGTCGTGATCGAAGGCGCCGGCTCTCCCGCCGAGATCAACCTGCATGCGAGCGACTACGTCAACATGCGCAGCGCGCTGCACGCCCGGGCCGCCTGCCTGCTCGTGACCGACATCGACCGCGGCGGCGCCTTCGCCCACCTCTACGGTACCCACCAGCTGCTGCCGCGCGCCGAGCGCGACTTGATCCGTGGCTTCGTGCTCAACCGCTTCCGCGGCGACGCGGCGCTGCTGGCGCCCGGCCCCGAACAGCTGCGCGCGCTCACCGGGGTGCCCACCGTGGCCGTGCTGCCGATGTGGCGCGCGCACGGCCTGCCCGAGGAAGACGGCCTGATCGACGAACGCCCGGTGGCGGCGCATTCGACCGGTGCCCTGAACATCGCCGTGGTCGCCACGCCGCGCATCAGCAACCTCGACGAGTTCCAGCCGCTGCGCCGCCTGCCCGGTGTTCACCTGAGCTGGGTGCGCGAACCCGGTGCGCTCGCCGGCGCCGACTGGGTGGTGCTGCCCGGCTCCAAGCACACCAGCGGCGACCTGGCCTGGCTGCGCGCGCAGAAGCTTGACCAAGCGATCGCCCGGCACGCCGCCGCCGGCGGCGCGGTGCTCGGCATCTGCGGCGGGCTGCAGATGCTCGGCCGCTCGCTGCACGACCCGCACGGCGTCGAAGGCGCCGCGGGCGCCGAGCACGCCGGCCTGGGCCTGCTGCCGCTGCGCACCACCTTCGACAAGGACAAGCGGCTGTGCCCGTCGTCCTCCCGCTTCGACGCCCTGCAGGCGCCCTGGCAGGCGCTGTCCGGCCTGGCCTTCGACGGCTACGAGATCCGGCACGGCCGCACCGCCCCGGCGGAAGCCGACGACGCCACCGCCGTCGCCCTGCGCAACGCCGAAGGCCAGGCCATCGGCTGGCAGCGCGGCCGGGTGCTCGGCCTTTACACCCACGGCCTGTTCGAATCGCCAGACGCGCTCAAAGCCCTCTTCGGCGCTTCAACGCCCACGCTGGACGCCGTCTTCGACGGGCTGGCCGATTTCGTCGACCGCCACTTCGACGCCGGCGTGCTGAGCGGTTTGCTGCAGCAGCCGGTGGATCCCGCCTGAACGATGACTTGACCCCATGATTCCCTTCACCCCGCCTTTCATCACTGACATCCACGACACAGCACTGGCCGACCAGCTGCAGTCGGACTGGGACCGCAAGACCAAGCCCCAAGGTTCGCTCGGCGCGCTCGAAGCCTTGGGCGGGCAGCTCGGCCTCATCCAGGGCACGCGGCGGCCGGCGCTGCGCGACCCGCAGCTTCTCGTCTTCGCCGCCGACCACGGCCTGGCCGCGCGCGGCGTGTCGGCCTATCCCAGCGACGTGACCTGGCAGATGGTCGAGAACTTCCTGGCCGGCGGCGCGGCTGTCAGCGTGCTGGCCCGTCAGCACGGCCTGGCCTTGCAGGTGGTGGACGCCGGCGTGGCCCATGACTTCGCGCCGCGCGCCGGGCTGCTCGCGTGCAAGGTCGCGCATGGCACGCAGGATGCCAGCCAGGGGCCGGCGATGACGGCGGCGCAATGCGCGCAGGCGCTGCAGTCCGGTGCCGACTTGGTCTCGCAGGGATTGCCGGGCAATGCGCTGCTGCTGGGCGAGATGGGCATCGGCAACACCTCCAGTGCGGCACTGTTGCTGTCGCGGCTGGCGGGGCTGCCGCTGGGCGACTGCGTCGGCCGCGGCACCGGCCTGGACGACGCCGGCCTGCGGCGCAAGCGCGAGGTGCTGCAAGCAGTCTTGCGGCTCCATGAGGCCGCCACCGAGCCGATCGACGCCTTGGCCGCCCTCGGCGGTTTCGAGATCGCGATGATGGCCGGCGCCGCGCTGCAGGCGGCGGCCGAACGGCGCGTGGTCGTGGTCGACGGCTTCATCGCCGGCGCCGCGGTGCTGGCGGCTTCGAAGCTGGCGCCGGCGTTGCTGGGGTATTGCGTCTTCGCCCACCGCTCCGCGGAAAGCGGCCACCGCCTGATGCTCGACCACCTGGCGCGGCAACCGGGGTCGCGCGCCGGCCTGGCGCGCGTCGGCCCGCTGCTCGACCTGGGCCTGCGCCTGGGCGAAGGCTCGGGCGCCGCCCTGGCCTGGCCGCTGCTGCAAAGCGCCGTCGCATTGCTGGGTGGCATGGCGAGTTTTGAATCGGCGGGCGTGTCCGGGCGTCAGCCGGGTTGATGCCGATGCTCATGCATCAGCTGCGCCTGTTCTTCGTCGCCCTGCAGTTCCTCACCCGGCTGCCCACGCCGCGCTGGGTCGGGTTCGAACCGGCCTGGCTGCACCGCAGCGCGCGTTATTTCCCGGCGGTGGGTTTTTTTGTGGGCCTGGTCGCGGCCGCCGTGTTCGCCGCCGCCCACCGCGCCTTCGGTCCGGCGGTCGCGGCGGTGCTGTGCATCGCGGCCACCGTCTTGCTGACCGGCGCCTTCCATGAAGACGGGTTCGCCGACACCTGCGACGGCCTGGGCGGGGCGGTCGGCCGCGAACGCGCGCTCGAAATCATGAAGGACTCCCGCATCGGCGCCTATGGCGCGGTGGGGCTGGTGCTGATGCTCGGGCTGAAGGCGGCGACG
>CBJNAE010000241.1:0-6592 GCA_966433995.1 uncultured Ideonella sp. | reverse complement strand
GATGCTGCGCCGCTGCTCGTGGGCGGGCAGCTGGCGGGTGGCGTTGACCATCACGTGGTAGCGCACGCTGTGCACCGCCGAGGCCGCCAGTCCCCAGGTTTCGCAGAGCGCGGCGCCCAGCGCGTCGTGGCTGACGCCGTAGGTCTCGTGTTCCAGCTCCAGCAACTCGGGATCGTCCTGAGCCTTGGCCAGCAACTGCCGGTAGG
Organism: uncultured Ideonella sp.; assembly: GCA_966433995.1. Lineage (GTDB taxonomy): Bacteria > Pseudomonadota > Gammaproteobacteria > Burkholderiales > Burkholderiaceae_C > JANPCX01. Next base: position 6,386 of record CBJNAE010000241.1, on the reverse strand, counting down.
TGGTGGAGTCGTGCTTGAAAAGGACCGCCTTTCCGCATTCCTCGAACAGGCCGGCCGAATGCGCGGCCCAGGGGTCGACCGCGATCGCCTGGCCGATGCGGCCCATCAGCAGGCCGCGCACCGCGGCGCGCTCCCACACCGGCTCCAACTCGGGCGTGGCGGGGAACATCGCCTTCAGGCCCATCGCGAAAGTGACCGCGGCGACTTCGCGGGTGCCCAGGTAGGTGATGGCCTGGTGCACGCTCTGCACGCGGCCGGAAATACCGTACATCGACGAATTGACCGCCTTGAGCACGGCCGAGGCCAGCGCCATGTCGGTCTCGATCAGGTGGGCGATGGCCTGAAGATTCACCTCCTCCTCGCCCAGCAGCGCGGACAGCTGCACCAGCGACTCGGGCTGCGCCGGGATGTCGATGTTCAGGGATCGCAGTTGCGGGTCGACGGGCATGGTGTGGGGGTGCGGTGATTGCAGGGGGTGGGGCGATGTTAGATCCAGTCGCCGCGGCGCGTTCCATCGATCCGAAACCGAAGGCGCGAGTCTCGCCCGCGGACCCTCCCTGTGATTTCGGTCACGCGGCCCGGCGCTTGAGGGTCAGGGGCCGCCCCGGGGTGAATCGGCCCTTCGCCCGAAGAGCCTGCAAGCCTGCACGCCCAGGCCCTGGGCGACGCTGGCCAGGCGGTCACCGCGCACCACTTGCGCGGCGGGCAGGCGGGCGGCGATGCGGCCCGTCAGCGGCGAAAGGCCGGTGGACCCACCGGTGAAATACAGCGCGTCGACCCGGCCGGGCGCCACGCCGGCGCGGCGCAGCGTCTCGTCGGCGGCGCCGGCGATGCGTTCCAGCTCGCCGTCGATGGCCTGCAGCGCCTGCGCTTCGTCCAGCAGCGCATGCAGCGCCGGCTGGAGCGCCGACAAATCGATGCGCGCCGGCGAGGCGCCCTCGGCCACCGCGATCTTGGCCGCCTCGGCTCGGCCGATGAGCGCATGCCCGAGGCGGTGTTCCAGCACGCGCATCAGGCGATCGTGGTGCGCCGCGTCGGCGTAAAAGCCGCGCATGCGGCGCAGCTCGGCCACGCGGCCGGGGCTGTAGACGGTGTTGATCAGGTGCCAGGTGGCCAGGTCGAAATAGACGCGGCTGGGCACCTCGCGGCCGTTCGGGCCGTTGGCCCGGAAGCCGCAGGCGGGCAGGATGCCGGTCAGCTCGATCTGGCGGTCGAAGTCGGTGCCGGCGGTGTGCACGCCGAAATTGGCCAGGATGTCGTCCCGGCGGTCGGTCCGGCCGCGGCGCGACGGCCCCACCCGCACCAGCGAAAAGTCGGAGGTGCCGCCACCGATGTCCACCACCAGAACCAACTGCTCGCTACCGACGCCGGTCTCATAGTCGAGCGCGGCGGCGATCGGCTCGTACTGGAAATGCACCTCGCCGAAGCCGGTCTGCCGGGCCGCCCGCGCCAGCGCCTCCTGGGCGGCGGCGTCGCGCACGGGGTCGTCGTCGACGAAGAACACCGGCCGGCCGAGCACGGCGCGCGAAAGCGGCCGGCCCGCCTCGCGCTCGGCCATGGCTTTTAAATGGGCGAGGTAGTGGCCGACGACGTCCAGGTAGGCCACGGACCGCCCCGCGCCGACCTCGGTCGCCTGCGAAGCCAACGGCGATCCGAGGATGCTCTTCATCGAACGCATCAGGCGCCCTTCGATGCCCTCCACGTAGGCTGCCACCGCGGCCCGGCCGAACAACTGCTGCGGAGCCTCGTGGGGCGCCAGGTCTTCCACCGCGTAGAAGACGGCCGTGGGCATGGTGCGGTGGCCGGGCTCCAGCGTCACCAGGCGCACGCCGCCGGCCGCGTCGGGCAGGGCGATGGCCGAATTGGAAGTTCCGAAATCGATGGCGCAGAAGGACATGGCGGCGGCGGTCGGTGAAAGAGGGGGGAAGGAAAAGCAACGCCGGCTCGGCGGCCGGCCGCGGCGGTTTCAGCGCAGGAAACCGTCATAGCCCGTCTTCAGGATGAGCAGGCCCACCACCCCGATGAACACCGCGCGCACGAAGCCGGCGCCGTGCTTGAGCGCCAGCCGGGTGCCCAGCACGCTGCCCGCCACGTTGGCCACCGCCATGACCAGGGCCAGGTGCCACCACACATGGCCTTTCCAGGCGAACAAGGCGAGCGCCGCGATGTTGGTCGCGGTATTCAGCAGCTTGGCGCTGGCCGAGGCGTTCAGGAAATCGAAGCCCAGCAGCCGCACGAAGAGGAAGACGAAGAAGCTACCGGTGCCGGGCCCGAAGAAGCCGTCGTAGAAACCCAGCACCAGCCCGATGCCGGTGGCCACCCAGGCCTGCGCGGCGCCGCCAAGGGTGGGCGCGTGGTGGCGGCCCATGTCCTTCTTGGCCAGGGTGTACAGCAGCACCGCCAGCAGGATGAACGGCAGGGCGCGGCGCAGCTGGCTGGCGTCCACCAGCGTGACCGCCCAGGCGCCGCAGAAGCTGCCGGCGAGCGCCGCCAGCGCGGCCGGCAGCAGCGCGCCCCAGGCCATCCTCACTCGCCGCGAGTACTGCAGCGTGGCCCAGGCCGTGCCCCAGACCGCTGCGCCCTTGTTGGTGCCGAACAAAGTGGCCGGCGCGGTGTGGGGCAGCACGCTGAACAGCGCCGGCACGAGCACCAGGCCGCCGCCGCCCACGATGGCGTCGACGAAACCGGCGAACAGGGAAGCCAGGGCGAGGATGGTGTATTCAAGCATGGCGGGCAGCGGCGGGCGGCAATGGGCGAAAAGAAAAAGGGCGCTGGTGGTGCCAGCGCCCTTTTTTCATTTTGACATGGTCACCACGACGGGCCTGTCGCGTCATGCGGGGACGGGTAGGCCCCTGGCATGCGCTGTTTGGTATGTCTCCTCTGCCCCCGCATGGAGCCCGGGTGCACCTTGACGGTGCCGGGCTGCGAGTGCCGTGACTGTAGGGCGCCCCGTCATGGTGAGCATCGGGGCGAACCCTGAGTCGTCCCCATACGTTGATGCATGTCGTAGGAGCGGCTTCAGCCGCGATCTCGGTGCACCGCATCGCGGCTGAAGCCGCTCCTACGAAGGCAGGGGATCGACGAATCGCGATTCACAGTCCCGGCTCACGGGCCCGCCGACGGCACGAGGAGGTGCACCCGCGTGCCCTGCCCCGGCGCGCTGTCGACCTCCACATGCCCCTGGTGCAGCTCGACGATGCGCTTGACGATGGCCAGTCCCAGGCCTCGGCCCTCGTCGCTGCTGGCCGGCGCGGTGGTGCGGCGGCTCTGGTAGAAGCGGTCGAACAGATGAGGCAGGTCAGCGGCGGAGATGCCGGGGCCGGTGTCGGCGACGCTGATGCGCACCCAGGGCCGCGAACCCGCGCCGCCGGCCAGCACCCGCGCCGACAGCACGACCCGGCCGCCGCTCGGCGTGAACTTCAAGGCGTTGTCCACCAGGTTGGCCACCGCGCGCTCGAACAGCTCGACGTCCAGGGCGGCGATGGGCGGCAGGGCCGGGAGCGCGCCCGCTCCTTGCGCCGGCTCGCACCGCAGTTCGATACCCAGCCCGGCCGCGCGCTGGGCGAAGCGCATCGCGATGTCGCCCAGCCATTCATCGACGTCGAGCGTTTCGGTGCGCAGTTGGAACTCGGGCTCGTCCAGCTGGGCCAGCTCGCCGAGCGAGCGCACCAGCCGGGCGGCGTTGCGCGTGTTGCGCAGCGCGACTTGCACCAGGCGCAGGTCCTCGCCGCGGGTCGGGCCGGCGTCGTCCGCGGCCCAGCGCTGCTCCAGGGTTTCCAGGCAGGCGACGGTGGCCGTCAACGGCGAGCGCAGGTCGTGCGACAGGTTGCTGACGCCTTCGCGGCGGAAGTGGTCGAGTCGGCGCAGGGTCTGCCATTGCTGGCGCAGCGTGGCCAGCATGCTTTGGAAGCCGCGGCCGAGCTGGCCGAATTCATCATCGGCCCGGCCGTCGGCCGCGTCCGGCGCGAAGGCGCCGCCGGCGAAACCCGGCTCCGGGCCGGGCTCGCCGGGTGAGGCACCCAGGCCGTCGCGCGCCACCTGGGCGACATCGGCGCTGAGGCGGCGCAGGGGGCGGATCACGGTGGCGGTGGCCCACCAGGCGAACAAGGTGGCCAGCGACACCACGCCGGCCACCAGGACCAGCGCCGGCTTGGCGAAGCTGGAACGGAAGGCTTCCAGCCGCCCGGGCGGCAGCGGCGGCTTGTGGCAGACCAGGTAGAGGTAGCCGTCGACCGGACCGGTGGCGCGGATCACCGCCCGGCGCAGCGAGCGCGCGGCGATCACGGCGTCGTCGTCCATGCGCTCCGGGTCGTCGCCCATCACATAGGGCCTGCGCATGCCGCCCTCGGCGACGGCCGCAGCGGTTTTTACCGGCTCCAGGGCGACCCGGAAGCCCGGCGGCAGCCGCGCCTGGCCAGTGCTGGCCAGCACCCGGCCCTCGGCGTCGAGCAGGTAGAGCTGGGTGTCGGTCTCGAACAGCACCAGGTTGCGCAGCCAGGCGTCGAATTCCTCCGGGTTGCGCGACTGCATTTCCAGGATGTTGTCGTGGTTGCGCACCACGCGCCCCAGGAAGGTGTTGGCGCGGTCATAGGCCGACTCGTGTTCGAAGGCGGCAAAGGCCAGCACCACGGTGGCGATCACGCCCAGCGCCGTCAGCAGGCCGGTCGCCCAGACGGTGAGCGCGAGCCGGGTGCGGACTTTCATGGCGGCGGCTCGCGCATCTTGTAGCCGGCGCCGCGCAGGGTGAGGATGTACTCCGGCCGCATCGGGTCCCGCTCCATCTTGGCGCGCAGCCGGTTGATGTGGCTGGTGACGGTGTGCTCGTAGCCGTCGTGGCTGTAGCCCCAGACGGAGTCGAGCAATTGGCCGCGCGAGAACACCTGGCCCGGGTGCCTGGCGAAATGCAGCAGCAGGTCGAACTCCAGCGCGGTGAGGTCCAGCAGTTGCCCACGCAGGCTCACCTCGCGCTTGGCGGGGGAGATCCGCAATTCGCCGTTGCGCAGCAGGTCGCCGGCCGGCGCCGGCTGGGCCTGAGCGCGGCGGACCAGCTCGGAGCGCCGCAGCAGCGCCTTGACCCGGGCCAACAACTCGGGCAACGAAAAGGGCTTGGTGAGGTAGTCGTCGGCGCCGAGTTCCAGGCCCAGCACCCGGTCGAGCTCCGTCGATTTGGCGGTGAGCATCAGGATGGGCGCGGCGCTGCCGCGCGCGCGCAGGGCCTTGCACACCTCCAGGCCGTCCAGGCCCGGCATCATCAGATCGAGCACCAGCAGGTCGCGGGGCTGGTCGAGCTGGGCCGCCAGCGCGGCAGCGCCGTCCACCACGGCGGTGACGTCGTAACCCGCCTGCCGCAGGTTGAGCGTCAGCAATTCGCGGATGTCGGCTTGGTCTTCGGCGATCAGCAGGGAAAAGGCGGCCATGGCGGGATTGTCGGTGCAGCGCGGGCGACCTTACGCGAGGCGATGCCGGCCGCCGGGCGCGTGAGCGCAAAACAGCGGCGATGTGATCTTCCCGTGAGGTTCGGCGATCTCGGCGCGAGGCGCGGCCGCGAAAGTCACGCCACCGGCCTACGCGCCGCGTCGCCCTCCCCTTCACTACCCAGGAAGCCCGCGCCATGGACACCGCTTTCACCGCCCCCCACCCCGTGCCCTGCATGCCCCAAAGCGCCGCGGACCGGGACGCACCGCACCAGCCGGTCCCCGACGAGGCAGCGGCGGTGTCCTGGCGCGACATGGTGTCGCACCGCGACCACCTGGTCCGGTTCGCCCGGCGCAAGCTGCACGACCCCCTGCTGGCCGAGGACGTGGTGCACGATGTCTTCGAAGCGGTGCTGTCCGGCCGCGCGCTGTTCGCCGGCCGCTCGGCGTTGCGCTCCTGGCTGACGGCGGTCCTGAAACACAAGATCGTCGACCTGGTGCGCCAGCGCGCGGGCTGGGACAGCCTGGACGCCGGCGAGGAAGACGACGGCGGCGCCCTGCTGTCGCGCCTGGCCTGCCCGCACGCCGGCCCCGACGAGCTGGCCCTGCAGCGCCAGCGCCTGGGCCGGGCGCTGGCGGGCATCGCCAAGCTGCCCGCCGGCCTGCGGTCGGCGATGGAAAAGCGGGTGCTGCAGGACCTGCCTTCCGACGAGGTGTGCCGGCAGCTTGCGATCAGCGAAGAGAACCTGTTCGTGCGGCTGCACCGGGCGCGCAAGCAGCTGTCGATGGCGGCGTGAAACGCCGGGCGGATGCCCATAGAAAAGCCTGTCCTCCGGACAGGCTTTCTCGTTGCTGAGCGGCGCTTTGCGCGCCGCCCGGCAGGCCCCCGCTCAGGCCACGGCCCCGGGGCGCTTGCTGATCATCACCGAGCACTTGACCTTGCGCGCCACGTCGTAGGAGGGGCTGCCGAAC
>CBJNAE010000240.1:0-6634 GCA_966433995.1 uncultured Ideonella sp. | reverse complement strand
GGTACTGGTAGTAGTGCTGCAGGCGGTTCGGGTTCTCGCCGTAGCGGCCGTCCTTGGGCCGGCGGCTGGGCTGCACGTAAGCCGCCTTCCAGGGCTCGGGGCCGATGGCCCGCAGGAAGGTGGCGGTGTGGCTGGTGCCGGCGCCGACCTCCATGTCATAGGGTTGCAGCAGGGCGCAGCCTTGGCGGGCCCAATAGTCTTGCAGCTTGAGGATGATTTGCTGGAAGGTCAGCATGTGGATCGACGCGGAGCGTCCGTGGGTGGAAAGGGGCCGGGCCCCGCGCCGCGGCGGCGGCGGGCCTGGACAAGCGGCGGATTTTAGGCGCGCGCGCCGCGGCCGCCGGCGCCCCGCGCCGCCCAGGCGGCGGCCAGCGACAGCAGCAGCGCCGCGCCGAGCAGCGGCCACAAGCCCCAGGCGCTGAGCCAACGGGCGTAGGGCGTGTCGCCGAGGCGGCCTTCCACCCGGCTTTCCAGCAGGCCGTGCTCCCAGGCCGGCAGGCGGGCCGTCACCCGGCCGCGGTGGTCGACCACGGCCGTGGCGCCGGTGTTGGTGGCGCGCACCACGGGGCGCTGGAACTCCAGCGCGCGCATCTGCGAGAACTGCAGGTGCTGGTCCTGCACCAGCAGGCGGCCGAACCAGGCCAGGTTGCTGGCGTTGGCCAGCACGGTGGCGGCTCGGGGGCCGACCATGCTGCCGGCCATGTCCTCGCCGAACAGGTCTTCGAAGCAGATGAGGGGTCGGATGCGCTGGCCGGCCAGCTCGAAGGGCTCAGTGCTGCGGCCGCGCGCCTGGTCCGCCAGGGGGATGTTCATCATGCGGACGAACCAGCCGAATCCCGGCGGGATGACTTCGCCGAACGGCAGCAGGTGGCGCTTGCCGTAGTGGTATTCGCCCTCGGCGGCCGACAGCCCGACCAGGGAGTTGACGTAGCCGCCTTCGCCGTCGCCGAGGAAGATGCCCACCAGCGCGCCCCGCCCCGGGGCGAGGTAGGGTTGGCGCAGTTCCTCCCAGAAGTCGGCGCCCAGGTCGTCGTGGGACAGCGGCACCACGGATTCCGGCGTCAGCACCAACTGGCCCTTGGCGGCGCGCATCTGCCCGGCGAGGTCTTTCAGGTTGGCGTCCATGCGATCAGGGTCGAACTTCAGGTCCTGCGCCACATTCGGCTGCAGCAGACTGACCGACAGGACACCGGTGGACCGCGTGAATTCAGCCGGCAACGCCGCCCCCAGCGCCAGCAAGCCCGCGGCCGCCAAGGTCAGGGTGGACGCGCCGCGCCGGCCGGCACCGTCGGTGCGGCACCAGGCCGCCAGCGCGAACGCGCAGAACGCCGCGAGGGCGCACAGCCCGTAGACGCCGATCCACGGCGCCCAGGCCGCCAGCGGGCCGACCGAATGGGCATAGCCGGAGGCGATCCACGGGAAACCCGTCAGCAGCGTCGCCCGCGCGAGCTCGGCGAGCATCCAGCAGGCCGTCCAACCCGCCGCCTCGCCCCAGAGCGACCGTGGGCCGCCGCCCCCGGGCCGCAGCCAGCGCGCCCAGGCCCCCAGCGCGAACGCGTAGTAAAGGGACAGCAAAGCCCCCAGCAACAGCACCGCGGCCGCCGCCATCCAGGACGGCAGCCCGCCGAAGCGGTGCATGCTGATATAGAGCCACCAGAAGCCGGCCACCAGCCAGCCGGTGCCGAAGACCGCGCCGAGCCATGCGGCGCGGCGCGGGGACGCCGCTCCGGCGGCCACCGCCAGGACGGCCAGGGCCAGCAATTGCAGCCACCAGGCATCGGCGGGCGAGAAGGACAGGCCGTGCAGGACGCCGGCAGCGGCCACGGCCCAGGCCGACCGCAAGGCCCTCGGAAAGACGCCGAACCGCATGGCCCGGGTCAGCCGGATGTCTCGTCGTCGCCGGGCGGCAAGGCGCGGACCACCTTGAACCAGCGCACCGCGCCGCCGCGCGTCAACATGACGGTGAAGACCAGCCCACCCAGGGTGACGGATTCGCCCCGCCGCGGCACACGGCCCAGCTCATGGGCCACCAGGCCGCCGATGGTGTCGAATTCGGAAGACGGGAATTCCACCGAGAAGGCCTCGTTCACCGCGGTGATTTCGGCGTCGCCTGCCACGCGCTGTGCGCCGTCGGCCAGGGTGTAGATGCTGCTGTCGCCGTCCTTCTCGTCGAACTCGTCCTCGATCTCGCCGACGATCTCTTCGAGCACGTCCTCGATGGTGATCAGGCCGGCGGTGGCGCCGAACTCGTCGATCACGATGGCCAGGTGGTTGCGGTTGGAGCGGAAGTCGCGCAACAGCTCGTTCAGGCGCTTGGACTCCGGCACGTAGACGGCCGGGCGCAGCAGCGTGCGCAGGTTCAAGTCGGGCGAGCGCTGGACCTTCAGCAGGTCCTTGGCCATGAGGATGCCGATGATGTTGTCCTTGCGGTCCTCGTAGACGGGGAAGCGCGAATGGCTGGTCTCGATCACCAGGTGGAGCAAGTCGTCGTAGTCGGCGGCGATGTCGAGCAGGTCCATGCGGGGCGCCGCCACCATCACGTCGCCGGCCGTCATGTCGGCCATGCGCAGCACGCCCTCCAGCATCATGCGCGACTCCGGTTCGATCAGCTCGCGCTGCTCGGCGTCGGCCAGCGTCTCCATCAACTCGTCGCGCGAGTCGGGGCCCGGCGACATGAACTCGACCAGGCGCTGGAACAGGTTGCGCTTCTGGTGGTCGCCCGCCTTGTTGTCGGACTCCCGCTCCGGTGCGGGGTCGAGCGACGCCTGGGCGGCGCGCTGGCGGCCCGTGGAGGGGGGATGGGGGTCTGTCATCGACGGGGGAAGGCAACCCTCAGGCTGCTTGGGCGCCGCAGTGGTGAATCGAATCAAGAGCTTACCCCATGCCGGCCTCAGCGCCTGCGGGGGCTTGGCCGCGGCGGCCGGCGGGCAAGTGTGCTAGTTTCAAGGGTTGTCGATATCCATTGAACTCCCCTCGTAGGAACGAAGCACCATGGCCCTCATCCCCGCCACCATCCTGACCGGCTTTCTCGGTTCGGGCAAAACCACCCTGCTCAAACGGGTGCTCACCGAAGCCCATGGGCAGAAGATCGCCGTGATCGAGAACGAGTTCGGCGACGAGAACATCGACAACGAGATCCTGGTGCAGGACCGCGAAGAGCAGATCATCCAGCTCAACAACGGCTGCGTCTGCTGCACCATCCGCGAAGACCTGCGCACCACGCTGTCCGAGCTGGCCGAGAAGAAACGCAAGGGCGAGTTGAAGTTCGACCGCGTGGTGATCGAGACCACCGGCCTGGCCGATCCCGGCCCGGTGGCGCAGACTTTCTTCATGGACGACGAGATCGCGGAGATCTATTTGCTGGATTCCGTGCTGACCCTGGTCGACGCCAAGCACGGCGACCAGCAGCTCGACACCCGCCAGGAAGCCCGTCGGCAGATCGGCTTCGCCGACCAGATCTTCATCAGCAAGGCCGACCTGGTCGATGCGGCCGCGCTCGACGCGCTGCAGCACCGCATCAAGCACATGAATCCCCGGGCGCCGCAAAAAGTGGTCAACTTCGGCGATGTGCCGCTTTCGTCGGTCTTCGACTTGAAGGGCTTCAACCTCAACGCCAAACTGGACATCGACCCGGACTTCCTCAACGCCGACCCGCACGATCACGGCCACCACCACCATGACCATGAACACGGCGAGCACTGCGACCACCCGAGCCACGCCCACCACCATCGGCACGACGACGACGTGAAGTCCTTTGTCTACCGGGCAGACAAACCGTTCAACCCGGCCAAGCTCGAAGATTTCCTCGGCGCCATCGTGCAGGTCTACGGCCCCAAGCTGTTGCGCTACAAGGGCGTGCTGAACATGAAAGGCACCGACCGGAAAGTGATTTTCCAGGGTGTGCACCAACTGATGGGCAGCGACCTGGGGCCAGCCTGGATGCCGGGCGAGAAACGGGTCAGCAAAATGGTTTTCATCGGCCTGGACCTGCCCAAGGACATCCTGCTCGACGGCCTGGAGAACTGCCTGGCTTGACGGCTTCCCGAGGGTGGATTCGGCCCCTTAAATATCGCCCCCATTCAATGAACAACGTGGCTACAATCCGCCCCGCCTGAGCCAGCCCCCATAGCGCGGTGATTGGGAGGAAGGACGGTATCCGGACGGCTAATCGGCGTTGCGAGGAGACCTTTGTGAGCAAAACACCGGCCAAGACCACCAGCCCGAAGAAGGCAACTGCCAAAGTGGTCAAACCCGCCACGAAACCCGCGGCCAAAACCGCGGCAAAAACCGCGGTGAAACCCGCAGCGAAAGCCGCCACGGTCAAGCCCGCGGCGGCGAAGCCGGCGGCCAAGGCCAGCAAGTCTCCGGCCCCCGCCCCCAAAACCCCGGCCAAGGCGACCTCCAAGCCGCCCGTCAAAGAAACAAAGAATGACGTCCAGGTGACCACCAAACCCAACCCCAAGGCAGCGGCGGCTCCAGCCAAGGCGCCTCCCCCGCCACCCGCACCGTCCCCGGCGCCACAAGCTGGCGAACCCACCGCGCCCCGCCCCCGCGCAGGCGCCAAGGCCGTGGCGCCACCTCCTGCGCAGGCTCCCCTGCCCCTTCCCACCTCCCGATTCGCCGACCGGTTCGCACCGCCCCGGCCCCCGACACGACAAATGAACAACCTCGGTTTGGAAACCCCGAAACAAACGCAGAACATCGACCCGAAACTCGCCAGCGCCTGGAAGAACAAGGCGGGCAAGGACCTCACTGAAGCCGAGCTGCTGGCCATGCCGGAAGCCGAGTACATGAACGAGAAGCAGCTGGAATTCTTCCGCGCGCGGCTGCAGGCCCTCAAGGACGACCTGTTGAGCAACGCCGGCGAAACCACCGAGCACCTCAGGGAAGACACCTCCATCGTCCCCGATCCGGCCGACCGCGCCACGATCGAGGAAGAACACGCGCTGGAGTTGCGCACCCGCGACCGCGAACGCAAGCTCCTGAAGAAGATTTCGCAGTCGCTGAACCGGATCGACGCCGGCGACTACGGTTTCTGCGACGAAACCGGCGAGCCCATCGGCCTGGGCCGCCTGGTGGCGCGCCCGACGGCTACACTGTCCCTGGAAGCCCAGCAGCGCCGCGAGCTGAAGCAGAAGATGTTCGGCGATTGACGCGGTCGACGGTTCGCGAACGAAGAAACACCGCAGCTTCCACGGACACCCCGGCAGCACCGACACGAGCCCTTCGCACCCCCACCCTCGATTCATGGCGGACCCCAAAGACACGACCAGCTTCTTCCGCAAGGTTGTCAAATTCGTGGCGAACCCGTCCACGGAATGGAACGACCTGGATGGCCCTGCGTCCGGCACGCGTGAGTCGGAATTCGCCAAGCATGAATTGAAGGCGATGATCGAGCGCAAGCGGCGCAACGATTTCGTCCGCAAGCGCGAATTCGACATGCTGCGCAAGGTGCGCCGCGAAGGCTTGAGCGGCGAACAACTGGCGGCGCTGGGCGGTTCGTCCCGCCTCGACGACTCGGAGGTGCGTGCCGAGAGCGGCGCCAAGCCCGACAGCGGCGTCAAGGCCAAGATCGACGAGATCGAGCAGCAGATGGTCGGCGACAACCAGCTCAACGCCAGGCGCCGCTCCCCCGAGTTCTACAACGCGCCCACCCAGCCGGCGCCGCTGGACCAGACCGCCGCGGGCAAGCCCCCGGCCGGGCCCCGCCCCACGACCGAAGCGGCGGTGGCACCGCCCGCCTCCTCCAGCGCTGCCACCGCGCCCGCAACGGCTGGAGGCAAACCCGCCGGCGCGACAGCGGCGAACGCCTTCTCCCTCGACACCTCGGCCGCATCTTTCGCCAATCCCCTGGCGATGGAAGTCAGCGAAGTCGTGCACGACCCCGAACTCGACGAAGCGGTGATCGCCTTCGCCAACGCCGACTTCGAGAATTGCGAGCAGTCGCTGAACACCCTGATCGAAGGCCAGGGCCGGCGCGTCGACCACGCCGAAACCTGGCTGGTGCTGTTCGACCTTTATCGCGCCATCGGCCAGCAGTCCAAGTTCGACAGCCTGGCGATGGACTACGTCCAGCGTTTCGGCTGGTCGCCGCCGCAGTGGTTCTCGATGCCCAAGCTGGTCGCCGAGGCCGTGTCTTCCGCGCACGACGACGCGCCGAAATCCAGCAGCGCCGGCGTTTCGGGACAGGTCGGCTGGGCGAGCCCCGAGCACATGGACGGGGAAGCGGTCAACAAGCTGCGCTCCCAGTCCTTGCAGATGCCCTTGCCCTGGGTGTTCGACTGGAGCGCTTTCAAGAGCATCGACGTCGAGGCCAGCGCGCTGTTGAGCGACCTGCTGCGCAGTTGGATGCCTCAGAAACTCGACATGCGCTGGCTCGCCGGCGAGCGCCTGCTACAGGTGCTGCAGGAAGCGGCGCCCACCGGCGTGCGCGACGCCGACCCGGCCTACTGGCAGTTGCGCCTGGACGTGCTGCGCCTGATGAACCGCCCCGACCAATTCGACGAGGCGGCGATCGACTACTGCGTCACTTACGAGGTCTCCCCGCCGTCCTGGGAGCCCGTGGGCTGCAATGTCAAGGTCAGCGGCTCGGCGCAAAGCACCAACTCGCCGGCCATGTCGATGGTCAGCGACG
>CBJNAE010000239.1:0-6640 GCA_966433995.1 uncultured Ideonella sp. | reverse complement strand
CGCGCTGGCCTGGGCCCTGCCGCGCGCGCGGCGGCGGCTGCAGCTGTCGCGCGCCAAGCACCGCTCGCTGGCCGGCCATTCGCGCATGGCCCAGCGCGTGGCCTCGCTGATCCCGGGCTACGCCTTCGACGAGGCGAGCTTCTTCTGCTCCGATGGCGCGCCCGCGGCCGTGGCCGCGCAGCGGCGCGAAGTCTTCCACCGGTTGGCCGGGGCGCTGAACGCACGCCATTCGCGAACCATCGAGATGACGCAGGCGGCGCGCGAGTCCATTCCCGACCTGCAGTTCACCGGCGCCTACCGCGTGCCCTTCCCCTACAGCCCCTACCTGCGCCGGCACCTGAAGGTGGGCGCCTTCCTCTGCGAAGCCTCCGGCGTGCAGGTGCGCGACCTCGACGGCGAAGCCCTCTACGACCTGGCCGGCTCCTACGGCGTCAATCTCTTCGGGGTGGACTTCTACAAAGCCTGTGTCGACGAAGGCGTCGCGCTGGCGCGCGACCTCGGCCCGGTGCTCGGGGCCTACCACCCCTGCGTGCTCGACAACGTGCGGCGCCTGCGCGCCATCTCGGGCATGGACCAGGTGTCCTTCCACATGTCCGGCACCGAGGCGGTGATGCAGGCGGTGCGCCTGGCCCGATACCACACCGGCCGCAAGCACCTGGTGCGCTTTTGCGGCGCCTACCACGGCTGGTGGGAGGACGTGCAGCCCGGCCCCGGCAACCCGCTGCCGCCGCGCGAGACCTACACCCTGCGCGACATGGACGAGCGCAGCCTGCAGGTGCTGCGCAGCCGCCGCGACATCGCCTGCGTGCTGGTCAACCCGCTGCAGGCGCTGCACCCCAACAGCGCGGCGCCGGGAGACTCCTCGCTGGTGGCCAGCCGCCGCCGCGCCGGCTTCGACCGCCAGGCATACGCCGACTGGCTGCGCGCGCTGCGTGCGGTGTGCAGCGCGCGCGGCATCGCGCTGATCTTCGACGAGGTCTTCGTCGGCTTCCGCCTCGCGCCCGGCGGCGCGCAGGCCTACTTCGGCGTGCAGGCCGACCTGGTCACCTACGGCAAGACGCTGGGCGGCGGCCTGCCCGTCGGCGTCGTCTGCGGCCGCGGCGAGTGGATGAAGCGCTTTCGCGAGGACAGGCCGGCCGACATCTGCTTCGCGCGCGGTACGTTCAACGCCCACCCCTACGTGATGGGCGCGATGAACGCCTTCCTGCGCCGCCTCGAACGGCCCGAGGTGCTGGCCCTCTACGATGGTCTGGACGAACGCTGGGACGCGCGCGCCGCCCTCGTCAACAAGCGGCTCACCGAGGCCGGCGTGCCGGTGCGGGTGGCCCACTTGCAGAGCATCTGGACAGTGCTCTACGACCAGCCCTCGCGCTACCACTGGATGCTGCAGTTCTACATGCGCGCGCACGGCCTGGCCTTGAGCTGGGTGGGGACGGGGCGTTTCATCTTCAGCCTGAACTACGGCGACGCGGACTTCGAAGAAGTGGCGCGGCGCTTCGTGGCCGCGGCCGAAGAGATGAAGCGCGACGGGTGGTGGTGGGGCGACGGGGGCCAGACCGACAAAGGCATCCGGCGCGGCATCCTGCGCGAGATGTGGGCCCACCGCTTCGCCTCCTGAGAAGCGGTGAACAAATCCGGCACACCCGCTCGGCCCGCCAAAGCGGGCCCACTCCGCGTCGCAAATGCTCGCCATGGCCCGAGCCACGGCTGTGCTTTGCGCCCCTTCGACCAGGCTCAGGACAGGCTTGATGGGCCCCGTTCTGGCGGACCGCTCGGGCGCGTCGAATTCATTCACAGCTTCTGAGCCGGCGGCGGGTGCCCCGCGGCCACCCGGCGGGGCGGTGTTCAGTGGCGGCCCCCGCGCAGGTGCGTCATCGGGTCGATCAACTCGCCGCGCAGCAGGTGCAGCGGCGCCTTCCAGTAGAGCAGCACATCGTGGAAGGGGTCGGTCAGGATCTTGAACATCCACACCAGGCCGGTGGCCAGGTCCTTCTGCATCCACAACTGCAGCACGCGCAATAGCAGGCCCGCCACGCCCAGCGCCAGCCAGGCCATGCCGACGTCGTGCGCGTAGCCCGGCAAGCCCTGCGCCGGCTGGATCCAGCCGAACAGCGTGGGCCACAGCCACAGCGCCAGCGGGATGGCCGCCCAGGCGGACATCAGCACCACCTTGCGGCGTATGTTGTAGCCCAGCTTGATCGCCTCCTTGTGCGCGTCGGTGGCCCGGTTCACGTGGTCGTAGCCGCGCGGCTCGAAGAAGAAATGGCCGGCCTGGCGGCTGGTCATCGACACGCACCAGGCCAGCACCGCGGCCATCGCCGGGTCGACGAAGAGCAGGCCATAGGCGCACAGGAAGCTCAGCGCGCTGAACAGGTGCAGGCTCTGGTTGATGCGGCTGTGGTGGTAGTAGCGGTGGTCGTCCCAGCGCTGGACCGCGAGTTCATCGAGGTATTTCTTGATCGTCGCCACGGTGGTTCATCCTCTTTCGGTGGTGGTTGGCGTTGCGCGCCGGCGCGGCGATGGTGGTCCTCCCGCGTGAAAGCGGCATGACAGCGCGCCTTCGACGGCCGCGCCGCCGCGGCGTGCGTGTCATCGAATTGACTCGCTGGCCCGGCAGCATCCTCGCCATGGACACCCAGCACCCGCACACACCGGCGAGAGACCGACACGCCTCGCCCGCCGAACCCTCCGGCGCGCTGCGCGTCGCGGTCGTCACCGAAACCTACCCGCCCGAAGTCAACGGCGTGGCGATGACGATGGCCCGCGTGGTCGACGGCCTGCGCGGCCGCGGCCACAGCCTGCAGCTGGTCCGGCCCCGTCAGGGCAAAGCCGACGTCGCCGACCGCCGTGGCGGCCTGGAGGAAGTGCTGGTGCGGGGCCTGCCGATCCCGGGCTACCCTGGCCTGCGCATGGGCCTTCCTTGCAAGCGCACCCTGGAGAAGCTGTGGGCGCGGAACCGGCCCGACGTGGTGCACATCGCCACCGAAGGGCCGCTGGGCTGGTCGGCGCTGCGCGCCGCGCGCGCGACGGGCCTGCCGGTCAGCTCCGACTTCCGCACCAATTTCCACGCCTATAGCCGCCACTACGGCATCGGCTGGCTGGACCGGCCCATCATGGGCTACCTGCGCGGCTTCCACAACCGCGCCGACTGCACCATGGTGCCCACCGAAGCCCTGCGCCACGAACTGGCCGCTTGCGGCTTCGAACGCCTGTCCGTCGTCACGCGAGGCGTCGACACCCTGCAGTTCAACCCCGCGCGCCGCAGCGAGGCGCTGCGTTTGTCGTGGGGTACGGCGCCTGACGACCTGGTCGTCGCCTGCGTCGGCCGTCTGGCGCCCGAGAAGAACCTGGACGCGTTGCTGGTGGCCTTCGACGCGGTCCGCCAGCGGCAACCGCGCGCGCGGCTGCTGCTGGTGGGCGACGGGCCGCAGCGCGCCGAGCTGCAGGCCCGCCGGCCCGACGCCGTCTTCGCCGGCCAGCGCTCGGGCGAAGACCTGGCGGCGCACTACGCGTCGGCCGACCTGTTCGTCTTCCCCAGCCTGACCGAGACCTTCGGCAACGTCACGACCGAAGCCCTGGCCAGCGGCCTGGCCGTGGTGGCGTTCGACCACGCGGCCGCCGGCCAGTTGATCCGCAGCGGCGACAACGGCTTGCTCGCGCCCTTCGGCGACAGCGCCGCCCTGGCCCATGCCGCGGCCGCACTGGCCGCCGACCGGCCGCGTCTGGCCGCTGTGCGCGCGCAGGCGCGCCGAACCGCGCTGGCCCTGGGCTGGGACCGCATCCATGCGCGCTTCGAGGCCATGCTGCAGCAGGTGGTCTCTCAGCGGCAGCAACAGGGGCAACCAGCCCTGAACGACCCGCGAGTCGCCGTGACGCCGGGTTCATGGGAATCGCCCGCGGCGCATGTCGCCGCGGAAACACGCTGAGGCGTGGTCGCATGGGATAGCCCGCGCCTGGCGTGGGCTTTACCGCATCGCCCGGGTGAGCACCCGCGCGCCGCCCACCGCCATGCGCAGCAGCGAGGGCGCCGCACGCACCGCCAGCGCGCCAGCCTGGGCCGCCAGCCTCGCGCGGGAGATCGCGCCGCTGCGCGCGTCGTGGGCGCACAGCGAGAAGGTCAGCGACAGCAGGTCGTGCGCCAGGTAGGCCGCGGCCATCGCCACCGCCAGCACTTTGTGGCGCCGGGCCACGCCGGCATGCGGCAGCAGGTCGAACACCACGTCGCTGTGCGCCAGTTCCTCTTCGGCGTGCCAGCGCCACATGCGGCCCTCCGCACCGTCCGGCGAGGCCAGCCAAGGGCTGCCTTCGCGCAGGACTTCGCGGGCGAACACGGCGGTCAGGTGCTCCAGCGCATTGGCCAGCGCCAGGCGCTGGTTCAGCGGCAGAGCCGCCAGTTCAGCCACCGCCGATTCAATGCGCCGCTCCAGCCGCCGCGCCGGCAGGCCGGCTTCGTGCAGCCGCTGGTTGTAGCAACGGTGGGCGCGTTGGTGGGCGCGCTCTTCGGCCATGAGGCCGGCCACCGGTTGGCGCAGGGTCGCCGGGCCGTCCGCCCCGCCGTGGCGGCCGCCGCTCGCCATCCAGTCCCTCGCCGTGTCGATCAGGAACTGCTCCGCGCTGGGCAGCATCAGCGACAGGGCGTCCAGCAGGCGCGTGCGCACCGCGTGGCCGCCGTTCCACCAGGCCGCGGGGGCCGGTGCGGTGGGCGGGCGAGGCCGCGAGGTGGACGTGGCGCCGGCCGCGCCGGGCAGCAGGCGGTGGGGCAATAAGAGGAGGAGCAGCATGTTGGGCGGGGACCGCCTGCGCCGCGCGCCGACAGTCGATGGGAGTCCAACCCACATGCTCGGAGGCCGCCATGACGGCCTGATGAAAGCGGCTGCTTCGGTGCCGCCCGCCCGCCGGGGGTGGGCTCAGCGCTTCGCCGGAATGTGGACATCGCGCTCCTCGCGGCCTTTCCTCTTCCTTTTCTTGTCGGGATCGCGCTTCGGCCAGTCGCAATCGCAGCAGTTGCTCGCACAGTCCGCCGCATCGCAGGCTTTCGACAGGCCTTTGCCGCCCGGCCCGTCGCAACCACCGTCGCAGGGCAGGTCGCAGCCCGGGTCGCAGTCGCCGCGTTGCTGCCTGGAGGGCCTGCGCGATACCTGCCCGTACCGTCGGTGGGCGACGCCGCAAAGGAAGAGGCGGTCGCGCAGGATCGCGATGCCCGCGGCCAGGCCGTGCCGCCGGATCGCGCGCCGCCCCAGTTCCGAGCAGCCAGCCCGGCCGGTGTGGGCCCGGTAGGCGCAGCGAAAACCTTTGTGAGGCGACAGGTGGCGCTGGTAGGCGCGGATCAGCGCCAGCGCGAGGTCGCGCGCGGCGCCCCCCAACCAACCCCTGGAAACCTGCGTCATGGGCGGGTGCCCGTTCAAACCGGGTCTTGGTCGGCCAGAACCGATGACACCCGCTTGAGCACCGCCTCCGTGTCCTGCCCCAGCGCCGGCGCCAGCCGGCGGATCTCACCCGGCGTGGCGCTGAGCTTGGGCACGACGCCAGGCACGTCGAGCTTCATCCCGTCAGGCAGCGTGATCGTCTGAATCATGCCGCGCTCGCGGTAGTGCGGGTCCTCGGCGATGTCTTTGGCGGTGTAGATGCGGCCGGCCGGCACCTGGGCGGCTTCCAGCGCCGCCAGCACCTCGGCGACGCAGCGGCCTTGCGTCCACTGGCCGATGGCCGCGTCGATCTCGGCGACGCGGGCCACGCGCCCGGCGTTGCCGGCCAGGCCGGGGTCCTGGCCGAGGTCGTCGCGCCCCATGGCGCGCATCAGGCGCTTGAAGATGGAGTCGCCGTTGCCCGCCACCAGCACCCAGCCGTCGGTGCAGGGGTAGGCGTTGCTCGGTGCGATGCCGGGCAGCGCGCCGCCGGCCGGTTGGCGCACCGTGCCGAAGGCGCTGTATTCGGGCAGCAGGCTTTCCATGCAGTTGAAGACGGCTTCGTAGAGCGCCACGTCCACCACCTGGCCCAGTCCTTTGGGCGCCGCTTCGCTGACGGTGGCGTGCCGGTGCTGCAGCGCCAGCAGGATGCCGATGACGCCGTGCAGCGAGGCCAGCGTGTCGCCCATGCTCACGCCCATGCGCACCGGCACGCGGCCGGGCTCGGCGGTGAGGTGGCGCAGCCCGCCCATGGCCTCGGCCACCATGGCGAAGCCGGGGCGTTCCTTGTAGGGGCCGGTCTGGCCGTAGCCGCTGATGCGGCACATGATCAAACCCGGGTTGGTGGCGCTCAACTGCTCGTAGCCCATGCCCCAGCCTTCCATCACGCCGGGCTTGAAGTTCTCGACCAGGATGTCGGCCTCGTCGATCAGCGCGCGCACGATGCCGCGCGAGGTGGCGTCTTTCAGGTCGAGCGCGACGCTGTGCTTGTTGCGCGACTGCACCTGCCACCACACGCTGGTGCCGTCGTGCATCAGCCGCCATTGGCGCAGCGGGTCGCCGGTGCCGGGCGGCTCGACCTTGATCACCTCGGCGCCGAAATCGGCCAGCGTCTTGGCGGCGAAGGGGCCGGCGATGAGCTGGCCGAGTTCGACGACTTTCAATCCTTGCAAGGGGCCCATGTTCAGTCTCCTTCGTGATTTCTTCAATGTGTTCGACTGTTTGCCGTCACCCGT
>CBJNAE010000238.1:0-6736 GCA_966433995.1 uncultured Ideonella sp. | reverse complement strand
GCCGGGGCGTCGAGCCGGCGTTGGCGCGGGAGGTGGCCACCCAGTTGATGGCGCATGACGCGGCCGGGGCGCACGCCCGCGACGAACTGGGGATTTCCGATGCGTCCAATGCAAAGCCGCTTCAGGCCGCCGTCGCCTCCGCCGCGAGTTTCGCCGTCGGCGCGGCGCTGCCGCTCCTGGTGGTGGCCTGGACTGCTGGCCGCGGGTTGATCCCATGGACCGTGGGCACTACGCTGGTTTCATTGGCTTCGCTGGGGGCGGTGGCCGCCCGCGCCGGCGGCGCGAATCCCTGGGCCGGGGCCTGGCGGGTCACCCTCTGGGGCGTGCTGGCCATGGCCGTCACCGCGGTGGCAGGCGCGGCGGTGGGGGCCGTGGTTTAGGGCCTGTCGACACCCCTGATCGGTGCGGCCCTTCCCCTTCCTTCAGTTCGACGTCGGCATCGCGAACTCGGCGCCGCGGGACGTGGCCTGCGGCCAGCGCTGCATGACCGACTTCTGCCGGGTGTAGAAGCGCACGCCTTCTTCGCCGTAGGCATGGGTGTCGCCGAAAAGGGACCGCTTCCAGCCCCCGAAGCCATGCCAGGCCATCGGCACGGGGATGGGTACGTTGATGCCCACCATGCCCACTTCCACGCGGCGCGAGAATTCGCGGGCCACATGGCCGTCCCGGGTGTAGCAGGCCACGCCGTTGCCGAACTCGTGGCGATTCACCAGGTCCACCGCTTCGGCGAAACCGGGTACGCGCACGCAGGCCAGAACCGGGCCGAAGATCTCTTCGCGGTAGATCTTCATCTCGGGCGTCACGTGGTCGAAGAGCGTGCCGCCGAGCCAGAAGCCGCCTTCGTGCCCGGGCACCTTCAGGCCCCGCCCGTCGACCACCAGCCGGGCGCCTTCCGCCACGCCTTGCTCGATGCAGCCGCGGATGCGGTCCAGCGCCTGGCGCGACACGATCGGCCCCATTTCGGCGTCGGCTTCCATGCCGTTCTTGACTTTCAAAGCGCGTGCGCGCTCGGCCAGCCGGGGCAGGGCGCGGTCGGCCACGTCGCCCACCAGCACCGCCACGCTGATGGCCATGCAGCGTTCGCCCGCGGAGCCGTAGGCCGCGCCGATCAGGGCGTCGACGGCTTGGTCCAGGTCGGCGTCGGGCATCACCACCATGTGGTTCTTGGCGCCGCCAAGGGCTTGCACACGCTTGCCTTGGCGGGCGCCGGTCTCGTAGATGTGCTGGGCGATGGGCGTCGACCCCACGAAACTCAGCGCCTTCACGCCGGGGTGAAGCAGCAGCGCGTCGACCGCCGCCTTGTCGCCCTGGACCACGTTGAATGCGCCATCGGGCAGGCCTGCTTCCTTGAGCAGTTCGGCCATGAAAATCGATGCCGACGGGTCGCGCTCGCTGGGCTTGAGGATGAAGGTGTTGCCGCAAGCCAAAGCCACCGGGAACATCCAGCACGGCACCATGCAGGGGAAGTTGAACGGCGTGACGCCCGCCACCACGCCCAGCGGCTGGCGCAGCGTCCAGTTGTCGATGCCGGTGGAGACCTGGTCGGTGAAACCGCTCTTGAGCAATTGCGGGATGCCGCAGGCGAATTCGACGATCTCGATGCCGCGCGTCACTTCGCCCTGGGCGTCGCTGAACACCTTGCCGTGCTCGCCGGTGATGAGGGCGGCCAGGTCGTCGCGGTACCGGTTGAGCAGCTCCAGGAAGCGGAACAACACGCGGGCGCGGCGCAGCGGCGGCGTGTCGGCCCAGGCGGGGAGGGCGGCCTGGGCGGCGCTCGCTGCCGCGTCGACGTCCTCGGCGGTGCCCATCGCCACCTGGCGCGCCACCCGACCGGTGGCGGGATCGAAGACGTCCTGCAGGCGGCCTGCGCGGCCTGTTGAAAGGCGGCCGCCGATCCAGTGCTGGACGATGCCGCCGGTCGTGTGGGTTGTCGTGGCCATCGCGCTGCCTCCTCGGTTTCGGGTGGAACGCAGTCTAGGCAGGGCCCGCCTAGCGGGCAACCAGCTCCCGCTGACTTCATTGTTTTCAGTGGTGAACAATGGTGCTTGCGATCGGCAACACAATGGAACCGCGATGAACCCTTTCCCGCCCGCGCTGTGGGCGCACCTGCATGCCCTCACCGTCCTGGCCGAGCTGTCGAGCTTCACCGCGGCGGCGCGGCGCCTGGGCGTCTCCAAGGCTTTGATGAGCCAACGCATGGCCGAGCTGGAGAGGGCCGCCGGCGTGCAGCTCGTGCAGCGCACCACGCGCTCGGTGCGACTCACCGAGGCGGGCCGGCAACTGGTCGACGGCACCCGCCCGCACTTCGAGCAGATCGGGCGCGGCTTCGCCAGCGTGCGCGACCTGGCGGCCGAGCCCCGCGGGCTGGTCCGCGTCACCGCGCCCGTGGCGCTGGGGCGCCAGCGGATCGTGCCGCACCTGGCCGAATTCCTGCGCCGCCATCCCGAGGTGCGCATCGAACTGGACCTGGCGGACCGGCTGGTGCCGCTGGCCCAGGAAGGCTTCGACCTGGCGATCCGCCACGTGGCGGCACCGCCGGACACCCACGTCGCCTGGCCCCTGTGCGAGACGCGCGCCTGGCTGGTGGCGAGCCCGGCCTATCTGCACCGCAGGGGCGCGCCGGCCCACCCGTCGGAGCTGACCGGCCACGACTGCCTGCACTATCTGCGGCCCGGCGAGACGCCCACCTGGTCTTTCGTGCCGGAGGCCGCTGCGGTGCCGCGCCGCGCCAAACGCGGCGGCGATGGCGATGGCCGGGTGACCGTGCCGGTCCGCGGCACCTTCTCGGCCAACAACAGCGAGGTCTTGCGCGAAGCCGCGCTCGCTGGGCTCGGCATCGCTCTGCTGCCGGACTTCAGCCTCGGGCCGACGTCCTCGGCGCGTCGTTTGCGGTTGCTGCTGAACGACTGGCGGCCGGTCGGCGGTTTCGGCGAACGCATCTATGCGATCCGCCCCTACAGCCCCGTGGTTCCCCGGGCGGTGCGGGCCCTGGTTGACCACCTGCGCGACGCGTTGTCGAACGGTTTCGACAAGTGACTCATTCCGCAGGGCTTGCACGGCCCGCGTCATTCAGCAGCTGCCGGAAGGGCTGGTCGCTCAGGCCCCCCCACCGCAGGAAAAACCGCAATTGGGCGAGGCGCTTGCGCGCGGATGCGGGAAGGGCTCGATGGCGTTCGAGCAGGGCCCGAGCGGTGGCGATGGGCAAGGAGCCACCCCGGTGCGCGGCAGTGTGGATCATGAAGAAAAAGGGCACCGGGAAGGTGGCGGCGATGCGCGCTTGGAAAGCGTTCAATTCCTCCCGGCGGAGGCAATCGAATTCCCCAAGCAGGAATGCCGCATGCAACGACTGTTCGTAGTCCTTGTAGTAGCAGGCGAGGTCCGGCCTGTCTCCGGTGTCGTTCAAGTAGGCGAAGTGCGTCACCGAGCTTTCCGCCTTGAAGCGCGCAAAGTCGGTGATGTAGATCGAGCCGCCGGGCTTCAAGATGCGCGCGACCTCCCGGAAGCATCGGCGCAGATGATCCAGCGAAGGCAGGTGATGCAAGGCAACCGATGAGATGACAGCATCCGCCGACCGGGTGGCCACCTGGCCGTGCATCTGGGTGATATCCGCCTGGGTGATGCGCACGTTGCTCAGGCCGGCTTCCCCGATACGGCGATTGGCGATCGCGATCATCTCCGGGGAGAGTTCGATGCCCTGAAAAGACACCCCGGGATTGAACCTGGCCAGCTCGATCAACAGCGTCGCCGGACCGCAGGCCAGGTCAACCACCCGTCCGAGGCCTTGCACGCGGTGGCTAATGTGCACCGCGTGCAGCAGGTTGACGGCAGCGAAATCCGGATCGACCTGACCCGCCAGCGCATAGGCTGCGGTTTCTTCCTGCCCGACCATCACCAGGTCGGACTCGGGCCGGCGCGCCAGCGTGCGGCGGCCCAGGAGTTCGCGCAGGATGACCCTCAGGAGCCGCAGGTCATGCATGGGAAGGCCCGGGTTTTGCATGCGCCACCTCGGCCAGCAGGCGCAGTCGGCCCTGCATCCGCAGGCGTATCGCCGACTCCTCCGGGCCGCTGAATGAATGGGCATAGAAGGACCGCCTGCCGTGCCGGCCCGGCCGGCCTTCGCGGGCATGCCTGATCTGTTGGTCGATGTGGGCGAAGCCGCAGCGCAGGAGGACCGCCGGCGCGTTCACTCTAGGGCTGTTGCGGAGAGGCCCCATCAGTTCGAAGCCCAGAACCCGCGTGTAAAAGCCGACGTGCCTGGGGTTCACCTCCACCACCACGTCGGTGCAGCCGTTGAGCTGATGGGCGAAGATCAGCGCCGTGTGGAACATCGCCGCCAACGTGGCGGCGCGCGAGTCGCAAGCCGGCAGGCTGGCCATGCGGATGAATTCGCACAACCGCAGGCCCTTGGCGCGCAGCCCGTCCAACTCCCGACCGTACAACTCGTCGGCGTGCAGGCCCCGGTGCGAGTCCAGCCCGATGGTGAGCGTGCCGCTGGGCTTGGCGTCACGGTAGGTGAGGAAGGTGAATTCGCGGGGCGAGGCCTGCGCTGCCTGTTGCAGGTAACCTTTTTCTTCATACCGCCGGTTCAGCAGTGCGTGTGCCTCCTGCTGTACCGAGACCCGGCCGGCCAGCCTTATCTTGAACCGGCGCGGGTCTTCTTCGGCCTGCTGAATGACCGTTTCCTTGTAGACCGTGTCAGACAAGAAGCCGCTATGACCTTCGGTCGGAAGGGACCTGGGAAACCCTTTCGAGGGTCGGCGCAGGCGCGCGGCCCACTGCTCCCACAACTTCATCGGGCCCCCCTTGTGCGGTGGGAGGATGGGGCAGCGGCCCCGGCCTTGAGATCCCTGTCGAGGCCGAAACCCACCCGCTTCTTCGTGGATACCGCTCCAGGACCTATGGCGCTTCTCACCTCGGACGGCAGAATGCCGGGACGTGACCTCGGACCGCGCATCGTGGGATCGATCGATGGCCCGCATGGCAGTGGTTGATGCCCTCCTCCGTTGTGCCGCTTGTGCACGTCCGCTTGGAGCTCCTGCGACGTCAACCGGACGGCCCGCGCATGAGCGGCGGGCCCGTTTCCGATCCGCCCCATGAACACGGCGTTTCGCCAGTCATCGGGGCCAAGCCAGTCGACGAAGCGGTCATCCAGGATCCGGGCCTGTTCCTGCAGGCCCGGTTCGGCCGAGAACCGCTGCCCGGACCGCTGGTACCAGGAGAAGATCAACGGCGTCACTTCAGGTTGCAGTTGCAAACCCAGGTGAGTGGCTGTCAGCCAGAAGCGCTGCATGGCGCGGCCGGCGTCGATGAAAGCGTCAGGGCTCCGGCAGGACGCGCCGTCCCGCGCCACGATCAGGAAATGCCCCGCGCAAGCCCAGGCCGGCAGCATCTCCATCTCCAGCCGCGGCAGTACGGTGCCGGCCAGCCAGGTGCCGGTGAACCGGACGCGGTTCCAGCTCCGCATGGCCCAACGCATGAGCGCCAGGGTTGGGCGGCTGGCGCCCAGCGCTTGATCGGGAATGCGGTCGCGACTGAACCGGGCGTCCCACTCGACCATGCGCCGATGCCATCCATACGCCTCGGGCATCAAGAATCGGATGCGCGCGTTGGCGAAAAGCAAGCGGGCCATCGTCCAGCGGTCCCGCGGGGCCGTGCGCCACACCACTTTGTAGGTGGGGTCGACCGCCGATTGGAGCGCGGCCTTCTGCGGATCGGACAAAGGCTTGGTGCTCATCGGGCCCCGTTGCACGCTCCTTGCCCGGATGCAGTCGGCCAGTGGGTCCAGGACGGTCCTTGAAGGCGAGAAATGCAAGTCGAAAGTGGGGTGGGTGATCGGCCCTGGCCGCCGCTTCGCATCGACCAGCCATCCATGCGCCGTGGCGGCGAGCCGGAAGTTTTCCAGCAATGCCCCCAAGGACAGTTGGCTGGCGCGACCTTCGAAGTCATAGACGCTCGCATGCCGCGTGTCGGTGCCGTGCACCACGACATGCCGAGTTCCTTTCATTTCGAAGCGCCAAGGCTGGGAGTTGTCTCCGCTGGGTGCCCAGCGGGCCAGGTCCAACACGCTTTCAAGGATTGCAGCCTCTTGCGCGACAAGCGTTTCGCCCTTGCCGCCGCGCGAGGAAATCCTGGGGTTGCTGGATGCCGGATAGGCCATGGATTTCGGTCCCGCCAATGAAATTTGGATACCGAATACTTTGAAACGACCGGCAACGAAGAACAATTGACTTGTTCTGGCTGGCGATATGAGGTTGGCTCATGGAACTCGGTATCGCGGAACCTTCGGACGCTTGGGCCAACACCCGGGCCGGCGTTCGCGCCAGTGAGCGAGTCGCGCACCGCATCGCGGTCGGGGAACCCATGAACCCATGGCGCCTGGCACCGATGGCCGATGGCCGACAACCGGCTTCAGGCCAGCACAGACAGTCCGGTCTCGCGCGCGAAGAGTTCCAGGGCCCGGCCGGCGGCCAGGCTGTTGCCCGCGGCGTCGAGCCCGGGCGCCCAGGCGCACAACGCGCCGACACCGGGCATGACGGCGACGATGCCGCCGCCCACGCCGCTCTTGAGCGGCAAACCGACGCGCATGGCGAAGTCACCAGCGGCGTTGTAGGTGCCGCAGGTCAGCATCAGGGCGTTGACCGCGTGCCGTTGGGCCGCCGTCAGCCCGTCGCCGCCGGCCGGGCCGTCGCGTCCCCCATCCGCTAGGCACAAGGCGCTGCGCGCGACCTGGCTGCAG
>CBJNAE010000237.1:0-6761 GCA_966433995.1 uncultured Ideonella sp. | reverse complement strand
GGCGCTCGCTCGGCAGCGTCAGGCCCTGCAGCTGGCGCGACAGGCCGACCGCGAAATCGCAGATGTCGACCACCTCCTGCACCTCGCCCAGTCCTTCAGAAAAAATCTTGCCCGTCTCCAGCGAGACGATGCGCCCGAGCGCCTCCTTGTTCTGCCTCACCTTCTCGCCGAAGCGGCGCACCACCTCGCCGCGCCGCGGCGCCGGGCGTTGGCGCCATTCGAGGAAGGCCTCGTGGGCAAGCCGGGCGGCCGCGGCCACCTCGTCCACCGGCGTGGCTTGCCAATGGGCCAACGTGCTGCCGTCGATGGGCGTGCGCACCGTCCAGCCGCCGGTGGCCGGCGCCTGCGGCAGGCGCGCGCCCAGCGAGTCGAGCAGGGATTCGATCTCTCCGCGGTAGCGGTCGGGGTTCGGCGGGGTCATGTTGTTGTTCCTCCTGGGTCGTGGTGGATGGGGCGGCGGGCCGCGTCAGGTGGCGGCCGTCATGCCAAATATGCCGGTGGCATTGCCGGTGTCGAAAGCCAGGTCCAGGCCGCCGCCCAGGCCGGGCGGGAGCGGCGCGCGCTGGATGAATTCATAGAACGAGCCCGGCACTTCCTGCGCCACCTCGCCGCCGCCTTCATCCTTGAAGCGCCGCAACACCGGATCGGCGCGGAAGGCGGTCTGCCGCACGCGGCCCGAGGCGGAGACCTCGATTCGGTCTTTCAACGGCCGGCCCAGCGCTTTCTGCGCCTCAGCCACAGCGGCCAGATCGGCCACGCGGTCGGTCGCATGGTTGAAGGCGTTGCCCTCGGTGCTGATCCAAGCCATCTCGGGCGACTCGGCTTTCAGCGCCTGGTAGTCGGACCAGGCCGGCCCGGCGTGATGGCGGTCGAAGCAGGCCACCAGCCGGGGCAGCAGCCGCGCGGCCCGGGCGGCGGGCAGGCAGCCGTCGCGGTCGAGGCGCTCCAGGTCGGCCACGTCGGCCGGGCCGAGCGGGTCGGTGGACGCGCCGACCACACGCCCCACGGCAGCCTGGAAAGCCGGCGAGAAACGCTCGGGATGCAGCTCGGAGACGAAGTACTGCGGCAGCGCCTCGGGCAGGTCGCGGTGGCGCCAGGCCCGGCCCGTCATGCGCAGGCGTTCCAGGGGGTAAACCCCGGCCATCGCATAGCCCAGGGGCCGCAGCACCCGGCTGATGGCCGCCTCGCCGGGCGGCAGCGCGCCGCAGTCCCAGTCCACGGTGCGCACCGCGCCATGGTCGAAGGCGATGCGCCGGCCCCGGGACAGCGACTCCTCGACATAGGCCCGGCCGGTGGGCACCCGCGCCAGCAGGCCCTGGAACAGCGCCAGCGCCAAGGCCTGGGCCAGCATGGCGCGGCCGACATCGCCGTCGGCCCGCGCCCGCCCATCGTCAAGCCCCAGCGCCGGACTGACCGCGACCGCCGCGAGGGCTGCCCGCGCCCGGACGGGCCCGAGCAGCGGTTCAAGCAGGCGAAACAAAGGGCTGGAGGAATCGGTGGAAGAAGGGTCGAGGGTCGTGTCCATGGCCGCCATCATCGCTCGTCCGCCTCAAGCCTCGACCGTGTCGTGGCTGCGGGCGTAGGCGCGTCCGAAACGGTTGGCCAGGAAGGCGGGCAAGGCGATCTGCTCCTGGCGCACGAAGCCCCGGGCCGCCAGGCTGCCGTCCCGCAGCATGTCCAGCACCGCGCAGATCGCCGAGGCGGTGGTCACCTGGATGGCGCTGCGCAGCACGCCGTCGACGCGCCGGCTGTAGACCTTGTGCGCGTAGGTCTCCTGCATCAGTTGGCCTTCGCACAGGCCGCTGGCGGTGACGAAGACGATGACCACGTCCTGCATCGTGCCGGGCAGCGCGTTCTCCAGGATGTCCTTGAGCACGTGGCGGCGCTCGCGCAGGCGCAGGTCGTTCAGCAGCGCCTTCATGATGGCGGCGTGCCCGGGGTAGCGGATGGTCTTGTAGTTCAGGTTCTCGACCTTGCCGGCCAGGGTGTCGCACAGCGTTCCCAGGCCGCCGGAGGTGTTGAATGCCTCGTAGAGCACACCGTCCAGCGAGAACTCCTCCAGGCCTTCCATCGGCGGCACCTGGCGCAGCGAGCCTTCGACGATGGCCTCGCAGGGCTCGATGTATTCGTTGATGACGCCGTCGGTGCTCCAGGTCAGGTTGTAGTTCAGCGCGTTCGACGGGAATTGGGGCAGCGCGCCGACGCGCATGCGCAGGTTGTTGACCCGCTCGAAGTGCTTGCACAGGTCGGCCGCGACGATGGAGATGAAGCCCGGCGCCAGCCCGCACTGCGGGATGAAGGCGGTGGACGTGTCGCCACGCGCCTGGGCCTGCGCGGCCAGTTCCTTGACGCGCCGGGTGCTGGCCACGTCTTCGGTCAGGTCCAGGTAGTGCACGCCGCCGGCGGCCGCGGCCTCGGCGATGCGGGTGGTGAGGTGGTAGGGCGCGGCGCTCAGCACGGCGAAGTGCCCCTTCAGCGCGCCCTGCAAAGCCCCGTCTTGCGAGATGTCGAGTGCCAGCGGCGCCACGTTGCGCAGGTTGCGCACCGCCGCCAGGTGGGCTTCGCAGGCGTCCACCACCGTCACCGCGTAGTCGCCCGTGGCCGCCAGCAGGGCCGCCATCGTCGAGCCGATCTTGCCCGCGCCCACCACCATCACTTTTTCCATGGCATCGCTCCTTTTCCAGTGAACCCCGCGGACCGAGAGCCCGCCGCCTGGAAATGATTGTTCGGGGTATTGGTGTCGGTTTGTAGTTGCAAATCGTCGAAAAGAATGGAAACTATAGTCATTTCGACATCCATCTCTAGATCGATATGAAACTCGACGCCACCGACCAGCAACTGTTGGCGGAGCTGCGTGAAAACGCCCGCGCCGGCGTGGCCCAGATGGCGCGCAAGGTGGGCCTGTCGCGCACCGCGGTGCTGGCCCGGTTGTCGCGCATGGAGCGCGACGGCGTGATCGCCGGCTACACCCTGCGCACCGGCGAGGCCTTCGAGCGCGGCCAGGTGCACGCGCATGTGATGCTGAAGGTGGGCCCGAAGCTCTCGTCGACGGTGGAAGCCGGCGTGCGCCGCGTGTCGGAAGTGCGCTCGCTGCTGTCGGTCAGCGGCGAGTACGACATGATCGCCATCGTCTCGGCCGAGTCCATCGAGCGGCTCGACCGCCTGATCGACCAGATCGGCCAGCTGGAAGGCGTGGAACGCACGACGACCTCGGTGGTGCTGTCGACGCGGATCAGCCGCTGATGCGCCCCACTTCCGTCAGCCGGCAACCCGGCCGGGCGGGGCAGACTTCCCGGCTCAAGCCTCCGCGGGCACCTTGAAAAAATTGACCGTTTCCACAAGGTGCCGGGCGTTGCCCTTGAGCGACTCAGCGGAAGCTGCGAGCTGTTCGACCAGCGCCGCGTTCTGCTGGGTGCTTTGATCCAGGTCCGCCACGGTGGAGTTCACGGCACCGATCCCCGCCTCCTGGTTTTGCGCGGAGACGGAAACTTCCTCAATCAGCTGGCGCACCGCGATCACCTGCGTGACGATCTCCTGGATCCGTTTGCCGGTGACGGTCACGGTCTTGGTCCCATCGGCCACGTTCTCGCCCGACTTGTCGATGAGCGCCTTGATCTCCTTGGCCGCCGCCGCGGCGCGCGAGGCCAGCGAGCGCACCTCGCCGGCGACGACCGCGAAACCCCGCCCCTGCTCGCCGGCGCGCGCGGCTTCCACGGCCGCGTTCAACGCCAGCAGGTTGGTTTGGAAAGCGATGCCGTCGATCAGGGAAGTGATGTCTTTGATCCGCTCGCTCGATTCCGCGATCCGGTTCATCGTGCGCACCAGCTCTTCGACCAGCTCCCCGCCCTGCACCACCGCGACACGCGCGGATTGCGCCGACTCGGAGGCTTCCTTCGACTTGGTGCTGCTGTCGGAAACGGTGATCGCAATCTGGTGCATCGCCGCGCTGGCGTGCTGCAGGCTGGCCGAGGCGCGCTCGGTGCGCATCGAGAGATCAGCATTGCTGCTCGCAATCTCATCGGTGCTGACCGACACGTCTTGCGCGGTGCGGTGCACATCCCTGATGACCGTCGTGAGGTGCGACTGCATGCGGGCCATCGCCGCCAGCAACTGGCCCACCTCGTCGTGGTGGCCCTGGTCGATCTTGGCGCTCAGGTCGCCGACTTCGATCTGGCGGGCCACGTCGATCGCCGATCGCAGCGGCGAGACGATGGACCGCCTGATCGCCACGGCCGCAGCGGCCGCGACAAGCACACCCGCGGCGCAAAGCAGGGCGAGGAATTTGGTCCCGTCGGCCGCCAGCACGCGTCCGGCGGCGGCACGGGTGTTGGCGCGCTCGATGATCGCCGAGGTGAGCGTGTCCAGCGCCGCATCGTAGGCCGCTTGCACCGGGCGCAGGTGGTTGATCAGCGCGAGCCGGGCCTCGTCCGGATCGCCAGCATCGAAATGCGCAAGGTATTTGTTGATCTCGACCAGGAAACGTTCTTTGCTGGCCTTGACCGCGGACAACAACTCGCCGATCTTCGGGTCGCCGCCGGCTGCGGACAGCTTCTCCAGGTGCGCATCGCTGCTCTTCAGCGCCTTGACCAGCAACTCGCGCTGTTGTTTGAGCGGGCCAGCCGCGTCCATCAACAGCATCTCCCGGCTTGCGCGCGCCACCACGCCGGCGTCATGGCCCAATGCCGCGACCAGGGTGATGGCGCTGAGGTCCGTCTGGGCCGTCGCATCGAGCTCGGCGGCCAAGTGTTTCGAATTGACGGTGCCGCTCACGCCCACCAGGATCATGAGGGCAATGATGATCGCGAACACGATCGACAACCGCTTGCCGATGTTCAGTTTGCGCAGTGCGTCCAAGAGTCTCTCCAATCGGTCCAACCAGCTTCTTATCGACCCCGGGGACCTCAACTTGAGACGGTCACGCAAACCCATGCATCCCCCAATGCAATCAGCGCTGCCCGGCGGCGGACCCGCCATGGGCCAAGCGCTCCAGGAACAGCTTTTCCAGGAACGATTCCGGGTCGGACAGGAACGCAGTGGCCCGCGACGCCTTGACGGCGTCCTGCACGGCGCAGGGCGCGGCTTCGATGCGGCGCCCCAGTTCGGCGGAGAAAAAATCGCAGTCCAGCAAGCCGGCCAACTTGCAGACTTCCCCGCAGAAGTAGGAGGCGCCACCCATTCGCACGTCGATGCACGCCCGCAGTCTCGACCCGCCATCCAGGCGGTAGCGCAGGTCGACCCTGTCCCCGCGCTCCATCCCGAACACCAGCCAGCCCCGGCAGGCCCGGGACGGACTGCCCATCCGCAGGCACAGCCAGGCGTGCACCTGGGGAGCGAGAAACTGGGGAATCGAAAAAAGGCCGGGCCCCCGGCGGGAATCGCCGCGAGCGCTTCCGCGCGGAACGAAGGAGAGATCGAACTGCCAGATGGCCATCGGCTCAGTGGTTCGTGACGCCCGGCCCTGCCGCCGCGGCATCCCGCCACGGCGCCGCCTCCGCAGGCGCATTCCAGGGAATCGGCCGACAGCGTCAGAAGCTGTGGTTCAGGCCCAGTCCATACACGGTGGAATGCTCGGCTTCCACTGGCTTGAACTTCTTGTTTCCCAGGCTGGCGTAGACATACGTGCGTTTGGACAGGTTGTAGAGCACGCCGGCGCCCGCCATCTTCTCCACCTTGAGCCCGTCCAGGTCCAGCTCGCCGTAGCCGCCGTTGAACGTCCACGGCCCCATGAAGTATTGGGCTCCCAGGGTCCAGGCCTTGGCTTTGGAACCGCTCGGGCGGTCCTTGCTGACGTCGTAGGCCCCCATCAGGCTGAAGCTGCTGGTGCCACCCTTCAAACCGACGAAAGTATCGGTACTGCCCGCGCTGTTCTTCGAATGCGACGCCATCGCCGCCCACGGCCCTTGGGCGTAATTCAACGAGACGCCGATGGGGCGGTTCTGATCGCCGTCGCGTTTTTCGGGCGAGCCGCTCAAATGGACGGAGAAGCCGCCGAAGCTGGGGGAGTCATAGAAGACACCATTGTTCAAGCGGCCATAGTCGGCCCTGAGCGTGCCGTCGGCGAGCTGGTTCGCCTTCGGGTCGGACGGAAAGTTGTAGTGCCACAAGTCCCATGCGGGCGAGGCGGTGTTGTCGAAGAAGTACCAGGGGTCGAAATTCCAATCGTTCGCGCCGAGCGCATCCAGCGCCCGGCCCATCCTCAGGGTTCCGAACCCGCCTTTCAGGCCGACCGTCGACTCGCCATGCCAGAGCGGCTTGCCGGAGCCGGGCCCGCCCTCCAGCGTCCCCCGGTCGATGTCCATGCGGGTGCTGAGCTTGAAAGTCGCCGCCAGGCCGCCGCCCAGGTCTTCGGAGCCGCTGAAGGCCAGGTTGCTGCGCGACATCGAGCCCACCTGGGTGACACCGGCGGTGTCGCGGTAGACGCCGATGTCCAGGGTGCCGCTGATCTTCACGGTCGATTGCGCATGCGCGGGCAGGCACGCCGAGGCGGCCAGCAGCCACAAGCCGGCGTGGTGCGCTTGGAAACGGTTCTTCTTCATCACGGTTGTCCCTCCAGGGTTGTTTTCTGTCTTGAGCTTTGATTTGCGTTCAGGCGCGGCAGAGCCCACCACCGCTGGCGAAGAAGCCAGCGGTCGGTCGGTTGCGTTTTTTCAGCGCTCTTGGCGCTGTTTGGCGGGCGAGCGCGCTTCAGGGCGCGCTGGCGGCGGCGAACTCTTCGGCGGTGGGCGCGGAGACGCCGTACTTGTCCAGCAGCGCCTGGTACT
>CBJNAE010000236.1:0-6778 GCA_966433995.1 uncultured Ideonella sp. | reverse complement strand
GCCACCCGGGCCATGCAGCGCAGCACCACGGCCACCGGGAGCAGCCGGTCCGGCTGGGTGTGGGCTTGCAAGTCGTTGCCGGGCAAATATTCCATGGCGATGTAGGCCAGCCCATGCTCCTCGCCCGCGTCGTAGATGGTGACGATGTCGCGGTGCTTGAGGCGGCCCGCCGTCTCGGCTTCCCTGAAGAACCGGGCGCGCGCCTCCTTGAGCTCCGTGCCCTCGAATTCGCGGCTCAGTGCCAAGGTTTTGATCGCCACGGCACGGCCGACTTTGGGATCCATGCCTGCATATACCGCTCCCATCGAGCCGCGGCCGATCTGGCGCTCGATGCGGTAGCGCCCGAGCTGCGTTCGGTCCGGGCGTTGCTGCGCCGGGCCTCGGGACACCGGGTCCGCGCCCGGCGCCGGCGCGGTGGTGTCGGAGAAGGTCATCGGGATGGTTTCGGCCGGCGGTATGTCGCGCAGGCGCAGCTCGGGCGTCGCCGCGCCTTGAGTATTCCTGGTGGACCGGTTGGCGGCGGTGGAGCGCCGCCCCCACCACCAGGCGGCATGGCCCAGCGTCAAGGACGCCGCCAAGCTGCACAAGCCCAACGCGACCGGTGCGGAGACGGCGAAGGCGGCCCCCAGCAGCAACGTCAGGAAGCCCGCGGTGACCCAGGAGGCCGCGGGCAAGCGGGGCAGCACGCTGTGGGCATATAGCGCTCCGCCGGCCACGCCCAAGAGCATGGCGGCAAGCGATGTCGGCAGCGTCAAGTTCCCTTCCAGCAAGGCCGTCCCTCCCAGGCCGCGAGCTTAACGCTCAATTGGCCCCGCGTGGCAAGGATTGCCCCAGTCGCGACATCCGGCCCCGCCGGCCGGCAATCCCGCGCTGGAAGTCGGTCAGTGCGCCGCGACGCCTCCGGCACGTCGGGATGCCAGCCACTTGCCGATCAGGAGCACCAGGACGGCTCCCGCAACGCCGGCGCCGTAACGCATCGCGTCATTGACGATGAGCTTGGGGAAGCTGGCGACGGTGTTCGGATCCACCAGGGCCGGGTCGGTGACGGCCATCGTGCCAGCGATCCATCCCAGCAGCATGCCGCCGACGGTGATGATGATGGGGAAGCGGTCCATCAGCTTGATCACCAGTTGGCTGCCCCAGACGATGATGGGGATGCTGACCAGCAAGCCGAAGATCACCAGCGGCATCTTGTGGTCGCCGCCGGCGCCTTCCGCGGCGCCGGCGATGGCGATCACGTTGTCGATGCTCATGACCAGATCGGCCACGATCACCGTCTTGACGGCCGCCCACAGCTTGTCGCTGCCCTCTATGTTGCCGTGGCCGTCCTCGTCTTCAGGCGCAAGCAGCTTCACGCCGATCCAGACCAGGAGCAAGGCGCCGACGATCTTGAGGAAGGGGATGGCCAACAGGGTCAGGGCGAAGAAGATCAGGACCACCCGCAACACGATGGCGCCCGCGGTGCCCCACAGGATGCCCTGGGTCCGCTGCTTCGCGGGCAGCTTGCGGCAGGCCAGGGCGATCACGACCGCGTTGTCGCCGCCCAGCAGGATGTCGATCATGATGATCTGGCCGACCGCCAGCCAGAACTCGGCATGCATGAATTGGTCCATCGCTCGCTCTTTCTCTGAATACCCAGTGCCGATGGCGGCACACAACTGAGTCAGGCAGTTTAGGGTTTAAAGCTGTCAATCAGCTACGTGGCTTCCACATGCGTGACAGAAGCTGGAGCTGGCAAGTGCTGAGCGAGCCCCCGTTCGCAATGCGTCAACCGCTGCCGGCGCACCCCCGACAGGATCGCGCCGTTGTCCTTCAGGTGCTGCCGCGATGCGGCAGGATGGTCGAGGTGGTACTGCAGGGCCCGGCCGAGGACGAATTTCTTGCGCCGGCCGAGGTGGTAGAGCCTTACCGTCACTTCGCGATCCTCGGAACCCCAGCCCACGAAAGCCTCGTTGAAGCCGTTGACGGCTTCCAGGTCGCGACGCCACATCGCCATGTTGCTGCCCAGGGCCCGCTCGCGCAGGCGGCCGGTCTGGCGCCAGACGATGGGCACGGGCCACCGGATACCGTAGGCCGACCGCCAAAGCCAGCCGCGCCGCAACAGTATCCAACCGCTGGCCTGGTCGGCCCGAACCTGGGGCGCGAAACGCTCGCGGATTTGCGCCCGTTTGCCCTGGACCCAGAAGCCAGGCTCGGCCAGGCGTTCGTGGTCGGCCACGAAGTGCCGGTGGGGCAGGCAGTCGCCGTCGGTGAAGACGATGTAGTCGGCCGTGCTGGCGGCCACCCCCATGTTCAGGATCCGGGAACGGCGGTAGCCCTTGTTCTCCTGCCAGACATGGATGAGCTGATAGGGTGCCTGGGCCCGCCAGCGTTCGACCACGTCGAGCGTGGCCTGGCCGGAACCGTCGTCAGCCACCACCACTTCATCGGGCGGCCGGCTCTGGAGGGCGTAGCCTTCCAGCACCTTGGCCAATGCCAGCGGCGACTCGTAGGTGGTCATGACGACGGCGATGCGCACGGGGGCGGTCTCCATGGCCGCCACGCCGCCGAAGCCGGCACGGCGCACCGGTGATCGGCGTTGTGCCGGCGGCGGGTTTAGAGCAGGCCCTTGAGCAGCTTGCCCATCTCGGACGGGTTGCGGGTGACGGTGAAGCCGCACGCTTCCATCACTTCCAGCTTGGCGTCGGCGGTGTCGGCGCCGCCGGAGATCAGCGCGCCGGCATGGCCCATGCGCTTGCCGGGGGGCGCCGTGACGCCGGCGATGAAGCCCACGATCGGCTTCTTCATGTTGGCCTTGCACCAGCGGGCGGCGTCCGCCTCGTCCGGGCCGCCGATCTCGCCGATCATGATCACGGCGTCGGTGTCCGGGTCGTCGTTGAAGGCCTGCATCACGTCGATGTGCTTCAGCCCGTTGATCGGGTCGCCGCCGATGCCGACCGCGGAGGACTGGCCGATGCCCAGCTCGGTGAGCTGCGCCACGGCTTCATAGGTCAGCGTGCCGGAGCGCGAGACCACGCCCACGCGGCCCTTCTTGTGGATGTGGCCGGGCATGATGCCGATCTTGATCTCGTCGGGCGTGATCAGGCCGGGGCAGTTGGGGCCCAGCAGCAGCGTCTTCTTGCCGCCCTTGGCTTCCTTCTGCTTCATCTTGTTGCGCACTTCGAGCATGTCGCGCACGGGGATGCCTTCGGTGATGCAGATGGCCAGGTCGAGGTCGGCCTCGACGGCCTCCCAGATGGCGGCCGCAGCGCCGGCCGGCGGCACGTAGATCACGCTGACGGTGGCGCCGGTGGCCTGGGAGGCTTCCTTGACGTTCGCGTAGATGGGGATGCCTTCGAAGTCTTCGCCGGCTTTCTTCGGGTTCACGCCGGCGACGAAGCAGTTCTTGCCGTTGGCGTAGTCCCGGCACATGCGGGTGTGGAACTGGCCGGTCTTGCCGGTGATGCCTTGGGTGATGACTTTCGTGTCTTTGTTGATCAGGATGGACATGTGGATTTCCTTGGGAATGGTCTGGGTGCTGCTGTCGCGCCGCTGATTACTTCAGCGCGGCCATCACCTTCTGCGCGGCCTCGGCCATCGAGTCGGCGCTGATGATGGGCAGGCCGCTGTCGGCCAGCATCTTCTTGCCCAGGTCTTCGTTCGTGCCCTTCATGCGGACGACCAGCGGCACGGTGAGGTTCACGGCCTTGCAGGCGGCGATGACGCCGTCGGCGATGGTGTCGCAACGCATGATGCCGCCGAAGATGTTGACCAGGATGGCCTTGACCTTCGGGTTCTTCAGCATGATCTTGAAGGCTTCGGTGACCTTCTCGGCGGTGGCGCCGCCGCCCACGTCCAGGAAGTTGGCGGGCTCGCCGCCGAACAGCTTGATGGTGTCCATCGTGGCCATCGCCAGGCCGGCGCCGTTCACCAGGCAGCCGATGTTGCCGTCGAGCTGGATGTAGGCCAGGTCGAACTTGCTGGCTTCGATTTCAGCGGGGTCTTCTTCGTCCAGGTCGCGGTAGGCCACGATCTCGGGATGGCGGAACAAGGCGTTGCTGTCGAAGTTGAACTTCGCGTCCAGGGCCTTGATGTTGCCGTTGCCTTCGAGTATCAGGGGGTTGATCTCGGCCAGCGAGCAGTCGGTGTCCATGTAGCACTGGTAGAGCTTCTTGAACACGTCGATGGCTTGCGCCTGGCTGGCTTCGGGGACCCCGATGCCCTGGGCGAGTTCCTTGCCTTGCGCGTCGGTCAGGCCGGTGGCGGGGTCGACGAAGACCTTGAGGATCTTCTCGGGCGTGGCGTGGGCCACTTCCTCGATGTCCATGCCGCCTTCGCTGCTGGCCATCAGGGCGACCTTCTGGGTCGCGCGGTCCGTCACGGCGGCGACGTAATACTCTTTCTTGATGTCGGCGCCTTCTTCGATCAGCAGGCGGCGGACCTTCTGGCCTTCGGGGCCAGTCTGGTGGGTCTTGAGTTGCATGCCCAGGATTTCGCCGGCCAAGTTCTTCACTTCGTCCATTGAGCGGGCGAGCTTGACGCCGCCACCTTTGCCGCGGCCGCCGGCGTGGATCTGGGCTTTCACCACCCAGACCGGGCCACCGAGTTTCTGCGCCGCTTCGGTCGCTTCGAGCACGCTGAAAGCGGGGTAGCCGCGGGGGACGGGCACACCAAACTGGCGCAGGATTTCTTTGCCTTGGTATTCATGGATTTTCATCGTGGTCTTTCTTTCTTAAGGAAGCGAGGGTCTTGGAAAAAGGGGAATCGGGAAGCGGGGCCGGGCGGATCAGGGCCCCCGGGGCTTGTGCCACCGCGGGTAGTGGAGGCGGACAGCCGGTGCGTCGTCGCGCAGCGCGTGGCAACGGTTCAACTGGAAAGGGGGAGTTTCGCTGTCGTCGCCGTCTTCCCGGATGTCGGTGACTTCGCCGGCGAAAGCCTGCACCACGGCGGTAGGCAGCACTTGCGTCAATTCGGTCAGGTGGGTGCAGCCGCGCGTGCCGCCGAGCCTGGATTTGACGTTGGCGTAGAAACCTTTGAGGAGGTTCAGGCCGACCAGGTGGCCATAGGCGTCGCCATGTTGGTCGCACAGGCCGGTATAGGGCATCCAGCGGGTTTCGGCACCCGATTCCAGAACGTTGAACTGGTCGTCGATGACCACGCGCAACAGCATGTCGTGGATGGGCTGGCCCGCGGGACGGACCTCGCCGGCGAGTTTGAAGTCGCGCGTCTTGATGTCGGAAATGTGGGCGTCTACTTCCCACAGACCATCGCCACGCGCGAAGACTTCCACCTCGATGTTTCGGCGGTGCTTGAGCGTTCGCTTGAGGGAAGCGGCGGGCAGGGCCATCGGGCTGGGCGACAAATGGTTCAGGGCCAGGCAAAAGTAGTGGCCCGCCCGATTGGATCGGCGCACAGGCGTTGATCCAATCGGGCGAGCGTCTCGCCGGTTCCGGGCGGTTACCGAGCGAAACAGCCGCGCAATGTAGCACGCTGCGTGTGTCGAGCACCTGTCAGGGGACTGTCTGCCGTATACGGAAAGCTGGGTTCAATCGTCGCTCGACGGCTCGCCGGCTCCGCGCAGCACCTGCCGCACCACATCGGAGGAAAACCCACGCTGGGCGAGGAAACGCGCGCGTTTGGCGGCTTCGACAGGCGTCGCGGGCCGAGAGTCGCCGAACTTGCGGTCACATAGGGCCTGCGCCCGCCCCAATTCGGAGGCCCGCAACGCCAGGGCGGCTTCTGCGGTCAGTTCGACCTGATGCTGTGCGAGTTCCTGCCGGATGCGCAGGTTGCCGAAACGTTCGGAACGGACCTGGACGCGGCTCTGCAGGAAACGTGTATCGCTGAGGTAACCCTGGGACTGCAACCAGGCCAGGGCTTCTTCGACGGTGTCTTCAAGGGTTTCCAGGGGCAGCGAGGCGGCCATCAGTCGGCCACCGCTTTGATGGCAGAGCGGTTCAGCGTCTTCCCGGTACCCGCCGCTCACGCCATGCGCACCATCATGGCAGGGGTTGTCCGTGCGCTCCTTAGCGGCGGCCTGCTGGGCTGCGGCCTCCAGCAAGCGGGCATGGCGCAGCAGTTTCTGCCGAAGTTCATGCACGCTGTGTTCGCGCTGCGAGAGCAACTGCACGCCACGCAACTTCAAGCTGGCGGGTTGGCCGTGGCCGCGCTTGTTCTTCATGGATGGGATGGGGATGACACCAAAAGCGTCTGCCGAACGTGCCTGCGGGAACCAGGCTTGTCACCGTCGGGGTATGCCTATCTCCAACCCACCGTCTTCGGATCAGCGCCGATGACCCATGAGCGGCTCATCAGCGGCGGCTGCAACCCTCCGTTCACTCCTTGGGCGCTTTGGTCTTGGAGGGTTTGGTGGCTTCGCCATCGGCGCCAGCCGCGCCATCGGCTTCGAAACCAGGCAGCAGCGGGATGCCGAGCGCGGCGCGGACTTTGTTTTCGATTTCAACGGCGACGTCGGGGTTCTCGCGCAGGAATTCCCGGGCGTTGTCTTTGCCTTGGCCGATCTTTTCGCCGTTGTAGGCATACCAGGCACCGCTCTTTTCGAGGACCTTGGCCTCCACGCCCATGTCGATGATTTCGCCTTCGCGGCTGATGCCTTCGCCGTAGAGGATGTCGAATTCCGCGGTTTTGAACGGTGGCGACACCTTGTTCTTCACCACTTTGACCTTGGTTTCGTTGCCGACGACCTCTTCGCCCTTCTTGATGCTGCCGATGCGGCGGATGTCGAGGCGCACCGAGGCGTAGAACTTGAGCGCGTTGCCGCCGGTGGTGGTCTCCGGGT
>CBJNAE010000235.1:0-6832 GCA_966433995.1 uncultured Ideonella sp. | reverse complement strand
CCATGAAATTCCGACACATCGAGGTGTTCCAGGCGGTGATGGAGACCGGCAGCATGAGCGCGGCCGGGCGGTTGATCCACCTTACCCAGCCGGCGGTCAGCAAGCTCATCGCCCATGCCGAGGCCCAGCTGGGCTATCCCTTGTTCCACCGCGCCGGCGGGCGGCTGGTGCCGACGCCCGAAGGCGTCGCGCTGTTCGCCGAAAGCTCCGACCTGTTCCAGCGGCTGGAGGCCTTCCGCCGGGTGGCCCACCACCTCAAAAACGGCGAGCAGGGCCGGCTCCGGGTGGGCGCGATACCCGCGCTGTGCCACAAGTTGCTGCCGGACGTGCTGACCGAGTTCCGGCTCAAGCAGCCCGACGTGGTCTGCGAAATCCACACGGTCCACAAGCGCCAGATGGCCAACGGGTTGTTGACACGCGACATCGACGTCGGCCTGGATTTCTTCGGCGTCAGCCACCCCGGGGTGTCGGCGAAGGTGGTGGGCGCGGGCGCGCTCCACCTGATGCTGCCGGCCGGGCAGGGCGCGGCACCGAAGGCCGCCGAAGTGCGCAAGGTGCTGAAGGCGCTGCCGATGGTGGCCTTGCTCGACGACGACCCGATCATGGTGTCCTTCAACCGCCACGCCTCGATGCACGGGCTGCGGCCCCGGGTGGTCACGCAGGTGCAGACCTCCCAACTGGCCGAAGAGCTGGTCGCGCGCGGCGGTTGCTGGACGGTGGTGGACTTCCTCAGCGCGGCCCGTTGCGGCCCGGGCGTGCGGGTCGCGCCGCTGCAGCCGACGGTCGACTGCACCGTCAACGCCTTTTTCATGAAGAACCAGGCGCCGACCCTGCTGGCCCGCAAGTTCGTCGAGTCGGTGAAGGCGGTGATGAACCGTTGAGCAAGACCTTCGCCCGCATATTCGCAGGCCGGCTATGCATAGAAGAAATCAGTTGATAAACAAGGAAGGGTGGCCTTAATAATTTGCGAATCGCATAAGCAGGCCCTCGCGCCCCCAAGCCCGTGAATTTCCAGCAACTGCGCTCCGTGCGCGAAACCGTCCGCCAAGGATTCAACCTGACCGTCGTGGCCGAAGCGCTGCACACCTCGCAGCCCGGCGTGAGCCGCCAGATTCGCGAGCTGGAGGACGAACTTGGCATTGAAATCTTCGTGCGCGCCGGCAAGCGTCTGACCGGCCTGACCGCGCCGGGCCGGGCGGTGCTGCCCATCGTGGAGCGGCTGTTGCAGGAAGCCGGCAACCTGCAGCGTGTCGGCGACGACTTCGCGGCGCAGGACCGCGGCACGCTGACCATCGCTGCAACCCACTCCCAGGCGCGCTACGCCCTGCCGCACGCGGTGCGCGATTTCAGCGCCGCCCACCCCGAAGTGGCGCTGCACTTGCACCAGGGTTCGCCCAAGCAGGTGGCCGAGCTGCTGCTGTCCGGCGAGGCCGACATCGGCGTGGCCACCGAGGCGCTGGCCGACTACGGCGAACTCGTCACCCTGCCTTGCTACCAATGGACCCACCTGGTCATCGTGCCGCCCGGCCACCCCTTGGCCGAAGAGGCGGACGCCGGCAAGGCCCTCACGCTGGAAAGGCTGTCGGCCTTCCCCATCATCACCTACGAGCCGGGTTACACCGGCCGCCACCACATCGACGAAGCCTTCAAGCGCGAAGGGCTGGCGCTGAACGTGGTGCTGTCGGCCATGGACGCCGACGTGATCAAGACCTATGTCGACCTCGGCATGGGCGTGGGCCTGATCGCCGCCATCGCCTACGACGAACGGCGCGACGCGCCGCTGCGCGCCATCGACGCGCGCCACCTGTTCGCCAGCAACATGACCCGCGTCGCCGTCAAGCGCGGCGCCTTCCTGCGCGCCTATGTCTACAACTTCATCCAGACCTTCGCGCCGCCGCTGACGCGGGATCTGGTGGACGAAGCCCGCAACAGCGAGCCGGGCGCCGCCGTCCGGGGCAGTTGACCCGGCTGCGCGCCGGCCTCTCAGCCCTCAGCGGCCGGGCCGCGCCAGGGCCTTGGCCGCCTCGGGCACCAGGCCCGGCCCTCGATAGATGAAGCCGGTGTAGAGCTGCACGAGGTCGGCGCCGGCCTGTCGCTTGGCCAGCGCGTCGGCGCCGCTCATCACGCCGCCGACGCCGATGATGGGCATGGCCGGGCCGAGTGCCGCGCGCAGCCGGGCGATGACGCGGTTGGACGCCTCGAACACCGGCGCGCCCGACAGCCCGCCCGCTTCCTGGCCATGGGCCAGGTGGGCCACCTTGTCGCGCGCGATGGTGGTGTTGGTGGCGATCACGCCGTCCATGCCGTTGGCCTTCAGGGTGTTGGCGATGACCTGGACCTGGGCGTCGTCCAGGTCGGGCGCGATCTTGACAAAGATCGGCACCTGCCGGCCGTGGCGCCGCGCGAGTTCTGCCTTGCGGGCCTGGATGGCGCCGAGCAGCGCGTCCAGCGCGGTGTCGCTCTGCAGCTCGCGCAGATTCTTGGTGTTGGGACTGCTGATGTTCACGGTCACGTAATCGGCGTGGGGGTAGACGCCGTCCAGGCACAGCAGGTAGTCGTCCACTGCGCGCTCGATCGGCGTGGCGGCGTTCTTGCCGATGTTCAGTCCGAGGATGCCGCCCTGGCGGCGAAAGCGCGTCTGCCGCTGCACATTGCGCAGGAAGGCGTCCAGCCCCTCGTTGTTGAAGCCCAGGCGGTTGATCAGCGCTTGGGCGTCGGGCAGGCGGAACATGCGCGGCTTCGGATTGCCGCTCTGCGCCAGCGGCGTGACGGTGCCGACCTCGATGAAGCCGAAGCCCATCGCGCCGAAGCCGTCGACGCAGCGGCCGTTCTTGTCGAGCCCGGCGGCCAGGCCAACGCGGTTGGGGAATTTCAGGCCGGCCACCGTGACCGGGTCGTCCACCCGGGGCTGCGACACCGCGCAGGCCAGCGGCGTGTGCTGGATGCGGGCGAGGGCACCCAGCGTGAGGTCGTGCGCGGCCTCAGGGTCCAGGCCGAAGAGGAAGGGGCGGGTCAGGGCGTAAGGGATCAGCAGGGGCATGCGGCGGCGGCGTGGTCTTGGATAATGCTGGATTGTCTCAAACGCATACTCCTTTTCCATCGACGGCGGAACACCCATGACTCAAGACGAACTCAAGGCCCTGGTGGGGCAGGCGGCGCTGGCCCACGTGGTGCCGGGCTCGGTGGTGGGCGTGGGCACCGGTTCGACGGTGAACTGCTTCATTGACGCGCTCGCCTCGATGAAGGATCGCATCCGGGGCGCGGTGTCCAGCAGCGAGAAGAGTTCCGAACGCCTGCGCGCCCACGGCATCGCCGTGTTCGACGCCAACGAAGTTGAAAGCCTGCCGGTGTACATCGACGGCGCCGACGAGATCAACCACCAGGGCCACATGATCAAGGGCGGCGGCGCCGCGCTGACCCGCGAGAAGATCGTCGCCGACCTGGCGGAGCGCTTCGTCTGCATCGCCGACGAAAGCAAGCTCGTCGACACCCTCGGCCGCTTTCCCTTGCCGGTCGAGGTGATCCCGATGGCGGCCGCCCAGCTGGCCCGGCGTTTCGCGGCGCTGGGTGGCCAGGCGCGCCTGCGCGAGGGCGTGGTGAC
This sequence comes from uncultured Ideonella sp., assembly GCA_966433995.1. Taxonomy (GTDB): domain Bacteria; phylum Pseudomonadota; class Gammaproteobacteria; order Burkholderiales; family Burkholderiaceae_C; genus JANPCX01. Next base: position 3,231 of record CBJNAE010000235.1, on the reverse strand, counting down.
CGACAACGGTTGCCGCATCCTCGACGTGGGCGGCCTGCGCATCGCCGATCCGCTGGCACTGGAAACCGAAGTCAACCAGTGGCCGGGCGTGGTCAGCGTCGGCATCTTCGCCCGCCACAAGGCGGCGGTGTGCCTGCTGGGCGCCGCCGAAGGCGTGAGGACGCTGCAGTTCTGAGCGCCGTCCCGGCCGAAGCTTGGGCTTGCGCCGGCCGGCGGCGCTTCAAAAGCGCGTAACCTCGCGTTTGTTGTTCCCCCGGGGCATCCCGCCCCAGATTGACCTTTTCCTGTTGAAGGATGGTGCATGGCAAAGCCGAATTACTCTTTTGAGAAACGCCAGCGTGAGCTGGCTAAGAAGAAGAAGAAAGAAGACAAACTCAAGGAAAAAGCCGCCCGCGCCAAGCAGGGCGCGGACGGCGAGGCCGAGGCTTCTTCCGAAGACGGCCAGGAGATGGACGAAGGCGAACCGGGACCGGATTCCGGCGCCGCGACGTCCGAGCCGGCCGCCTGAGCGCGGCGCGGGCGCCCGTCGGCCGTCAATCTCTTCCGGGCCCGTCCGGGCGCCGGCGCGCCGAGCGCGCCAGGAAACGGCCGGGGTCGATCGCGTCGAGCAGGCTGGATTCCAGCGGCGCCGCCGAGCCGGTGATGCCGCTGGCCAGGACTTCCGCGGCCAGCGGCGCCCAGGTGATGCCGCGCGAACCCAGGCCGGTGAGTACATGCAGGCCGGGCCGGCGCGGCACCAGGCGCGCATGGGGCGGCCTGGTCGGCGAAGCGGCCCAGGCCGCCATGTCGGGCACCGCGCCGACGATGGGCAGCCGGTCTGGCGCGACGCAGCGCCATGCGGTGCGGCCCGTGTCGGCCGTGTCCCCGATCGATGCGGCGCTTTTGTTGAACGGCGCCTGCCGGCCCAGCAGGCGCGCCAGTTGGGCCAGGTTGGCGGCATGGTCTTCGGCCCGCACACGCGGGTCGGTGTCGCCCGATTGGCTGGTGGCGCCGAAGACCATGTGGCCGTCCACCGGCGGCAGCAAATAGCCCGACCCTGCGACCGGCACGCTGGGCAGCGCATCCAGCTTCAGAACGTCCGACGGGCCCTGGCCGGCTTGAGGCCACGGCAGGCGGCTGATTTGGCCGCGCACGTTTTCCACGCCCCATGGGGGCTCGCCGAGCAGGGGCAGCGCCTGGCCGGCGTTCGCCAGCACCAGCACGGGCGCCTGCGCGATCACCGAGCCATGGGCATCCAGCGCCGCCCACCCATGGGCGCCCGCGTCGATGGCATGCACATCGGCGCCGCCGCGGAAGTCGGCCTGGGACTGTTCCAGCCAATGCCGGCACAACCGCCCGGGCTGCACCCAGCCGCCGCGCGGATAGAACCAGGCCGGCGCGGGCAGGGGCAAGCCGCACGAGAGGCCCGCCTGGGCGGCGTCCAGGGCCTGGACGTAGTCGGCGGGCAGGCCGAGCCGGTCCAGCATGACTTGCATGTCGGCCGGGGTGGTGCCGTCGGTCTGCAGGCGAAGCAGGCCCGAGGCGCTGCCGCCGGGGCCGGCACCGGCAGGTGACGACCGGGCCCACTCGGCCAGGGCGTCCTGGATGACCGTGTGGGCGCGCAGCGACGCGGCCCGGTTGAAGCGCGCGTGCGCGCCATCGTGCCCATGCACCACGCCGTGGAAGAGTCCGGCGGGATTGCCCGAAGCCTCCTGCGCCGCTTCGCTGTGGCGGTCGACCACGGTGCTGCGCCAGCCTTGGCGGGCCAGGGCCCAGGCGGCGGCGCATCCGGCCAAGCCGGCGCCGACGATGAGCGCGTGCCCGGGCGCTTGGCGCTGCGCCGCGGTGCGTTGCCGCGGCGATGGGCGGGGCGTGAATCTCGGGGCGTACCGGGCCAGGGTGATGTCGCGTTTGCCGCCCTTGCCCTGAGCCAGCACGGCCTCGAAGCCGGCGCTGCGCAAGCCGTCGCGGATGCCGTGCGCGGCCGACCAGGTGGCCACGGTGGCCCCCGGCGCGGCCAGGCGGGCGAAGGCTTTGTAGATGCGGTCCTGCCAGAGCGCCGGATTCTTGGCGGGCGCGAACCCGTCCAAATAGAAGGCGTCGACGCGGGCCGACAGCTCGGGCAGCCAGGCCAGCGCATCGCCCAGGCACAGCAGCAGGCGCACGCGCCCGCCTTCGAAATCCAGTGAATGCAGGTTCGGCGTCAACGGCGGCCATTGCGCCAGCAGTTGGGCGGCGAGTTCGGGCACCGGGCTGCCCGCGTGCACGCGACGAAGGTCGACGGCCGTCAACGGGTGTTTTTCAATCGAGATGAAGTCCAGCGCCGGTCGGGGCTCCGGGCTGTCGCGCCATGCGCGCCAGGTGGACAGGAAGTTGTTCCCCAGGCCGAAGCCGGTCTCCAGGATGCAAAAGCGCGCGGGTGGCGCGGCTGCGGGTTCACTCGCAAGCCAGCGGCCCGGCAGGCCGTTGCCCGCCAGGAAGACATGCTCGGCTTGCAAGAAAGCGCCGGCGAGCGGGTGGTAGATGTCGTCGTAGTCGGGCGACCGCGGCAGGCCTTGCGCGTCGAACTCAATGCGTGCCGGCTGGATGGGCTGGGTGTTCATCGCGGCATTTCTGGGAGGGGCGCGCAGGCGCGCGGGCATGAAAAAAGGGCACCGAGGTGCCCTTTCCGGGGTGCGGCGCCAGTGCGCCGCGCATCTGCGGGGCTTCAGACGCGTTTGCGGTATTCGTGCGTGCGGGTGTCGATTTCGATCTTGTCGCCGGTTTCGACGAACAGCGGCACGGCGATCTCGAAGCCGGTGGCCAGCTTGGCGGGCTTCATCACCTTGCCCGAAGTGTCGCCCTTGACGGCCGGCTCGGTGTAGGTCACTTCGCGGACCAGGCTGGTGGGCAGTTCCACCGAGATGGCCTTGCCTTCGTAGAAGACCACTTCGACGGGCATGCTGTCTTCCAGGTACTGGATGGCGTCGCCCATGTTCTCGGCTTCGACTTCGAACTGGTTGTATTCGGCGTCCATGAAGGCGTACATCGGGTCGGCGAAGTAGGAGTAGGTGCACTCCTTCTTGTCCAGGATGATCTGGTCCATCTTGTCGTCAGCCTTGAAGACGACTTCGGTGCCCGAGTTGTTCAGCAGGCTCTTGAGCTTCATGCGGACAGTGGCCGCATTGCGGCCGCCGCGGCTGTATTCGGTCTTCAGGACGACCATCGGGTCCTTGCCCTGCATGATGACGTTGCCGGCGCGAATTTCCTGTG
>CBJNAE010000234.1:0-6870 GCA_966433995.1 uncultured Ideonella sp. | reverse complement strand
GAAAGCGCGCCTTCCAGCGCGGCGCTGCGCACCAGTGCCTTGGTGCCGCCGTAGAGGTCCTGCTCCTTGCGCATCACGATGGTGGCCACGCCCATGACACGCGGGGCAAGCAGCATCACCACGGTGGTCAGCCACAGCGCGACCAGCTCCAGAGGCAGGGCCTGGCCGGCGCTGAAGAGCGCGCGGCCGCCGAACAGCCACAGGCCGCCGCCCAGCAGGATGAAGCCCAGCCACAGCGGCGCCGACAGGTAGGCCATCGCGCCGGTCAGCAGCATGGCGCGGTGCACGCCGTGCAGGCCGGGCTCGGCGATCAGCCGGGCGTTCTGCAGGTTGCCCTGGCACCAGCGGCGGTCGCGCTGCAGTTCTTCCAGCAGGCTCGGCGGCTGTTGCTCGTAGCTGCCGACCAGGTCGTTCACCAGCCACACGTGGTAGCCGGCGCGGCGCATCAGCGCGGCTTCGACGAAGTCGTGCGACAAGATGTCGCCGCTCAAGCCGCCGCGGCCGGCCAGCGGCGCCAGCGCGCAATGCTTCATGAAAGGCTCGACGCGGATGATGGCGTTGTGGCCCCAGTAGTGCGACTCGCCCAGCTGCCAGTACTGCATGCCGGCGGTGAACAGGCGCCCGGCCACGCGGCCGGCGAACTGCTGCGCGCGGGCGTGCACGGTGGACAACCCGCACGATTGCGGCGCGGTCTGGATGATGCCGGCCTTGGGGTGGGCCTCCATCATCTTGGCCAGGGTGACCATGCAGTCGCCGCTCATGACGCTGTCGGCGTCGAGCACGAGCATGTAGCGGTAGTCCTTGCCCCAGCGGCGGCAGAAGTCGGCGACGTTGCCGGCCTTGCGCCTGGTGCGGTGCTGGCGCCAGCGGTAGTACACCCGCACCGAGCTGCCCAGGCGCGCGCGCAGCTGGGCCCAGGCGGCGAGTTCGGCCGCGCGCAGCGTCGGGTCGCTGGTGTCGGACAGCACGTACAGATCGAACAGCCGCGCCGCGCCGGTGGCGGCGAGCGATTCGCAGGTCGCCCTCAGGCCGGCGAACACGGTTTCGACGTGCTCGTTGCAGATCGGCATGATGACCGCGGTGCGCGCGTCGGCGTGCAGGGGCTGGTCCTGGACGTTGCGGCTGGACAGCGCGTGGCGGTCGCCCTTGAGTTGCACCCAAAAGCCCATCATCGCGGTGAAGAAGCCGGCGGACACCCAGGCGAACAACAGCGCGAACAGGCCGATCTGGCCGGTGCGCAGCCAGGCGTTGTCCTGGGTGGGCAGCACGTCGGACATCAGCGCGGTGGCGCCGGCCGCCGAGACGGCCACCAGGGCCAGCAGTGTCTGGCGGCGGCGCACCGCGGCGCGTTCCCAGGCCAGCGGGCGGCGCTGGGGGGACGGTGCCTCGGCCGCGCGGCGGCCGGCCAGCGCGGTCCAAAGCCCGCGCCAGAAGCCCACCCACGGCGCGGGCACCATGGAGCTGCGGCGGATCGGCGGCGCGCTCGGGCCGGCGGCGGGCGTGTCGGCGCAATGCGTGCCAGCGCCCTCGCCTCGCACGCGGTGGAAGTCGGGGCCGGAGGCTTCAGGCCCGCGGCTCAGTCGGGTTGAATGAGTGTGGTCCATGTTTCGGTCAGTGCGTGGTTGGCGTGTTGGAGGAAAGCGCGCAGCTCGGCCGGCTGCCTCGGGTTGGCCCGCGCGACGCGCAGCACCATGCGCCAGCCGCCGGTGGCGGCGTTGCGGTAGGCGAGCTGCTCGGTGATGCGGCCGTTGGTGGTCGAGGCCACGGCCTTCACCTCGGCATCGGCCGGCAGTCCGGCCAGGGCGGGGCCGGCGAAGTCGACGACGTACTGCGTCTCGTTGGCCTTCAGCTCGGCGAAGCCGCGGCCGACGCGGGTCTGCTGCGTCCAGCCGCCCGGCGGGCGCTGCTGCGCGTCGCCCTGCCAGTGCAGCCGGTACGACAGCTCCAGCCCCTGGCCGTGCCCCGGCGGCTTCTCGGGCACCCAGTAGGCGACGATGTTGTCGTTGGTCTCGTCGGGCGTGTTCAGCTGCAGCAGTTCCACGCGGCCCGGGCCCCAGTCGCCCTGGGGCTCGACCCAGGCGCTCGGGCGCTGCTCGTAGCGGGCCTCGGTGTCTTCATAGCTGGCGAACTGGCGGTCGCGCTGCATCAGTCCGAAGCCCTTGAGCCGCTTCACCGTGAAGCTGTTGACCTGGGTGTGCTTCGGGTTGAGCAAGGGGCGCCACAGCCATTCGCCGTCGCCGCTGGCCACGAGCAGGCCGTCGGAGTCGTGCACTTCGGGACGGAACTCGCCGGGCCGCGGCTGGTTCTCGCCGTGCTGGAACATGCTGGTCAAGGGCGCAATGCCGAACGTGGCTTTTCCGGCGCGCGGGAACAGCTTGCTGCGCACGTCGACCACGGTGCTCTCGCCTGGGCGGAAGGTCATCTGGTAGGCGCCGGTGGCGCTCGGCGATTCGAGCAAGGCATGGATCACCAGGTGGTCGGCGCCCGGTTGGGGCCGTTCGATCCAGAACTCGGTGAAACGCGGGAACTCCTCGCCCTTGGCGCCGCCAACGGTGTCGATGCCCAGGCCGCGCGCCGACAGGCCGTAGTGCTGGCCCTTGCCCAGCGCGCGGAAGTAGCTCGCGCCGAGGAAGACCACCAGCTCGTCCTTGTAGGCCGGCGAATTCAGCGCGTAGTGAACGCGGAAGCCGGCGAATCCGAGGTCGCCCCAGTCTTTGCGCGACAGCTTGTTCTTGCCGTAGTCGAAGTCTTTCGTGTCGAAAGGGATGTGGACGGGCTTGCCTTCGGGCGTGATCTCGTTGATCAGCACCGGCTCGGTCTGGAATTTCCCGAGGTGGAAGAACATCAGCTCGAAGGGCAGCTTTTCGGCCCGCCACAGCGCGCGCTCCGGTTGGTAGCGGATGTCGCGGTATTGGTCGTAGCTGAGGTTCTTCAGCTCGGCCGGCAAGTTGACCTTGGCCGGCTGGTGCGGCTTTTGCGCCAGCGCCTGGGCCTTGGCGGCCACGTCGTCGAAACCGAAGGCGGTGGCGGCCTCCGCCGGGCGCAGGGCTGTGGCCATCAAACCGGCCAGCCCCAGGGCCATCAGGCCGCTGGCGAGGCGGTCAAAAGGAAACAGGGTTGAAAAAGAAGAAGAAGGAATCAAGGGCCAAATCCTGAGAAAGGGCACCCTCTGGAATGGGTGCGATGGCTTTCTCAGTGCAAACCCTGTGCCAACCGTTTGATTCCTTGATGAATCAATGACTTATCGACGATTTCTCATGCCCGAGCCCGGCCATGGCCGCTGGCGCCCGGAAAGTTGTCGCCGACCGGCGACAAGCTGCGCCACACCCTGTGGGGTCACCCGGGGTAAACGGGGTTTCGAGGGCCGTCGCCATTCGGCGACAAGCCGCCGGGCAAGCGGTAGAAACCGCTTACTCCGGAGCCGGCAAGTCGCTGCGGAACAAACCAGGAGTGAGCCCGTGCTTCTGTAACAGGCGATAGAACTCGGTGCGATTGCGGTCGGCCAGGCGAGCGCAATCGGCGACGTTGCCATCGGTGAGTTTGAGCAAGCCCACCAGGTAGTCGCGCTCGAAGCGTTCGCGCGCCTGGGCCAGGCTGAGCACCTCGACGCTGGGCACGCGCAGCGCGCGCTGCACCAGGGCCAGCGGGATCAGCGGCGTGGTGGCCAGCGCGCACACCTGCTCCACCACGTTGTGCAACTGGCGCACATTGCCCGGCCACATCGCCGAGGCCAGCGCCTTCAGCGCATCGGGGGCAAAGCCGTTGAGGGGCTTGTCGTACTTGCGGTTCAGCCGCGCCAGGAAGTGGTTGGCCAGCAGCGGGATGTCTTCTCGCCGGTCATTCAGCGGCGGCAGGTTCAGCGACACCACGTTCAGCCGGTAATAAAGGTCTTCGCGGAACTGGCCTTCGGCCATGGCGGCGTCCAGGTCGCGGTGGGTGGCCGACAGGATGCGCACGTCCACCGGGACGCTCTGGCTGGCGCCCACCGGCCGCACCGAGCGCTCTTGCAGCACCCGCAGCAGCTTGACCTGCAGCGCCGGCGGCATGTCGCCGATCTCGTCGAGGAAGAGCGTGCCGCCGTCGGCCGCCTGGAACAGGCCCTGGTGGTTGGACACCGCGCCCGTGAACGAGCCCTTGACGTGGCCGAACAGCTCCGATTCGAGCAAGGCCTCGGGGATGGCGCTGCAGTTCACCGCGACGAAGGGCTTGGCCGCGCGCGGGCTGGCCTGGTGGATGGCCTGGGCGAGCAGCTCCTTGCCGCTGCCGCTTTCGCCGCAGATGAGCACGCTGGCGTCGGAGGCGGCGACCATCTTGGCCTCGGCGAGCAGCTCGTCCATGCAGGCCGAGCGGCTGACGATGGCCTGGCGCCAGGCGTTGTCGCCGCCGCCGTCGGCCACCGGCGCGGGCGCGGCCAGCGACAGCGCCTGGGCGATTTTCTCGAGCAGCTCCTTGCCGTCAAAGGGCTTGGTCAGGTAGGTGAAGACACCGCGCGCGGTGGCGGCCACCGCGTCGGGGATGGTGCCGTGGGCGGTGAGCAGGATCACCGGCAGCGCCGGGTGGCGGGCACGGATGTCGTCAAACAGCTGCAGGCCGTCGCGCCCTGGCAGGCGCACGTCGCTGACCACCAGTTGCGGCCGCGCCACCGCCAGTTGCGACAGCGCCTCTTCGGCCGACGCCGCCGCGGTGACTTTGTAGCCGGCCGCGCCCAGGCGCATCGACAGGAGTTTCAGCAGGTCGGGGTCGTCGTCGACGAGCAGCAGGTTGGCGTTGGACATCGGTCGGATCGGTCGGGGTCAAGGCTTGGGCGCGGACGACGGTGCGGCCGCAGGGGCCGGCGCCGCGCCGCCGCCCGCGGGCCTCGGCGCGTTCAGGCTGCGTTCGATCGCCTTCAACGCTTCGAGCTTCTCCTGCGTCTGCTGCAAATTGCGCTGGGCTTCGCGCAACTGGCCGTTCTGACGCTCCACCTGCTCTTCCAGGCGCCGCTGTTCGGCCAGCCGGTTGGACAGCAGGCGCGCCAGCGGTTGCCAGGGCGCCAGGCCGGGGTCGGTGCCGCGCGCCAGCGGCTCCAGCGCCGCCAGCGCGCGCGCGGTGTCCCCATTGGCGCGGTTCTGCGCCAGCAACAGCGCCAGTTCGAGCACCAGTCCGGGCGGCACCGCGGCGGCGTTGGCCGCCACCTGGGCGTTCACCCGCGACAGCTCCTGGGCCACCTCGGCCTGCGACCACCGCCGCAATTGCTCGTGATAGTCGAAGAAGCGCCGCGCCGCGGCGTCCGCCGGGTCGACCACCGGCGGCGGCGGTGGAGGGGGCGGCGGCGCGGGCGCCGCCTGGGGCGGAGGAGGCGGCGGCGGCGGCGCGGGCAGCGGGGGTTGCTGCCACAGGCTGCACGCCGTCAGCAGCAGCGACAGCGCGCCGGCCGTGGCCGCCGGCCAACGGGGAAGGCATCGTTCAGGGCGGGAAGGCATGGCGGAAAACTCAAAGGGGAAGTTCAATGTGAAAGCGGGCACCGGGGCTGTCGGGCAGCAGCTCGACCTGGCCGCCGTGCGCGGTGATGTATTCGTGGACGATCGACAAGCCGATGCCGCTGCCGCGGGCGGCGTCCTGGGGTTGACGCTCGCCGCGGTAGAAAGGTTCAAAGATACGGGCCCGGTCGGCGGGTGCGACGCCGGGGCCGGCGTCCGCGATGTCGATGCAGGCCCGGCCGGCCTCGCGCGACACGCTGCAATGGATGGTAGCGCCCACCGGGCTGAAGCGGATCGCGTTGGACAGCAGGTTGCCCAGCGCCATGCCGAGCTTGTCGGCGTCCACCTCGGCCCACAGCGGCTCGCCGACGACCACGATCGACAGCTGCTTGGCCTGCGAGGGCAGGCGCTGGGCCGCCGCCAGCGCGCGCAGCAGCGTGCCCAGCTCGGTCTTGCGGCGCACCAGCCGGCGGGCCTCGAAGGCCGCGGCGTTGAAACGCAGCAGCGCCTCGATCTGGCCCTGCAACACGCCGGTGTTGTGCCGAAGGATGCCGGCCACCTCGCGCTGCTTGTCGTTGAGCGCGCCGGCGACGCCCTCCTCCAGCAGCGACACGCCTTCGCGCAGCGTGGCCAGCGGCGTCTTCAACTCGTGCGAGACATGCCGCAGGAAGCGCGCCTTGTCGGCGTCCAGCTCGGCCAGCCGCAGGCGCAGCCATTCCAGGCGCTGGCCGATCAGCCGCACGTCCACCGGCCCGCGGATGTCGATCGGCGTGTCCAGCCGGTTCTCGCCCAAGTCGACGATGGCCACCTCCAACCGCTTGAGCGGCCGCGCCAGCCACAGGCCGAAGACCAGGGCGAGCGCGCCGGCCAAGCCGATCGCGCCGAGAATTTGCTGCGCCAGCGCGACGCGCCGGTTCTCCAGCTCCAGCAGCAGCGCCTGGTTGCGCGACTCGGTGTGCAGCCGCACCTGCTCGGCGATGGCGGCGTTGAGCCCGTCGAATTCGCGGAAGGCGCCGGTCAAAGCCTGTTCCCGCTCCACCGCCCGGGCCGCCGAGGCGCCCGACAGCCTTTCACCGGCCTTGGCCGGCGCGCTGTCCAATTGTTCGCGCACCAGGGCCAACTGGGCTTGCCATTGCGCCACGTGTTTGGCCAGGCCGGGGCCGCCGCCGAGCTGCTCCAGCGCCTGCACCGCCGGCTCGGCCGCATCGTCGAAACGCTGGCGCAGCGCGGCGTCGCCGAGCACCAGGAACTGCCGCGCCGAGCGTTCCATCTCGACGCTGCGCTCGGCCAGCAGCTGGGCCGCGGCGCTCAACCGCAGCGCTTCCTGCGCGCCCTGGGCGCTTTGCGCGAGCAACCTCTCCAGCGTGAAGAGCCCGCGCAGCGACGCCGCGCTGAGCAGGCCCGCGACCAG
>CBJNAE010000233.1:0-6914 GCA_966433995.1 uncultured Ideonella sp. | reverse complement strand
TCCAGCGCGTCCTGCTGGTCGTCGGTGCCCGAGCCGATGAGGTTCTCGCGGAAGCCCATGCCGACCGGCTGGAAACGGCCCACGGTTTCGGGCGTCATCGTCTCGATGCGCTTCTGGATGGAGGCGGCGCGCTGCAGCGACAGTCGCTCGTTGAACTGTTCGGAACCGGTGCGGCTGGTGTGGCCGACGATCACCAGGCAGCTCTTCGAGGCGGCCAGCTCCTGCGAGAGCTGTTTGAGCCACATCGCGTAGGGACCGCTCACCTTGGGATCGGGGAAGAAGTCCGTCGACCCGGGGCGGAAGAGGAATTTCACCGACAGATTGTTGGTCGCCAGGCCCAGGGCCACGATGCGGCCGAAGGCGGCCGCGGCGGCGTCGTTGCGGCCCAGCTGGGTGTTGCTCAGGTAGATGCCGACCAGCACCCGCATCTGCCGGCCCTCGGCGCGCTCGGCGGCGGCTTCGTAATAGCGCAGCGCTTCGGCGTGGTTGCCTTCTTCATAGAACCTGGCGGCCTCGGAGACCAGCGCCGCCACCGGCAACCGGGCGAGGTAGACCTGGTCGGCCTCGGAACCGGCCGCCGCTTGCGCAGTGCGGATCTGGCCTTCGATCACCCGGTCTTTGGTGAGGGACGGGCTGTCGCGGAAGAAGCTGGTCGGCGTGGAGTCGACGCCCTTGGACATGACCCGTGCGGCCGCCTGCGCCACCACCAGGCCGTTGCGGATCTCGGTGAGCGACAGGTTGATGCGGTAGCCGGTGTCGCCGCCGGAGGTGCTGCCGGTGGTCAGCGTGCCGGCGATCAGGAACTGCGCCTTGCGCAGGTTGTCGGCTGAGACCGACACCACGTCGAACTGTTCGAAGCCGGCCTTGGCCCGTTCGAGCAGGCGGGTGTCGAGCAACCGGGTGGCGGTGGTCTGCTGGCCGGTCACGCCGTCGATGACCGCGTCCAGCACGATGATGGGCTTGCCCGCACCGGTGATCGTGCCCAGCAGGGCCTTGCCGGGCTGGAACTGTGGCAGGCGCCGGGCCTGCACCAGCAGGTCTTCCACTGCATAAGAGATGCCCTGCTCCAGACCGAGGTCACCGGAGGGCGCGGCGGGCCGCTCGGGCGTGGCGCAGCCCGCCAGGAAAGCGGCCAGAAGAACGGCGAGCGCGCCGATCCAGCCGCGGCCTCGATGGAAGACGAAAGAAGGGGTCATGCATGCACCGTGCTTGGCCTGCACCACGCCGCCCGGGCCCATCGGTGGGCGGACGAGCAGCCTGGAAGGCGCTGGATTGGGGATGGAGGCCGCGGCGCGTGCGAAGGAAACAAGGAGCATTTCCAACCCATTGATCGGCAACGGTTTTTTCCGCGCCCAGCGAACCGGTAAGAGCGCTATTTTCGCCTCGAAACTTCCGGTCGGTCAACGCGGCGCCCCCGTCGCCAGCGGATGTGGCGGGACTGCCGGAGCTGGTATAGCCTCGGGTGAATCCTCTGCCATGGCCCACCCATGAAAAGCAGCCCGACTTCCTGGCCCGTTTGGGGTTTCGCCTGCGCCGTGCTTTGCTGCGGCCCGCAGGCGGTCGGTCAGGCCCGCGAGGGCGCGCCAGCCGGGCAAGGGACTGTGGCCGAGGACAGGATCGAAGACCGCGTCGCGCCGGTGTCCGAGATCGACAAGATCGAGCTTTCGACGACCGCATCCGACAGCGGCGCCTACCTGGTCCTGTACCCGAACGGCTTCGTCACCTACGTACCCCTGCGCTCGGCGATGGTCCGGTTCCCGCCGGGATCGCGTTCCACCCGGCGGCCCGTGGCCGATTTCGCGACCGCCCACGCGGCCCTCAGCGCGGCCGCCACGGCCCTACCGGCCAGCCCCGACGACAAGCTGCTGTATTTCTTCCGCCGGGGTTCGGGAAGCGCGACGGCGGTGTGGGCACCGAAATCCAATCCGGCCGTCCAGGGATTGTTCGACGCCTATGGGAAAGCCCCGACGGCGGCCGCCCCTTGCGCAGGTGAAAAATTCCCGATGGCGAGGACCGACTGCACCCCGGACTGAAAGAAACCTCCCGGGAGGGCCTTAGCCTGGTCCGCCGGACTCCGGCGCTGCTTCCTTCTTGTCAACAGGCCCTACGCCTCGCTGGAACGCAATGTGGCCGAGCGCACCGCGGCGCTCGAAGAAGCCAACCGCCGCATGGAGCATGCTGAGCCTGACGGACGCGCTCACCGGCCTGCCCAACCGCAGGCGCTTCAACGGCGCGCTGCAGGCCGAATGGGTGCGCGCCCTGCGCAGCCGGCGGCCGCTGGGCCTGGCGATGATCGACATCGGCCACTTCAAGCTCTACAACGACCGCTACGGCCACCAGGGCGGCGACGCCTGCCTGCAGCTCGTGGCCGACACGATGAACGCGGAGTTGCGCGCCACCGACCTGCTGACCCGCTACGGCGGCGAGGAGTTCGTGCTGCTGCCCGACACCGAGCCCGATGGCGCCTGCCTCGTGGCCGAGCGGCTGCGGGCCGCCGTGCACGCCCTGGCCGAGCCTCACTTGCACTCGCCGCGGGGCGCTGTCACCATCAGCGTGGGCGCCGCCTCGGCCGTGCCCGACCCCGAGGCGGGCGCCGCCGACCTCGTCGGCGCGGTCGACGCCGCGCTTTATGCATCCAAGCGCGTGGGGCGCAACCGGGTGACCGGCCCGCCCTGAGCGCCTTGGGCGCCGGCGGGCCCCGCGCCCGGCGGGCTATTCCAGAACGGACTTGCCGGTAGCCATTTTTTCGGTTGTTGCGGGCGGCCCAGGCCAAGAAACTATTGTTTCCGAATTTGCCTTAAGGGGACTCCAAATGTTCAAAGCGGCCTTGAAACAAATGACCTGTCTGGCGGCGCTGTCCATGGCCGGCCTGTGCGCGCAGGCCCAGAGCGTCACCGTCGGCCTGTCCGCCGACATCACCTCGATGGACCCGCACTACCACCTGGTGACGAGCAACCAGAACGTGGTCGAGCACGTCTTCAGCCGCCTGATCGAGCGCAACGACCAGCTGCGCATGCTGCCCGGCCTGGCCTTGTCCTGGAAGGCCGTGGACCCGCTCACCTGGGAATTCAAGCTGCGCCCGGACGTGAAGTTCCACGACGGCAGCCCCTTCACCGCGGAAGACGTGGCCTTTTCCATCGAGCGCATCCCCACGATCAAGGACAGCCCCGGGTCGTTCGCGATCTATACCAAGGCGATCACCCAGGTCAACATCGTCGACCCCCTGACCATCCGCTTCAAGACCGCCACGCCCTACCCGCTGCTGCCCGCCGAGATGGCCACCTTCGCCATCGTCTCCAAGAAAGCCGCCACCGGCGCTTCCACCGCCGACTTCAATTCCGGCAAGGCCGCCATCGGCACCGGCCCCTACAAGCTGGTGCGCTACGCCCGGGGCGACCGGGTCGAGCTGGTGCGCAACGACGCCTACTTCGGCAAGAAGCCCCAGGTGGAGAAGCTGACGTTCAAGGTCCTGACCAACGACGCGGCGCGCGTGGCGGCGCTGATGTCCAACGATGTGCAAGTGATCGACGGCCTGCCCGTGTCCGACATCAAGCGCCTGGGCGGCAACCCCGACCTGGCGGTGATCCAGCGCGTCGGCACACGGCTGATCTTCCTCAACATGGACCAGTTCCGCGACCAGAGCCCCTTCATCACCGACACGGAAGGCAAGCCCCTGGCGGCCAACCCGCTGAAGGACGCCCGCGTGCGCCGCGCCATCTCCAAGGCCATCGACCGCGAGCAGATCCGTGCACGGGTGATGGAAGGGGCCTCGCGGCCGACCGGGCAGTTGATGATCCCCGGCCTGTCCGGCCACAGCGAAGCGATCAAGCCAGAGCCGGTGGATGTCGAGGGCGCCAAGAAGCTGCTGGCCGAGGCGGGCTACCCCAACGGTTTCGGCATCACCATCCACGGGCCGAACAACCGCTACGTGCAGGACGACCAGATCCTGCAGACCCTGGCCCAGATGCTCAGCCGCGTCGGCATCAAGACCAGCGTGGCCGCGCAACCCTCGGCGATGTTCTTCCCGGCGCAGGCCAAGCACACCTATTCGCTGTCGATGTCCGGCTGGAGTTCGGGCACCTTCGAGGCCTCGTCCCCGCTGAGGGCGGTGCTGTCGGCCGCGGACAAGGCCAAAGGCACCGGCGCCGTCAACGCCGGCCAGTACCACAACCCCAAGATGGAAGAGGTGCTGGACAAGGCCCTGCAGACCCTGGACGACGCCGCGCGCGACAAGCTGCTGGCCCAGGCCACCGAGATCGCCATGGCCGACAACGCCATCATCCCCATCCACCATCAGGTGAACCTGTGGGCGGCCCGCAAGAACGTCCAGTTCTCCGGCCGATCCGACGAGCGCACCTACGGCTTCGACTTCGTGCTGCAGCCGTGAGGGCAGCGCGCCTGGGCATCGCAGTTTCTCAGGCGGCTTCCTTGCAATCCTGGCGCGTGTGCTCGGCTTCCTCGATCAGCCAGGCCCGCAGGGCGGCCAGCGCCGGGTCGTGCTGCTTGCTCTCCGGCACGACGAAGTAATAGCCCACGCGGTGCTCGTGGCACAGGGCCAGCGGGTTGACCAGTTCGCCGCGGCTTAGTTCCTCGCGCACCCACACCAGCGGCACCAGCGCCAGGCCCAGGCCGGCGACGGCGCCGCGCACCAGGGTCGAATAGAACTCGTAGCGCATCGCGGCGTTGTCCTGGGGCAGCGCCAGGCCCAGGCCCGCGCAGAAATCGGCCCACACCGTGGGCGCCCGGTAATGCATGAGCTTGGGGAAATTCAACAGGTCGCCCGCTTGGCGGATGGCCCCTTTGCGCTCCAGCAGGCTGGGCGCGCCGACCAGGACCATATGACGCCCGAACAGATAGTCGGCCACGTGGCCGGGCCAACCCCCTTCGCCGCCGAGGAACTCGCCGTCGGGCTGCATCTGGTCCTGCCTGTCCCGGGACAGGAAGCCGGTGAACTGCACGCTGATGTGGGGGTGCTTCTCGGCGAAGCCGCCGAACCTCGGCAACAACCAGCGGTCGCCCAGCGTGGACTGGACCCGCAAGGTGAGCGTGCGCTGGGTGGTGCCATGGTTGGCGACCTTGACCGAAGCCGCGCGCAGCATGGCCAGCGCCGGGCGAACCTCGTTCAGGTAGACCTGCCCCAGCTCGGTCAGCACCAGGCCGCGGTTCACGCGCACGAAGAGCGTCAACCCCAGGCTTTCTTCCAGGGCCCGGATCTGCTTGCTGACCGCGCTCTGGGTCATGAACAGCTCGCCGCCGGCCCCTGTGCAAGTGAGGTGGCGGGCAGCCGCCTCGAACACCCGGAGCGCCGTGGTGGAAGGAAGCACGGCTCGCGGTTCGCTCGTCATGGCATGGCGGTGGGGGCTTGGAACAAGCCGGCGAATATAGCCGCTCGCAGGCCGCTTTGGGAGGTGGTTTTCGAGGTGCCGCGAGCCTTCCTGGCCTGCGCCGATTTTTCAGGCACCCACCGTGCCGGGCAGCACACCCGGGTCGCGCGCCACCGCCGCCGAACCGGCTTCACCCCTGCGAACCGCCGCCGGGCGTTCGAAGTTTTCCCATCCTGATTTGTCTTCACGGAGTACTCCATGCCCCCTTTCATCCTTTCCGGCCCCGAAGCCAGCGCCGTCCCCATCCCGCTGGTGTGCGATTCGCCCCACAGCGGCACCGACTACCCCAGCGACTTCGGCCACTCGGTAGACCGCGCCGCGCTGCGCAGGAGCGAGGACACCCACGTCGACGCCCTCTGGTCGGCCGTCCCGAGCTGGGGGGGCAGCCTGGTGTGCGCCACCTTCCCGCGCAGCTACATCGACGCCAACCGCGTGGAGACGGACGTGGATGTGTCGATGCTGGACGGCGAGTGGACCGGCCCGGTGGATCCTTCGCCCCGCTGCGTCGCGCTGGGCAACGGCCTGGTCTGGCGCCTCACGCCGGAGATGCTGCCGATCTACGACCGCCGCCTGGGCACGCATGAACTCGCCCACCGGATCGAGCACTACTGGCGCCCCTACCGGCGCGCGGTCGATGAACAGCTCGAACAAGCCGCCGGGCGCTTCGGCGGCTACTGGCACCTGAACCTGCACTCGATGCCGAGCAACGTGTACGAGCGGCTGGGCCTGCCCGCCAGGCGCGCGCCCGACGTGGCGCTCGGCGACCTGGACGGGCGCACCTGCGAACCGGAATTCCTCGACGTGGTGCGGCGCGCTTTCGCCGACCGGGGCTACAGCGTCTCCGTCAACGACCCCTACAAAGGCCAGGACCTGATCCGCGCCGCGGGCCGCCCCGGGGAGAACCGCCACAGCCTGCAGATCGAATTCAACCGCGCCCTCTACATGGATGAAAAGACGCGCGAACCCAACGCCGGCTTCGCGGCGCTGCAAGCCGACATCGGACTTGTGCTGCGCAAGGTCGCCGGCTTCGTGCGGGACCGCGCGGCGCTGCGCTCTTAGCCCCCCAGTCCCTTGCCGTTTTTCACAAGGAGCCGCCATGCAACGCCGATTCGCCTTCCTCACGCTTGCCGCCGCCTTGCTGGCCTGCGGCCCCGCGCCGCGCGCCGTCGCCGCCGACAACACCGCGCCCGGCGTCCACCCGGACCGCATCGTGCTGGGGCAGTCCGCCAAGCTCGCCAGCACCGGCGGCGGCACCCAGGCCGGCGCGCAGTACCGCGACGGCTTGCTGCTGGCTTTCGACGCGGCCAACGCGGCCGGCGGCGTGAACGGCCGCCGCATCGAGCTGGTTTCGATGGACGACGGCAACACCGGTGAACGGGCCGCCGCCAACGCGCGCGCGCTGGTCGACAAGCAGCGCGTCTTCGCACTGGTCGGCGTGACCTTCACCGCCTCCGTCAAGGCCATCCTGCCCCTCCTGCGCGAGGCCGGCGTGCCGCTGGTCGCGCCCTATGCCGGCTTCCCCGAGCTCTA
>CBJNAE010000232.1:0-6929 GCA_966433995.1 uncultured Ideonella sp. | reverse complement strand
GGGTGCGGCCATTCGTATTCGACCCATCCGCCGCCTTTGGCGGCCGTGTCGCGAAGTTCCTTGATGAGCAGCTTGCCTTCCGGGTCTTTCAGTTCGATCAGGTTCTTGCCCACCAGCTTGTCGTTGGCGCCGTGGGCCAGGTTGACGCCTTCCATGTTGTAGGCGAAGACATAGAGGTCTTTCTTGTGCCATGTGGCGTTGTTCTTGTCGGTGAAATCCTTGAAAGCCTGTTCCGGGCCCACCTTCTTCACATGCTCGATGGCCGCTTCGACCATGGCCTTGGCCTCGTCGCGCGTGCCGTTTTCCTGCGCTTGCGCGGCGCCGGACCAAAAGCCCACCGACAACGCGGCGGCCAGAATCATTCGGAACACAGATCTCATCGCTTTTCCTTTCTTTTCCCTCGATGCGGCGCCCGCCGCGCCCATCGCGGTCGGCGTCACGGGCCCTCATGGCCCGATCGAAAAATCACGATAGTCACCGTGCGCTGCGATGGCAATGGGGGGATATGCCCGGCAAGGGCGCCGCGGGCCTGGCGCGGCGGGGAGGTTCCGCGGGCCTTTTCCTCACCGCCGCGCCGTTGCTGACACGGCGCTGACGCCCGGTGCGGCGAGGTGCCGGAGGGCGCCTTGATCGGCCGCCGTCGCGTGTGCGCCTGCGGAATTCGCTTAGGTGAAGGTCCTAGCGCGGCGAAAACGACAGCGACAAGGTTCGTTCACGTAACGGCGGGTTGCGGGCGCCTCGGGTCGAGGGCGTCGCGCAACGCGTCGGCGAAGAATGAAAAGGCGGTGACGAACACCGCCATCGACAGGGTGGCCGCCGCGAGCTGCCACCAATGGCCCAGCAGCAGCTCGCTCTGCGCCTCGGCCAGCATCGAGCCCCAGCTGACCTGGTCCACCGAGACGCCCAGGCCCAGGTAGCTCAGGATCACCTCGGCCTTGATGCAGCCCACCACGCCCACCGACAGCTGCACCAGCGCCACATGGCTGACGTTGGGCAGGATGTGGCGGAACATGCGCGAAGCGCGGGAGGCGCCCAGGGCCTGGGCGGCGCGCACGTAGTCCAGCGCGGCGTGCTTGATGAACTCCGCGCGCACGAGCCGGTACACGCCGGGCCAGCCGGTCAGGCCCAGGATCAGCGTGAGCGCGGCCACGCCCTGGGGCACGGCCGAGCCGGGGCGGTTGAAGAGCGCGGCGAAGGCCAGCACCAGCAGGATGCCGGGGATGGCGGTGAACACGTTGTGCAGCCACTCCAGCGCGTCGCCCGCCCGGCCGCCGAGGAAGCCGCCGAGCGCGCCCAGCAAGGTGCCGATGGCGGTGGCCAACAGCGCCGCCAGCACGCCCACGGCGATCGACACCTCGGCGCCCTTGACCGCTTTGGCCAGCACGTCGCGGCCGAGGCGGTCGGCGCCGAAGGGCAGGGTGGCGGCCAGTTCGGCCGGCGCGGGCGGGTAGGCGGCGGCGCGGGCGTCCCATTCGGCGTAAACGGGCGCCAGCGGGTCGATGTCGCGCAGGTCGGCGCGGGGGGCCGGCGGCGGCGCGGCGGACGCTTCGCCGGCAGCGGCCGCGGCCTGCCCCGTGGGCGCGGCGGCGATGAAAGCCGGCGGCGCGCTCGGCACCGCGAGCACCCGCTGCCAGCCCGGCACCAGCCAGCCGGCGGCCGAGGCCAGCGCCATCAGGCCGAAGGCCAGCACCACCCACCCGGCGGCGAAACCCCACCGGTCGGCGCGCAGGCGCCGCCAGGCCAGCTGCCAGGGCTTGCGGGCGCCGGCCGGCCTGCCCGTGGGGGTGGTGGGCCCGGTCCTCGTCATTTCAGCGACAGGCGCGGGTCGGCGCGGGTGTAGAGCAGGTCGACCAGCAGGTTGGCCGCCATGGTCAGGACGGCGACGTAGACGGTGACCGCCTGGATCACGGGGTAGTCGCTGCGGTTGGCCGCCAGCAGCACCTCGCGCCCGATGCCCGGGATCGAAAAGAAGACCTCGATCAGGAAGGAACCCACGAGCAGGCCCGGCAGCGCCACGGCGATGTTGGTCAGCACCGGCAGCCACACATTGCGCAGCACGTGGCGCCGCATCACCTGCGCTTCGCTCAGGCCCTTGGCGCGCGCGGTGCGCACGTAATCCTGGCCCATTTCTTCGAGCACGAAGCTGCGGTACAGCCGCAGTTGCGGCGCCAGGCCCACCAGCACCGTCAGCAGCACCGGCAGGGCGGTGTAGCGCGCCAGGTTGGTCCAGACGCTGTCGCTCCAGCCCTGCACCGGGAACCAGCCCAGCCGGTAGGCGAGCCAGTATTGCCCGGCGATCACATAGACCAGGAAGGAAACCGACAGCGCCAGCGTGCACAGCAGCATCACCGCCCGGTCGGTGAGCGAGCCGCGCACGCGCGCCACCCACAGCGCCAGTGGCAGGGCCAACAGCAGGTCCAGCACCAGGATGGGCAGCATCACCGTCAGCGTGGCCGGCAGCCGGCTGGCGAAAAGCTGCGCGACGGGTTCGTTCGTGGCCCAGCTGCGGCCCCAGTCGAAGGTCGCCACCTGCTTCAGGAACAGCGCCAGCTGTTCCCACACCGGCCGGTTCAGGCCGAGCTGCTCGCGCACCGCGTCGATCTGCGCCGGTGAAGCGTTGCGCCCGGCCAGGATGTCGGCCGGGTCGCCCCCGAACGCCTTGAACAGGAAGAACACCAGCAGCACCACCCCGGCCAGCGTCGGGACCATTTGCCAAATGCGCCTTGCCAGGTAGTGGTGCATGAAATTCCGGTGGAAACCGCTCAGGGCCTGTCGCGTCGATTGGACCCGAATCTCTTGGGCGGCGCCATGGTGCGGCCGGCGGCGTTGCCAGATGTCAGGATTGAATCAAAAAGAAACTTGGCGGCACCTTGTTTCAAAAACCCTGTTCGGCATGGGCACACTCTCGGGTCCGTCCGCGCATGCCGGGCCGCTTTCGGCCCGGCATGCGCGGCAAGACCACCCGAACCTTCGATGAAACCCCGTCTTCCCCTGCCCCTGTCGGCACTGGTTTTCAGCGCCGCCGCCTGGGCGGCCGGTCCGGCCGCCGCCTTGCCCGCGGGCTTCGTCGCCTTGCAGCCGGCCAGTTGCCGCCCACTGGCCGACTCGGCGGCCCTGCCTGACGAGTGGGCGCCCTACCGCGCTTTCGTGCGCGATTGCCCCGTGGCCCGCGCCGGTGCGAAGGCGCCGCCCGCGCTGCGCCTGCTGGCCGTGTTCGTCGACGACTATTACCGCGACAAGCCGCCCGGGGCCCCCTGGGAGAACTTCCCCTTGCCGCTGCTCGTCGACGCTGGCGGACGCTGCCTGGCCCGGGTGGCCCACCAGTTCCCGGTCGAGCCGCCGCGCGACCTGGTCGTGCGCGCCGGCAAATGGCGCCGCGACGGCCTGCCCGGCGAAATCAGGTTCGACGTGAAGAACCCCGCGGTGGGCGGCGACTACGCCTTGCCCACGCTCCGCTGGAACAGCGGCGCGGGAACCTACCAACCGGCCGACACGGTCCCCACAGCCGACAAGGAAAAAACCCAGTGTCCGTAGATACCCCCGAACCCGTCCAAGACGCCGTGCTCAAGCTCAGGCAGGCCTGCGACGACGCCTCCGACCGATTCCCCAACTCGTGCAGCCACGCCGTCTGGTACGTCATCCAGCAATACCTGCCCGGCCAGCCCTGGATGGACGCCAACGCCCTGACGGCCTATGTGCAAGGCCACAAGGAATGGGTCACCGTGCAGGCGTCCCAAGTGGGCGTCCTGGCCCGCCAGGGCGTGGTGGTGGTGGGGGTCAAGTCCGAGACCGGCAACGGCCACGTGATCGTGGGCTACCCCGGCCCCGACCGGCCCGCAGGCGGCTACGCCTACCCCAAGGACGGCAAGACCCTGACCCTGGCCACCCGCGGCAGTTATGCCCCGGCGATGTCCACCTCCCTCGGCTCGTGGCCCGGCGCCAAGAGCAAGGGCACCAAGACCATCTGGGACCCTTGGGCCAACGACGCCAAGTTCGCGCAGGTCACCTTCTGGAAGCTCGACGTCTCGGCCGCCCCCCCGGCCCTGCTCGTCAAGCCCGAGCCCCCCAAGCCCAAAGCGGCGGCCAAGAAGTAACCGGGCTGAAGCAGCCAGGGCGGGCCGGGTGCGACGATCCCGGCCCGCCTTTTTGCTTGTGGTCTTTGACTGACAAGGACCGGCGCTGTCGTCCGGCTGAACGCCTTCGCCGATCGCGGGAGGATGCAGGCTCCGCCGCCCAGCGCGAGCGTTTCAGGAGCACGACATGGACAAGCGCAGACCGATCGAATCATGGGGCGTCTTCAACCCCATCGGGCACACGCTCATCGCCTACCGCAACGCCGAGGACATGAACCGGGCGGCGGACAGCCTGTTGACCCAGGGTTTCGAGCGCGCGGACATCGTCCGCTACAGCCCCGAAGAGATGGTGGCCCAGGTCGACAAGGAACTGCCCGGCGCCAGCCCCATCGCCGAATTCGGCCAGGAGCTCAACCTGATGAAGGCGCACCGCAAGATGGCCGAAGCGGGTTGCGGCTTCCTGCTGGTGCATGCGCCGGACGACCGGCGCGGCCGGATCGTCGACGACCTCGTGGAGCGCACGAACGCCGTCACCGCCCAGCGCTATGGCCGCTTCATCATCGAAGAGCTGACCCGGCACGAGCCGCGCGACGTGGTGGAGCGGGAGAAGATGGGCACCTGAACACCTGCGCGGGCGCCCGCTGCGGGCGTCCCTGTATGCAGATGTGACGCCGGCGGCCCCGCGGCCCGCCCCGCGTAGGAAAACAACTACGAGGACAGGCGGCACCGTCCGCTGCACGGCCCGGCCACCCGCGCCGAAACTGCCGCTTCGCCCGCCGCACGCCGTGCGGCCATCCCTTCCCCCGGAGACCCCCACCCATGAGTTCAGTCCTCTCGACCGTGCCGTCGGCGGCGCACCGTCTTCCCTTTGCTCATTCGTTCCATGCCGAACCGGGCCCCGACGCGCCCGCGGCCCATGGCGGCGTGGGCGCCCAGCCGAACAGCGCCGGCTTCGTCGCGATGCTCGCGGCCTACCGCGACACCGGCGGCACGGCGCGCGCCGACGACCTGGCCCGCCTGCTGCAGGACCGCCAGCACGGCGGCTACGTCAGCCTCGCGCGGCTGCTCGCCCATGGCAAGGTGTTCAGCTTCGAATGGCGCGGCAGCCGCTGGGTGCCGATGTTCCAGTTCGACTTGAACGACCTGTCGGTGCGGCCCGGTTTGCAGCAGGTGCTGGCGGAACTGAGCGGCGAGTTCGACGACTGGAGCCTGGCCGCTTGGTTCGCAGAACCGAACTCGTGGCTCGACGATCAACGGCCCGTGGACCTGATCGCCACCGACTTGAGGAGCGTCGTCGAAGCCGCGCGTGCTGACCGCTTCATCGCCGCGGGTTGACCCGCGCCGGGCCGTGGGCCCGTTTTCTCATCGAACCTCCCTTTGCCGCGTCCCGCGCTCCCTCGCAGACGCGGCTTTTTTGCGCCCGCGCCGTGCTGCGGACATTCCGTCAGGCCGTTTTCCTACAGGGGCTGGCAGGGCTGTCCGACGGCCGCCGGCGCGGCGTCGGTCGATCATTCCACCGAGATACGCGAAGCCTTTGGATACCCCCGCGGCTGAATCGAAAGCGCGCCGGCACCAGCGCCGGAACGAACAACCACCCCTAGGAGCGCACCATGAGTCTGACCATGATTGTCCTGATCGTCCTGTTGCTGATGCTGGTCGGCGCGATACCCGCCTGGCCCCACAGCCGCAACTGGGGTTACGCGCCCAGCGGCGGTGTCGGCCTGTTGCTCGTGATCCTGATCGTGCTGCTGTTGATGGGCCGCATATGAATGTGAGCCAGCCGGGCCGCCGTGCCGCGTCGCTGGCCCGGGTCGCCTGGGCGCTGGCCGCCGCCTGCGCGTGTTGCGCCTGCAGCGAGTCGGCGCAGTTCGGCGGGGCTGACGACCCCGCGGGCACCGGCCCCAACCCCGCGCTGCCGGCGCCCCGCAAGGGCCTGCTGCCCACCGTGAATATCGCGCCAGCCATCGGCTGGCCCTACGGTGCCAAGCCCAAGGCGGCGGCCGGCATGGAGGTGGCCGCTTTCGCCGGCGAGCTGGAACACCCGCGCTGGCTGCACGTGCTGCCCAACGGCGACGTGCTCGTGGCCGAGAGCAACGCGCCGCCCAGGCCGGGCGATGCCCAGGGCATCAAGGGCATGGTCATGGGCCTGGTGATGAAGCGCGCCGGCGCCGGCGTGCCCAGCGCCAACCGCATCACGCTGCTGCGCGACACCGACGGCGACGGCGTGGCCGACTTCCGCAGCGTGTTGCTGGAAGGCCTGAATTCCCCCTTCGGCATGGCGATGGTCGATGGTTCGCTCTACGTCGCGAACACCGACGCGGTGCTGCGCTTCCCCTACGCCAGCGGCGACACCCGGATCACCGCGCCGGGCGTGAAAGTGGCGGCCCTGCCGGCCGGCGACATCAACCACCACTGGACCAAGAACCTCATCCCCAGCGCCGACGGCGGCAAGCTCTACGTCACCGTGGGCTCCAACAGCAACGCCGGCGAACGCGGCATGGAGGCCGAGGCCGGGCGGGCGGCGGTCTGGGAGGTCGACACCAAGAATGGCGAGCACCGCGTCTTTGCCTCCGGCCTGCGCAACCCCAACGGTCTGGCCTGGGAGCCCGTCGGCGGCGCGCTTTGGACGGTGGTGAACGAACGCGACGAGCTGGGCGACGACCTGGTGCCCGACTACCTCACTTCGGTGCGCGAAGGCGCCTTCTACGGCTGGCCCTACAGCTATTACGGCCGCAATGTGGACGACCGCGTGAAACCGCCACGCCCCGACCTGGTGGAAAAGGCCGTGCCGCCCGACTACGCGCTGGGCTCGCACGTGGCGCCGCTGGGCCTGGCCTGGTCCGGCGGCAACACCCT
>CBJNAE010000231.1:0-6935 GCA_966433995.1 uncultured Ideonella sp. | reverse complement strand
TGGCAACCGCCGCAGGAACGGGCGATGAAATGCGGGCCCAGGCCGTCGCGCGCGGTGGGGGAGGCCGGGGCCTCCACCCAGTTGCGCTTGAAGAAGGAGTTGCCGATCGCAAAGCGCGTGCGCTCTTCGTCGGCAAGGTTGGCGGCAGGGAAGGAGAAGGCGTTCTTGCCGTCGGCCCAGACCGTGGCCTGCCCGCCGGTGAGTTCGCCCAGGGGGTCGGCCAGCGGCGCCGCCCGCAGCCAGGCGCCGCCCACGAGCAGCCCCACCGCCGCCAGCGCGCCCGTGACGACGGTGCGTTGCCCTTGCTTCATGCGTTCGCCGCGGCCGGCTCAGCCTCTCAGGGCTGAACCAGGGTGAGTTTCTTGATGCCGATCGCCGAGGCGGCTTCGACCAGGTCCTTGCTCTGCCGCGTCAGGCTGTCGATCACCTGCTGCACGCGCTGGCGGCCGGGCGCGTCCTTGGCGCCGGCGATCTCGCGGTCGAAGGGCGCCTGGATCGCTTCGGCAGCCTGCACCGAGGCGTGGATCTGCCGGGTGGCCTTGTCGGCGACGGCGGCGTCCTGGGCGGCCACCAGGTCGCGCAGGCCCGGGCCCTGCACCACGCTGCCGTCGGCGCGGTGGTAGCGGCCGAGCCAGACGTTCTCGATGCCCTTGGCGTTGTTGACGGCGTCGCGGTGGGTGTTGTCGGAGAAGCAGCTTTGCTCGTCCTCCTGGTCCTGGCTGTTCAGGGCCACTTCCAGGCGTTCACCGGCCAACTCGCCGCGCGACAGCGAGCCCAGACCGACCAGCATCTTGCGCACCGACTCGACGCCGCCTTTCTCGAAGCGGGCGCGGTAGTTGGCCTTGTTGTCGGGCGCCCAGGCCTTCACGAGCGTGCCGAGGTCGTCGACCAGCAGTTCGGTGACCACCGCGAGGTACTGGCGGCGGCGGTCGGCGTTGGGACGCTTGCCGTCGACGTAGTCTTCGAAACCGCGGTCGCCGGGGCCGGTTTCGGACAGGTCCTGGCCCCAGAGCATGAATTCGATCGCATGCCAGCCCGTGGCGATGTTCTCTTCGCCGCCGCGTTCGTTCAGCGCCGACAACGCCTTCTTGGTGATGGGCTGCGAGCGCTTGTTGACGAGGCCGGCGTTGGGCTTGCCCTTGACGTAGTCGACATAGGACTCGTCCATCGGCCAGGCGTTGATGCGGCCTTCCGGGCCCTTCTCGCCGTCGATCGGGCCACCGTAGAAGCGGAAGGCCTCGGTCTGGCCGTAGGACTCGCGCGCGGCCAGCCAGGCCTTGCGGGCGGCGGCGAGCGTGTCGGCCGAGGGCGCCGCGGTGAAAGCCAGGATGGCCTGCTGCATCCGGCGCGCGGCCGACAGCGTGTCCTCATAGCCGGCGTGGACCAGAACCGCGTAGTGCGCGGCCACCGAGACAGGGGTGGCAGCCACCGGCGCCGGTTGGGCGCGAGCGCCGGAGATACCCGCGGCGCCGATCAGGCCGGCGACGACGAGAGAACGGAACGTCGTGGCGAACATCATGGTTGGGGGCTTCCAGGGCTTCGTCGATCGGTCGGTGGGGAAAAGGGAAAAAGGCCACCGCCCGTCAGGGCGTGG
Organism: uncultured Ideonella sp.; assembly: GCA_966433995.1. Lineage (GTDB taxonomy): Bacteria > Pseudomonadota > Gammaproteobacteria > Burkholderiales > Burkholderiaceae_C > JANPCX01. Next base: position 5,341 of record CBJNAE010000231.1, on the reverse strand, counting down.
GCTCGGTGATGAAGCCGAGCTTGAGCAGGCCGGAGCGCTGCACCGCGGCCATCGCCTTGGCGACATGCTCGTATTCCACCTTGCGGTCGCCGCGGATGAAGATCTCGGGCTGGGGCTCGGTCCTGGCCGCGGCTTCCAGCTTCGATTGCAACTGGGCCTCGTCGAGCTTCTCGTCGTTCCAGAACACGGCGCCGTCCGGCGCGATCGAGAGGTTGACCGACTGGGGCTTGATGGCCTGCGGCGTGTTGTCGGCCCGGGGCAGGTCGAGCTTGACGGAGTGGGTGAGCACGGGGACGGTGATGATGAAGATGATCAGCAACACCAGCATCACGTCGATCAGCGGCACCATGTTGATGTCGCTGACGACGTCGTCGCCGTTGTCGAGTCCGCTACCGAAGGCCATCTCAAGCCTCCTTCGTCTTGCGGCGCATCGGCGTCACCGTGGGTGTGGCGGCGCCGCCTTCCTTGGTCACCGGCGAACCCGTCAGGAAATAGGCGTGCAACTGGCGGGCGAAGCGGTGCAGCTTGTTGGAAATGCCCTTGTTCGTGCGGATCAGCGCGTTGTAGCCCAGCACTGCCGGGATGGCCACCGCCAGGCCGAAGGCCGTCATGACGAGGGCCTCGCCCACCGGGCCGGCCACCTTGTCGATGCTGGCCTGGCCCGACGCGCCGATGTTCACGAGGGCATGCAGGATGCCCCAGACCGTGCCGAACAGGCCGACGAAGGGCGCGGTCGAACCCACCGAGGCCAGCACCGCCAACCCGCCCTGCATGCGTTCGGCGCAGTCGTCGATCGCGCCGCGCAGGCTTTCGGTCAACCACTCGGCCAGGCTGATCTGGCCGTGCAGGTCGTCCTTGTTGCTGACGTGGTGGTCGACGGCGGCCTGGCCTTCCAGGGCCAGGTGGCGGAAGGGGTTGTCGACGCCGTGCTGGTCGAGCAGCGCCATGCCTTCGGCGAAGCTGTGGGTGTGCCAGAAGGAGCCCACCGTGCGGGCGGCGCGGCGCAGCCGCATGGCGCGCCAGGTGCGGGTGGCGATCACGTACCAGGACACGATGGACATCATCAGCAGCAGCACGGCCACGGTCTTGGAAATCGCGTCGCCCTGCGCCCAGAACGTGGCCAGGCTGAAGGTGTTGTTGGTCATGGAAATCTCCGGGGCGATGAAAAAAGGGAAGAAAAGGGAGAAGGTCGAAGGAAGTCGGCTGCGACGGTGGCAAGCGTCAACGTTCGAGCGTGAAGGGCATGGGGAAGTCGTACCACATCGCGATCGCCTCGTTGCCGCGGCGGGCGGGCTGGAAGCGCCAGCGCTTGACGGTTTCCAGGGCGGCCTGGTCCAGGCGGGGATAGCCGCTGGAACGTTTGAGCCTGATCTCGCCGACGGTCCCGTCAGAGAGGATGTACAGGCTCATCAGCACCGTCCCCTCTTCGCCCAGGCGCTGGGATTGGCGGGGATACACCGGCAGCGGATTGTTGAGGTGGGCGGCGTCGGAGCGCGGCATCACCAGCGGCTCGACGGCCGGCGGGGGAGCGGGAGCGGGCGGCGCGGGAGGGGCCGGCGGCGCTGGCGCGACAGCCACAGGTTCGGGGCTGGCCGGCGCGGCCGGTTCGGGCGGCGGCGCGCTGACCGCGCGCTCCGAAGGCGGCGCCACCGGCGCCGGCACCACCGGCCTGGGCCGCGCCACCGGGCGCGGCAGCGGCTTGGATTGCTCGATGACCGGCAGCGGCACCGGCTCCAACACCGGCGGCGACACCAACTGGCCCACCAGCGCGGGCGGCATCACCGGCGGCTTCTCGCCCATGCTGTGCCAGAGCCAGCCGCCAACCGCCAGATGCAATCCGATCAAGGCGGCCAATGCCCAAGGGCTCTCATCGGCCATGCCAGGCCAGGCCGGGTCTGCCGGCAATTCGCCCGACCCGGCAGGCACAGCGGACGAAACGCCACCTGGCACCCCGGTTGCGGCGGGCGAAGAGGACAGCGAACGGGAAAACGCGGACATGTGAATGAAAGCCTCTGACAACGAGAGCGGGCTCAAGCCATTCGGTCGGCCAATTCAGTGGCAGCCGGCATGGGCCGGTAGAAGCGCGGAATTATAACCATTAAATGAGAATGATTTCTATTTGTATTCCATACATCCAAGAAGCGGCTCCGGCGCCCCGCCACTTATTGGACACCAGCAACCGCGACTGGCAATGGCCGGCCAGAAGACTGCACACAACGCCAATGAGAGTGATTTCCATTCATCGACAGGCACAACTCTTGCAGTGAGACTGCGACATCAGGCGCACAATGCGAGTTTCGATGGCGTTCACAGCCTCCTGCAATCCACCCCCACGGAGCCCTCCCATGAAAGGCGACCCCCAAGTCATCGCCGCGCTGCAAGCGCAGCTGAAGAATGAACTCACCGCGATCAACCAGTATTTCGTGCACTACCGCATGTTCAAGCACTGGGGTTTCGACAAGATCGCGAAGAAGGAATACGAAGAGTCGATCGGCGAGATGAAACACGCCGACGCGCTGATGGACCGCATCTTCACGCTCGACGGCCTGCCCAACCTGCAGGACCTGGGCAAGCTGCTGATCGGCGAGACGCTGCTGGAGGCGCTGGGCTGCGACCTGACCTCGGAACAAGGCGCTCAAAAAACCATCAAGGACGGCATCGCGGCCTGCGAGGCGGCGCGCGACTATGTTTCGCGCGACCTGCTGCAGGGCATCCTCGAAGACACCGAAGAACACATCGACTTCCTGGAAACCCAGCTCGACCTGGCGAGCAAGGTCGGCGAAGCCAACTACCTGCAGTCGCAGATGTCCTGACGGCCGCGGCCGGCGCGGCGTTTCATGCGGCTCGGTCAGGCATTGTTTTCGGCGACGGGCCGGGTGCGCCAGGCGAAAAGCCGGTCGCCATGAGCGCTACGCGCCTGCGAGCCGCCCGGGACGGGCGCGCAGCAGGGGCATTGCAGGAGCGCCGCCTTGCCGCGCCCGAAGGCCACGCGGGGCCGACCCGGGACAAGGACCGCGTCTACGAGGCCTTCATGCGGCGGCGCCACGCGGGCGAGCGGTCGGGGGTGTTTTTTCGGTGGATTCATGGACAAGGAGCGGGCTGCGGGCGCGGCGCGCCTCATTGGACATTCGGCGGGGGCGGCATCCACAACGTGGTGTCTTCGCCCATGGACAAGCCAGCGAAATGCGCGACTTCGGCCTGGTTGCGAAGCTGGGTTTCCCAGCGCGCCCGTAACCCGCGCAGCAGCGACCTGAAGTCCTCCGAAAGCATCGGGTGCTCCGAGAGCTTCGACAAGTTGCGCACCACATGGCGCGCCAGTTCGTCGCGGCACGGCGCTTCTGAACATTGCGCATGGCAGGTCATCAAGGCGAGCGTCCCGGCCAGGCCCGCCTCCGGGTAGCGCGGCGTTTCTTCGTCGGCGTGTTGTAGGAGTGTCATGCCGAATCATCCTACATGAGAATGAGTTTCATTTGTAGTTGCGGTTGGCCCCATCCATGGCATGGGCTTGCTCCCTCAGAACGCCAGGGCATACAGGGGCATCCCACCCCAAAAATGCCGCCATCCCTCCAGGGGTGATTCAACGGCACTTGCAAATGAGAATAGTTCTCGTTAAGCTCTGCTCCATCTTGGGTGGGAAGCCACCCAGCCGTGCCCTGTTGTTCCGATGTGCGAGGAGCCCCGTCCATGATCGTTTGTGTTTGCCACCGCGTGTCCGACCATGACATCCGCCGTGCCGTCCATGCGGATGGCTGCGACAGCTTCGAAGCGCTGCAGGACGAGTTGCGCGTGGCGACCGCCTGTGGCGCCTGCACGGGCTGCGCCGAACAGCTCTTCGGCGAACAGCGCCTGATCTGCCAACGCAACAACCATGGCGGCACGCAAGGCCAACCCCTGCTGGAGGCCGCATGATGAACAACCCCTTGATGAACAAACGGGCGCCGGAAGCGGCTTTGGCCCAAGGCGCGGCCCAGCCCCGCCCGGCCGCCGCCGAGGCCACGGCCGCGACCACCGGCGGTTTCGTCTTCACCCCGGCGCACCGCAATGCCGGACAAGCGGTGCGGCGCCTGAGCAGCAGCCAGCTGTTCGGCGACAGCCGGGAAATCGAGATCGAGCACGGCGGCAGCTGCTACCGCCTGCGCCAGACAGCACTGGGCAAGCTGATCATGACGAAGTGACGGGCTGGGCCGCGCTCCTGAATTCGCCCCCCTGCCTGTCGACACCGACGGCGCGCCGCGCGGCCGCATCGCGGCCCTTCCTCTTGCCCATCGGCGCGCCCACACCGCACCCGCCAGCCTCGCGCCAGCCGTGCTGCCTTCCCTCGAGGAGACAACCGTGCCCGCCGCCGCTGTTTCATCTTCCACACCGCTGGTTCCTCTCCAAGGCGCCGAGAGCGGTTCACGCCGCCGCCGCATCTGGGAGCTCGGCTCCCATGCGCATTGCCCTGTACTGGGGGTTTGCCTTCCCATCGGCGTGCTGCGCCGGCTGCTCGACAAGGTGCTGGGCGGCCAGACCCAGGCCGAGGACTACGAGATCCACTGCGGCGCCATCGCCGAATGCGCGCGCCGCACGCCGATCGCCGAAGCCATCCAGCGCGAACTCGACCGACGCTGCGCCGGCGCGCTGCGCCAGGCCGCGCTCGCCAAGAGCACCGAAGCGCTGGCGGCCTGGTGGCGGCAGGCCACAGGCGGCAGCGACCTGCCCGGCGCGCTGTGGGCGACCCTCACCCACCCGCGCTGCAACCTCGAGCTGGAGCAGAACGTGCTGGCCGAAGTCCACATGCTGCAACACCAGGTCGGCAGCGCCCGCCGCGTCGACCAACAGCGTTTCGACGAGCTGGTGGCGGAGAACGCGGTGCTCGCGCGTGAACTGGCCGTCATCCAACAGCGCGTCACGCGGCAATCGGCCCGGCAAGCCCAGCGCATCGAAGCCCAGCAGGGCGAGATCATCCGCTTGCGCGCCGAGCTGATGGGCCGGGACACGGCGCTGGCCGCGCTGCGCCAGGACCAGGCCACGCTCGAAGCGGCGGCGCCCGGCCTGAAACAGCGCTTCGAGCTAACGCGGCAGATCCAGGCCCAGCTGGAGCGCATCCACGAGCTGCAGCGGGTCCTGCTGCTGTCCGAGCAGGCGCGCGAGAGCCTGCGCGAGCAAGTCAACGCCGCGCGCGCCGAACAGGCCCAAGCGCTGGATACCGGGCCAGCCCAGGGCGCCATGGCGCCGCCAGCGCCCACCACCGCACCCGCCACCCCGGCGCTCGAACTGCGCGACCGCGCCGTGCTGTGCGTCGGCGGCCGCACCGCCAGCGTGCCCGCCTACCGCCAGGTGATCGAGAAGACCGGCGGGC
>CBJNAE010000230.1:0-6962 GCA_966433995.1 uncultured Ideonella sp. | reverse complement strand
TTGAGCTTCATCGTGCACGAGCCCAGCGGGATCATGCTGCGGTCCAGCGCGAGGTCCTTGTCGGACAGGCTGCGGATGTAGCGCAGCATCTCGGTCTCGCTGTGGTGGGTGTTGAAGACGGGGTGCGACAGGTAGCTGCTGCCGCGTGCCAGGGCGGCCGGCAGCAGGTTGGCGGCGCCTTTCTCGAACGACTCGAAGTCGGGCAGGGCCTGGCCATTGCCGAAGAGCTTCCAGATCGCGGCGACGTCCTCACGCGTGGTGGTTTCGTCCAGCGTGATGCCGACTGAGCCGGCGGACGCGCGCCGCAGGTTGAAGCCTTGTTCGCGGGCCGCCTGCAGCACCGCCTCGGTGCCGCGAGAGGTGTTGACTTCCAGCGTGTCGAAAGCCTCCTCGTGGGCCAGCGAGCAGCCCAGCTGCTTCAGGCCCAGCGCGAGGATGCGGGTGTAGGCGGCCACGCGCGAGGCGATGCGCTTGAGGCCGTCCGGCCCATGGTAGACGGCGTACATGCTGGCCACCACCGCGGGCAGCACCTGCGCGGTGCAGATGTTGGACGTGGCCTTCTCGCGGCGGATGTGCTGCTCCCGCGTCTGCAGCGCCAGCCGGTAGGCCGGCCGGCCGTGGGCGTCGACGCTCACGCCGACCAGCCGGCCCGGCAGCGAGCGTTTGTATTCGTCGCGCGTGGCCATGTAGGCGGCGTGCGGGCCGCCGTTGCCCATTGGCATGCCGAAGCGCTGGGTGTTGCCGACGACGATGTCGGCGCCCATCTCGCCCGGCGGGGTCAGCAGCGTCAGCGCGAGCAGGTCGGCCGCCATGATGACCAGTCCGCCCCGGGCCTTGTACTTCCGGATCCATTCGCGGTCGTCGCGCACGCGGCCGTTGACGCCTGGATACTGCAGCAGCACCGCGAAGCTGTCGTTCTCGAGCGCTTCGTCGCCGGTGCAGGTGCGCACCTCGATGCCCAGCGGCTTGGCGCGGGTGCGCACCACTTCCAGCGTCTGCGGCAGCACGTCGTCCGCCACGTAGAAGACCTGCGACTTGGACTTGCCCACGCGCTGCGCCAGCGTCATGGCTTCGGCGGCCGAAGTGGCTTCGTCGAGCATCGACGCGCCGGCGATCGGCATGCCGGTGAGCTCGCCGACCATGGTCTGGAAGTTGACCAGCGCCTCCAGCCGGCCCTGCGAGATCTCGGCCTGGTAAGGCGTGTAGGCGGTGTACCAGGCGGGGTTCTCCAGGATGTTGCGCAGGATGACGCCCGGCGTGTGCGTGCCGTGGTAGCCCTGGCCGATGAAGCTCTTGAGCACCCTGTTCTTCGACGCGACCGCCTTCAGCTCCGCCAGCGCCTGCGCCTCGGTCAGCGCCGGGGGCAGCTGCATCGGCGCCTTGCGGGCGATGCTGCGCGGCACCACCGCCTCGATCAGCGCCTGGCGCGAAGCCGCGCCGATGGCGGACAGCATGCGGGGCTCGTCCTGTTCCGAGATGCCGATGTGGCGGGCGGTGAATTCGCAGGGGTTTTCCAGCTCGGCCAGGGTTTTTTGGGCGGACATCAACATGGTGGGGCTCGCGTGGGGGAGGGGTGAAAGCGGTCGGTCGGGAAGGGTCAGCTGTTGGCGGCGTGCGTCTCGTAGGCGGCGGCGTCCATCAGGCCGGCGAGTTCCTGCTCGTCGGCCAGCTTGACCTTGAAGAACCAGCCGGTGTTCAGCGGGTCGGAGTTGGCCAGCGCCGGGTCGGCGCGCAGCGCTTCGTTGACTTCCACCACCTCGCCGGTGACGGGCATGTAGATGTCGGCGGCGGCCTTCACCGACTCGACCACGCCGGCCACTTCGCCTTTCTTGAAGGTGGCGCCCACGGCGGGCAGGTCGACGAACACCACGTCGCCCAGCGCGTCCTGCGCGTGGACGGTGATGCCGACGACGGCGGCGGCCTTGTCGGCGGCGTTGACCCATTCATGGTCCGCGGTGTAGTAGGTGCTCATGGTGTTCTCCTGGTGGGTGCCGGCGTGTCGGTATGGTCCGGGCCGCCAGCGGGATGGGGAAAAGGGAGGGGGCAAATCGCGCGCCTTTCAAGCCGCGCAGGCCGGTGATGATGCGCCATCGGCGCTGGCGTCAGCCCCTGAAATACCGGTGCGGCGCGAAAGGCATCGGCGCCACGGCCATCGGCAGCTTTCGGCCCCGCACTTCCGCCCAGACGGCCTGCCCGGGCTGGGCCAAGGCGGTCGGCAGGTAGGCCATGGCGATCGCCTGGTTGACGGTGGGCGACAGCGTGCCGCTGGTCACCATGCCGACCTGCGCGCCCGCTTGGTCGAAAAGCGGTGCGCCCTCGCGCACCGGCGCGCGTTCCTGGCCGACCAGGCCGACGCGCTTGCGGTCTGCGCCCTGTTGCAGCTGGCGGTCGATGACGCTTGCGCCGGGATAACCGCCGGCACGCGCGCCGCCGCTGCGGCGGACTTTCTGGATCGCCCAGGTCAGCGCCGCCTCCACCGGCGTGGTCTCGGCGGTGATGTCGTGGCCGTAGAGGCACAGGCCGGCTTCCAGGCGCAGCGTGTCGCGGGCGCCGAGCCCGGCGGGCTTCACTTCGGGCTGGTCGAGCAGCGCGCGGGCCAGGGCTTCGGCCTGGCCGGCCTCGACCGAGATCTCGAAGCCGTCTTCGCCGCTGTAGCCCGAGCGGGTGACGAAGCAGGGGATGCCGGCGAATTCCAGCTCGGCGCCGGTCATGAAGGTCAGGCGGGACACGCCTCCGTTCAGCCGCGCGAGCGCCTGCACCGCCAGGGGGCCCTGCAGCGCCAGCAGCGCGCGGTCGGGCAGGGGTTGCACCGTGCAACGGTCGCCGATGCGGCTTTGCAGATGGGCGATGTCGGCGGCCTTGCAGCCGGCATTCACCACGACGAAAAGGTCGCCCTCGCGGCGGGTGACCATCAGGTCGTCGAGGATGCCGCCCTGTTCGTTCGTGAAGAAGGCGTAGCGCTGTTTGCCGATGGCCAAGTCGACGATGTCGACGGGCACCAGCGACTCCAGCGCGGCCGCGGCATCAGCACCGACCAGACGCAACTGGCCCATGTGGGAAACGTCGAAGAGGGCGGCCGACTCGCGACACTGCCTGTGCTCGGCCATGATGCCGGCGGGGTATTGCACCGGCATGTCGTAGCCGGCGAAGGGCACCATGCGCGCGCCCAGTTCCAGGTGCAGCGCATGCAAAGGGGTTTGCTGGAGGCCGGTGGCGCTGGAAGCAGGGGCGGGTGTGGTGGGAGCGGACATGCGGAATCTCCGGGGGCGTTCACGGGGCCACGCGCCGAGACCTCCAGGGGAGGCGCATCGGTGCGCACGGGAAGCCCTCTCTGTCCGCTTTACCTGAGAGATTGGCTGCCGGGCGGGCAAGTGCCAGGGGCGGAACCCGGCGGCTTGACGGCATGACAGCTTGCCCCTTCGGTGGGCCCGCTCGGGGCGGGCCTCTCTCCAGCGAGGAACGTCTGCGGACAGACGTTTTGCCAGTCCTTTTGCCTGAGCGTTCGGGGGGCTTCTGCAGCACCCCTGCGCCTTCGGCGGCCGGTGCCATGACATGCATGAACCGGCTCTCTCCTGACCCCGCCAGTGTATCAGCCGCCTGCGGGCCGGGCACGCTTTGTCGACGCTGGAATGCCGGACGGGCCAGCAGATTGGCCATTTCGACTGCCCCTGGATCATGGGGGGAGCCTGCGCCATCCGTGACGCAGTTGGCACTATTTTTCCAGCTGTTCCAGCTTGCAGGATGGGCGGCTCCACCGGCCATGGACAATTCCGGCCTGGAAAATCGACCGCAACGTGGCGCCATGCGCTCCCAGCGCGCCGCACACCGCCCCGTCCCTCGCACCCTCCCATGATCGACCCTTCGCCCAAGCTGCGCCGGCCGCAGATGCTGGACTCGCTTTGCGCGCGCAACCCGCGGCGTTTCGCCTGCTTGACGGGGGTGGTGGCCGCGGGCGCCGTCGCGGCCTGGGTTCTTGCCATGCTGTGGGCGGTGTGGTGGGTCGCATCCGGCGTCCATGGGTTGGCGGCAGGGGCCGATGGCTCGAAAGCCTGGGCGATCTCGCGACTTCTTCTCGGCATTTATCTGCTGGGCACGGGATGGAAGGCGCTGCGCCGGCTTCCCGCGGACCCACCGGGGCCGGTGCTGACGCAAGAGGCTGCTCCGCGTCTTTTCCACCTTGTCGGCAAGCTGGCGGCCAAGGCCGGGATCCAGGCGCCGCGTGATGTCGTGCTGGGCACCGAGATGGGGGTCTTCGTTTCCCTGCAAGCGCGCTGGGGCTGGCTCGGCGGCCATCGCGCCACGCTGGTGGTTGGGCTGCCGGTTCTGATGGCGCTCGACGTGAAGCAGTTCGCCGCGGTGGTCACCCATGCACTGGTGCACGACCGGCATGCCCGGCTGCCCTTCGGTGCCTGGTTGGGCCGCATGCGGGGCACCTGGCAGAACCTGGCCGCGCGGCAGTCCGTCGCGGCCACACCGCCGCGTCGCGCCTGGCAACTGTTTGGCGAGGGGCTCGCCGGTTGCTTCCTGCGCCTGGCCTTCCCATGGATCAACGCGCGCGCCTTGGCGCTTTCCCGCCACCGCGCTTTCGCGGCCGACAAGGCCGCCCGCCGCGTGGCGGGTTCGCAGTCGCTCGTGGATGCGCTGGCCCGCATGGCCGTGCAGCGTAGCTACCTGGAGCGAGTGTTCTGGCCCGAGGTGTTTGGCCGGGCCAGCCACGCGCCCACGCCGAATGTCCTGCCCTACCGTGCGATGGGCCAGCGCATGCGCATGGCCAAGGGCCACCCCAAAGCCCGGGAATGGCTGGCGGCGGCCCTGCAGGCGGACGCGCAAGCGGGTGACACCCACCCCAGCCTGCGCGACCGGCTGGCGCGCACCGACCGGCAGGCGCGGCTGGTCCCGCCGCCCAGGCATTCGGCGGCTGAGCTGCTGCTGCGCGAAGCGCTCGACCCTCTGGTGGTGGAGATGGACATGCGCTGGCAGCTGGACATGGCCGCCCGCTGGGGGCAGTTGCACGTGGAGCACGTGGCCCAGCACCGGCTGGAGAAAGAACTCCAGGTCGATGGAGAGAAGGGCGCGCTGCACCCCGACGACCATCTGCTGTGGGCGCGGGCGGCCCGCAGCACCCAGGGCGAGGCGGCGTTCGAAGCCCTGCTGCGCCTGATGCTGATCGACCACCCCGACGATGCCTGTGCCCGCCACGAGCTTGGCACCCTATTGATCGAAAGAACCGAGGCTGAAGCGGTGGCCGAAGGCGCGCAGCTGCTGCGCGAGCTCGCGCTGGGGCCGCTTGGCGCCCAGTCCCTGCCCGCCGCCCGCCGCTACGGCCGATGGCTGGCGTTGCAGGACGGCCCCTCCCGCGACGCGCCCTTCTGGGCCGACGAGGTGCGGCGCATCGAACACCTCTCCCAAGAGGCGCAATCCGCCTTGCTGGATTTCGACGACCAGGCTCAGTCTTTCGGCCCGCCCGCGCTGAGCAGCCGCATGCTGCGCCGCCTCAGCGAGGTGCTGGCCCAGGAGCCCTCCGTCGAGCAGGCCCACCTGGTGACCAGGAGGCTGGTGGATTTCCCGGCCTGGCGTTTCGCCGTGCTGCTGGTGAGCGGCCCCGCGCGCAAGCGCGGCGGCCCGGCGCCGGTGCAGGCGGCGCGGCTGCAAGGCATGGTCGACGCGCTGCGCCTGCCGTCGACGGTGCTGGTGGTCGACGCGGCCGACCCGGCCTGGGCTTCGCCGCAGCGCCGGGCGCTGGCCGAGCGGATCATGAAGACGCCCGGGGCCCCGCTGTTGGAACGCGGCGGCGAAGCGGCCTTCCACGTCTCCTCGGCGGCGCCCGCCACGGCGGCGCCGGCCTCCGGTGGCCGTTACATGCCGGCGTAGTTAGGCCCGCCGCCGCCTTCGGGCGTCACCCAGACGATGTTCTGCGTCGGGTCCTTGATGTCGCAGGTCTTGCAGTGCACGCAGTTCTGCGCGTTGATCTGCAGGCGATCGGCGCCCTTGTCGTCCTTGACGAATTCATAGACGCCGGCGGGGCAGTAGCGGCTTTCCGGCCCGGCGTATCGGGCGAGGTTCACCGCCACCGGCACCGACGGGTCTTTCAGCGTCAGGTGGGCCGGCTGGTTTTCTTCGTGGTTGGTGTTGCTGATGAAGACGCTGCTCAGGCGGTCGAAGGTCAGCACGTTGTCGGGCTTGGGATAGGCGATCTTCGGGCACTGGTCGGCCGGCAGAAGCCGGGTGTGGTCGGCCTGCTTGCTGTGGATCGTCCACGGCGGCGACTTGAAGCCGAGCTTGGGCAGCAGCCATTGCTCTACCTCGGTCATGACCGAGCCCACATAGACGCCTTTCTTGAACCATTGCTTGAAGTTGCGCGACTGCTTCAGCTCGTCGTGGAGCCAGCTTTTCTCGAAAGCTTCGGGGTAGGCGGACAGTTCGTCGTGCTGGCGGCCGGCCTGCACCGCGTCGAAGGCGGCCTGCGCGGCCAGCATGCCGGTCTTGATCGCCGCGTGGCTGCCTTTGATTCGGGCGGCATTCAGGAAACCGGCGTCGCAGCCCATCAGCGCGCCGCCGGGGAACACCGTCTTGGGCAGGCAGCTCAGGCCGCCGGCGGTGATGGCGCGCGCGCCATAGCCCAGGCGCTTGCCCCCCTCCAGGAATTGGCGGATGCGCGGATGGGTCTTCCAGCGCTGCATCTCCTCGAACGGGCTCAACCACGGGTTGGCGTAGTCCAGGCCGGTCACCAGGCCGAGGGTGACCTTGTTGTCCTCCAGGTGGTACATGAAGCCGCCGCCGTAGGTCCGGCTGTCCATCGGCCAGCCGCCGGTGTGGACGACCAGCCCGGCCTGGTGCTTCTCGGGCTTGACTTCCCACAGCTCCTTGACGCCGATCGCGTACGACTGCGGGTCCTTGCCTTCGTCCAGCTTGAAGCGCGAGATCAGCTGCTTGCCCAGGTGGCCGCGCGAGCCCTCGGCGAA
>CBJNAE010000229.1:0-6982 GCA_966433995.1 uncultured Ideonella sp. | reverse complement strand
AGCTCTTGCGCTGGTGCTGGCGGTAGGTCTGGTAGTCGTCGTCGAAGGACCGCAGTTGCTCGCCGCGCCAGCGCTGGTAGTCGGGGTCGAAGGACGACTCGCCGGCCAGCCCGGTCGGCCGTTGAGGCGGGCGCGTGTCCTCGCGCTCCAGGGGGCCGGGGCGGGTCGGCGTCAGCCGGGGCTCGAAGCCATAGCCGCCATAGTGGCCGGAGTACCCGGTGCCGTAGCCGCGTCCATAGCCCCCCCGCGCGAACGAACCCTCGGAAAGGCCGCCGCGCTGCCGGCCGTCGTAGTAGTCGTCTGGCTGGCCGCGCGTGTCCGGCCGGCTGCCGTCCCAGCCGGCCTGCTGGCCGGCGGGCGCGCCATGGGCTTGTTGCTGGGAAGGGCGCCGGCCGCGCGGGGCGTCGTCGGTGGGTCTGGACATGGTGGGCTCCTTTCTTCAAATGAATGGCGGTCGCGGGCATTTCTTCTTCGTCGTGCCGCCTGCGAAGCGGAGCGGCAAGCCCCATACCAGGCCGCCGCTCAGTCCGGGGCGACGCGGCCGAGGCGCCCTGGCAGTCAGACGTCGACCCGGCTTCGTGTTTCTTGTGTTTTTCTTGGGCGTCGTCCATGTCGACCGGTCAAGGCGTGCGGCGGCATGGCCGCGTTCCACCTGCCGGGTCGTTGCGCGGCCCAGGAAAAAATTGCGGCAAATCCGTGCCGCCGGCCCGCCCCGTCGCCCGCTCGCGGCCGACGCAGCCGGCGCCCCCCATCCCCACACGGGCATGCGGACTGCCCAATGTGCCCAGCGGGACACGAGTTCCGCCTTGGCTTTTTTTCAAAGGAGAACTCGATGGAACACATCAACACCCCCCGCACCGACTCGCCGAGGTCTGCGGCTTCGGTGGCCGGTGCCGTCGCCCTGGCACTGCTGGTGGTCGGCGGCTTGAACTGGGCGCTCGTCGGCCTATTCAACGTCGACCTGGTCGCATCGCTGCTCGGGCCACTGAGCACTGCGTCGCGCATCGTCTATGTGGTCGTCGGCGCCGCTGCGGTCTACGCGCTGACGCTCTTCCCGCGCCTGTCGCATCCCGACTGACTGGGCGGTGGGCCGGCCGCTCCGACAACGACCGAGAGGACAAGCGGAACGAGGAAGAAACCATGAAAAGAACAATGATCCCCATCGAGTCCGTGGGCGCGCGACGGCTGCGCCGCGGCGCCCTCCCACGAGGCGGCGGCCCGTCGACCGCCGGCCGGCCATGACGGCGCCGCGCCGCGCCCGCCGGGTGCTGGGCGGCCTGGCCGCGGCGCTGCTGTTGGCCGTCCTGGTCGGCGAGGTCATGGGCTGGCCCTTCCTGCGCCAGCCCCTGCAGCAAGCCGTCGCCCGCGGTAGCGGGGTGCCGGTGGACCTCCAGGGCCGCTTCCGGTTGCACCTGCTGTGGCGGCCCAGGCTGGAAGTGGAGCAACTGCGCGTGGCCGCGGTCGACGGCTTCCAGGTGCCCTACCTGGTGGACGCCCAGGGCGTGTCGCTGGCCTGGCGCTGGCGCGACCTGTGGCGCTGGCGGCATGGCGAAGCCCTGCGCGTCCAGAAACTGCAGGCGTTGGCGTTGAAGGCGCACCTGGTGCGCGCGGCCGACGGCCGCGCCACCTGGCAGCTCGGCGCGCCGCGGCAGCCCAGGCCGACGGACGAAGAGAAATCAAGCCTCGACCTGCCGCGCTTCGGCTCGCTCACGGTGGAGAACGGCCACGTCGTCGTGCGCGACCGCCTGCTGGACGTGGACATGGACGTGCGCGTCGAAGGGCGCGAAGGCGACTCGCTGCAAGAAGGCGCCACCGCCGGCTACGAAGCCCGATTGATCGGCCGCTACAAGGCCCTGCCGCTGAAGCTGGAAGTGGTGGCCGGCAGCACCTTGCCCCTGCTCCAGGACCCGGAAGGCGCCGGGCCGGAACTGCCCTGGGTGGTGGTGCGGGTCGAAGGCAGCATGGGCACGTCCAGCCTGCTGTTCGACGGGCGGGCCGCCGCGTTGATGGGCGACTCCAAGCTCACCGGGGAAATCCGCTTCAAGGGCTCGTCGCTGGCGGATGTCGGCGACCCGCTGGGCGTGACGCTGCCGCGCACCCCGCCCTTCGAATTGCGGGGGCAGCTGATGCACGAAGCCCATGTGTGGCACCTCAAGGCCGATCGCGCGACCATCGGCACCAGCGAACTCGCCGGCGACCTGCGCTACGACAGCGGCGGCGCCCCGCCGGTGCTCAGCGGCAAGGTGATGGGCCCCAAGCTGGCTCTCGCCGACCTCGGCCCGGCGATCGGCGCACCGGTGCCGGCCCAGGCGGCGCCTTCCGCGCCGCAAGGCAAGGTGCTGCCGGCGCGGCGTTTCGACATCCCTTCGCTTCGCGCCATGGACGCCGACGTGCACTTCGCCGTCGACGAGCTGGATTTCGGCACCGGCGCGATGGAGCCACTGCGCCAGTTGCGCACCCGAGTGCGCCTGGACCGCGGCGTGCTTCGTCTGGAAGACCTGCAAGCAGCGGTGGCCGGCGGCCGGGTCAAGGGCTTGACCCAGCTCGACGGCAGCCGGGACCCGGCGCGCTGGCAGGCCGATCTCAGGTTCACCGGCATCGACATGGCGGGCTGGCTGCGCGGCATGCGGTCGGAAGAAGGCCGCAAGGAGGCCCCGAAAGCGACCCAGTCGGCGGCGCTCAAGAAACAACGCCAGCAGGCCCGCGAAGGCGGCGACCAGCCGGTGCTGGCCTACCTGACGGGCGCGCTCAGCGGCGACTTCCAGGTCAAGGGCACCGGCAGCTCGACCGCCGAGATCCTCGGCTCGCTCGACGGCCGCGCCCACCTGATGCTGCGCGACGGCAGCCTGTCGCACCTGGCCACCGAGGCGCTCGGCCTGGACGTGGCCCAGGCCCTGGGCGTGCTCGTCCGCGGCGACCAGCCCCTGCCGCTGCGCTGCGCCCGCCTGGACCTGGCGGTGGCCTCGGGCGTCGTCGAACCTCGGCTGGCGGTCATCGACAACAAGGACAGCACGGTGTTCATCAACGGCAAGGTCAACCTCAAGGACGAATCGCTGGCGCTGCGGGCCGTCACACGGCCGAAGGACTGGTCACCCCTGTCGCTGCGCACGCCGATCACCGTGGGGGGCAGCTTCGCCTCGCCCTCGGTCGGAATCGAGCCCAAGCGGCTGGCCGGCCGGGTGCTGGGCGCGATCGCGCTCGGCGCCGCCGCAGGCCCCGCGGCGGCCATCATCCCGCTGGTGGAGCCGGGCCAGGGCAAGGACGCGGCCGATCCCTGCACGCAAGCGCTGCCCGCCCAGGCCGGGGCCTCCGCGCCCCAGAGTCCCAAGCCCTGAACACCTCGGCGGAAGGAAGCCTTACCTCGGCTGCGCCGCCGCAAGGGCGGCGGTGCCTGAGGGGCCCGCGCCCCGTTGCGCGGCACCGCTGCGGCCCGCACCTGCGGCATCCCGTCGCCCAAGGCCTGGAAGGCGGCGCGCAAGCCGCCAATGCACCTCTGCAGCTTCGGCAAGGTGGTGACGGCGAAAGCCCTCAACGCCTCGTCCCGGGAGAAACGCGCGGCCTGCTTGAACAGCCCGACGGCTTTTCGAGGGCATTGCTTTTCGCATTCCTTCCCGTCAAGGGGCCACAACCCGCTCCCCACCCTGCCTCTGCCGCCCAGGTGGATTCCACTTCCAGTGGGCCGTGACGCTGAGTTCGGTCATCGGCTTAACAGCGTCCGATCATCGATGAGCTCGATCAAGTCGGCCGCACTGCGGGCCCTGGCGTCGCCGCCGAAGGCCAATGTCAGAACCAGGGGGCGCATCGCCTGGATCCCCGCACGCAGCGTGCTTTCCACGTCGATGCCGCCGTGCGACTCATAGCCTGCCTCCGGGATGAAAGTGCCGCCCAGGTCGATCAGGCATTCCATCACCGCGCGCTGCGACCAGAAACCACCGCCGACCAGGAGCCTCTTCAATTCCTCCAGCGTCGCCAACACCACGGGGAAATAGGTTCCCGCATGGTTGTTGCCGACGGCCCAGAGAAACTGGTCGTGCGCCTCCTCGGCGCTGGCCCGGTCATGGGCATCACGCAGTTGGGCCACCGCGAACACGGCGGCATCCAGGTCGTTCCACTCGGGCTGAGGCAGATGATCGAAATCGTGGGGTTGCATGGCGGTCAGCAAGGTGGTGCTACAGGCAGAAATCGAACGGTTGGCGGGAACCAGGCCATCGCTGCTGGGCAGACACGGCGCCGGTCGGGGTGAATTCCTGCCCGTTCGCCCTGAGCCCCCTCCCCGTTCGCCCTGAGCCCCCCTCTCCGTTCGTCCTGAGCCCCCCTCTCCGTTCGTCCTGAGCCCGTCGAAGGGCCCGGGCCACTCCTGTTTTCGAAGCGAACGGCTGTTCGCAACAAGGCTTCGACAGGCTCAGCCCGAACGGGTTGGAAGAGGCGTTGACGGAAACTTTGGAACCTCAGGGTGACCTCCTCTCCGTTCACCCCGAGCCCCTCTCCGTTCACCCCGAGCCCCTCTTCGTTCGCCCTGAACCCCCTCTTCGTTCACCCTGAGCCCCCTCTGCGTTCGCCCTGAGCCTGTCGAAGGGCCCGGGCCACTCCTGCTTCTGAAGCGAACGGGTGTTCGCAACAAGGCTTCGACAGGCTCAGCCCGAACGGGTTGGAAGAGGCGTTGACGAAAACCTTGGAACCTCAGGGTGACGTCCTCTCCGTTCGCCCTGAACCCCCTCTTCTCCATTCCATCCCCCTCAAGCATTCCACTGGACAGCGATCTCCCGCTTGACCATGCTGGCCGACGGATCGGCCGCCACCCAACCGGCATCGGCCGCGGCGGCGGGCGCGAACGCCGCCATGGCGTCCAGCAGGCTGTGCACCTGTCCTTCGATCGAGGTCACCCCCGCCGATGTCGCCGACAAGTCCGCAGATCGGAGCCCCTGGAACGGCGTCAATCCTTGCAAGGCCTGGTTCATCAGCGCGATGTGGTCGGTTTGCCGAACGAGCGATGTAGCCTCCCCGTCAACGAGGATGCCCACGTCGGCGGCTTGCAAGCCGTGGGATCGACGCAAGTCTCCAACCCGTTCGGGCAAACCGCGACGCTCGCCTTCCAGCATGAGGGTCCGGAGTTGCTCCCATGCCGCCTGGTGGCTCGATGCCTCGATGTCTTCCAGGATGGAGGCTTCGTCATCGGCGTCCACAGAAAAATCAGTCTCGGCCACATCCAGCCCATCGACAACAGCAGGCTGCCCCGCCTTCTCAACCGGCGATTGAACGGCCGAGTGCAGCCGCTCCCACGCCACGATGACTTTTCCGGATTCGCTGCCCACTGCTGGATCAGCCTCCAGGCCCAGCGACCTCTCCGGATCAGAACCGGCATCGCCACCCGCATCGGTCACGTCCGAAGCCTCTGAGCCAGCGTCTTGAACCATGGCATCCAGGCTTTCCTGCTCATCGACTTGGAAGGCGCTGTCGGTCAAAAGCCGGTTGCGCAGCATGTGGTTGTTGACGCGGCTGCCGTTCAAGCCCTCCGTGGCGGCAATCGCCTTATCGGATGGCCCGGTGGGCTCCGCATCCTCCGCCGCATCGAAGGCTGCGGCGCCTGATGGCTCAGCGCCGGCTTGGTCGTCGCCATGATCAAGATCGAGACCCAGGCCAGCCCGATCTGGCTCGTCGATCCAGGCCCCTTGCCTGGCCAATGCCTGCCTGGCTTGGCGCGAATCGGTTGCCTCTGTGTCGGCACCCCATTCAGCATGGCTACCGACGCGCTCACCCGCCACTTCGCCGGTCAGGGCTTGGCCACCGTCGACAGCACGCTGCTGCACCGGCACCCGCGCCAGGATGGCGGCGGTGTCCCATTGGGTGCCGCCCGAGAACTCGATGCGCTGCAGCGGGTTGCCGGCCGCCACCGTGCCGTCGTTGGCGTAGAAACCCTTGACGGTGATCCCGTCGGTGGCGCCGCCGCTGATCAGCACGGCCAGATCGGTACCCACTTTCTTCAAGGTGACATCCGCCACCGTCACCGTGTTCCTAAAGCGCAGGACGTTGAGCCTGCCTGCCGTGGTATCGGTTGTCGTTTCCTGGATGGTGTCCAGTCCGTCTCCCATCGTGAAGAGATAAACGTCGTTGCCTAGGCCGCCATCCAACGTGTCCGAGCCCCTCGCACCGTTCAAGGTGTCGTGGCCGAGGCCGCCGGAAATCAAGTTGTTGCTGGCGTTGCCAGTGATGCCGTTGGCCAGCGCGTTGCCGGTGCCATTGATCGCGGTGGATCCGGTCAGCACCAAGTTTTCGATGTCGTTGGCAAGGGTCCAGCTGATGCTGGATTCCACCACATCGATCCCACCCGCCGCCGACTCGACCGTCTTGTCGGCCGCGTTGTCCACGACGTAAACATCGTCGCCCGCACCGCCGCTCATGCTGTCGGCATCGGCGCCGCCGTTCAAGCGGTCGTTGCCTGCATTGCCGACGAGCGTGTCCGTACCCGCCGCGCCGTTGAGCGTGTCGTTGCCCGAGTAGCCCGTCAGCGTGTCAGCCGCGGTCGTGCCGGTCAGCGTCTTGTTCTCGCTGCTGACGACCACGTCGAACACGTCGCTGATGTTCAAGCCGGCCTTGTCGGTGGCCGTCACCTTGACGCTGGTATTGCCCACGCTGCCGGTCGGCGCCGTGCCGGTGAAAACGCGGGTTGTGGCATTGAAGCTCAACCAGCTCGGCAGTGCGCTGCCGTCCGACAGCGTCGCTTTGTAGGTCAACACGTCGCCGGCATCCGCATCGGCGAACGCACCCACCGGCACCGTGTAGTTGACTGCCGCGCCCTGCTTAACCGCCTGGTCCACCAAGGCCGTCACCAGTTTGGGAGCCGTGTTGGCTGGGGCGCTGCTCACCAAGCTGAGGATCTTGGGAATGTCCCACACCGTGCCGCCCGAGAACTCGATGCGCTGCAGCGGATTGCCGGCCGCCACCGTGCCGTCGTTGGCGTAGAAACCCTTGACGGTGATCCCGT
>CBJNAE010000228.1:0-7014 GCA_966433995.1 uncultured Ideonella sp. | reverse complement strand
GATGCCGGCGTCCCGGGCCGCCGGGCGCATGGGTTACCGTGGCGGGCCGGCGCGCCGCGGCGCTTGCTTCATCCGCACGCACCCGGACGCCCCACCCCCGCCACCCCGCCGGAAGGACACCATGATTCGATGCCTGGTGGTCGACGACGACCGCGAGATTGGCCTGAACCTGCAGGCCTACCTGGAGCGCTTCGGCATGACGGCCGCGCTGGCCGGCAGCGGGGCCGAGATGCGCCGCCTGGTCGCCGCGCAGCCGTTCGACATCGTCGTGCTCGACCTGATGCTGCCCGACGAGGGCGGACTGTCGCTGTGCAAATGGGTGCAGGAGACCCACGGCCTGCCGGTGGTGATGCTCACCGCCCAGGGCGACCCGGTCAGCCGGGTGCTCGGCCTGGAGATGGGCGCCGACGACTACCTCGGCAAGCCCTTCGAGCCGCGCGAGCTGGTGGCCCGGCTGCATGCGGTGGTGCGCAGGCTGAACAAGGGCGCGCTCGGCAAGGACGGGGAAGCCGGCCCGCAGGCGCGCGTCGCCCAGTTCGCCGGCTGGCGCTTCGACCGCTTGCTGCGCCAGCTGACTTCGCCGCAAGGCGTGCTGGTGGTGCTGTCCAACGCCGAGTTCCGGCTGCTGTCGGCCTTCGTCGACCGGCCGGGCCGGGTGCTGACGCGCGACCAGTTGATCGACCTGACGCGCGCGCCCGGCGTCGAGGTGAACGACCGCAGCATCGACCTGTGCGTGTCGCGGCTGCGCCAGAAGCTCGGCGATTCGCCGAAGGACCCGAGCCTGATCCGCACGCTGCGCGGCGAGGGCTACCTCTTCGACACCCAGGCGCGGCGGTGATGGCGGCGGCGGCCCCCCTCAAGAAAAGGCTGCGCGGCCTGCTGTGGTCCGACACGCTGTCCAAGCGGCTGCTGGTCCTGATGTGGGTGGCGCTGGTGGGCAGCCATTTCCTGGCCTACGCGGCGGTGCGCGTGTTCTACATGCCGGCGCAGCCGCCGGGCGAGTCGATGTTCGAGCGGCTGCCGACGATGCCGTCGCTGCCGCCTTCGCCCGGCGTTCCGCAGACCGCGGCGCCCCGCAAGCCGCCCGGCGGCGGCTGGCCGGACGCCTCCCCGCCCGGGCCGCCCCCCCTTCGGCCGCCTCCGGCGATGGAGCCCCGGTCGCTGCCCCGGGGGGCCCTGCTGCTGGACTACGGCGTGCGCCTGGCCGTCATCGCCGCGGCGGCCTGGCTGGGCTCGCGCTGGGTGTCGGCACCGATGCGGCGCCTGGCCCGGGCTTCGCGGGCCCTCGGTGATTCGATCGGCTCGCGGGAAGACGCGGCCGCGCCGCTCGACGAGCGCCGCGGCACGGCCGAGGTGCGCGAAGTGGCCGAGGTGTTCAACCGCATGGCGGCGCAGTTGCGGGGGCAGTTCAATTCGCGCAGCCTGATGGTGGCCGCGATATCGCACGACCTGCGCACGCCGCTGACGCGGCTGCGCCTGAGGCTGGAATCCATGGGCGACGACGCCGGGCTGCGGCAGCGCAGCGCCGCCGACATCCGCGAGATGAACGAATTGATCGACAACGCCCTGGAAGTCTTCCGCCTGGAAGGGCCGGGCTACCGCGAACCCCCGCAGCCCGCCGACGTGAACGCGCTGGTGCAGTCGCTCGTCGACGACCTGGCCGAACAAGGCCGGCCGGTGGCCTTCACCGGCCACCCGGTGGTCGCCGACATCCAGCCGGGCGCGTTGCGGCGCGTGGTGGCCAACCTGGTGGGCAACGCGCTGCGCTACGGCGGACACGCCGAAGTCCACGTGATGGCGAGCGGCCGGGCGGCGCACATCGTCGTCGAAGACCGCGGGCCGGGCATCCCGCCGGCCGAACTGGAAGCGGTGTTCCAACCCTTCTACCGCGTCGATTCCGCGCGCTGCCGCGACACCGGCGGCACCGGGCTGGGGCTCTACATCGCCCGGGACCTGACCGAGCGGCAAGGCGGCACGCTGAGCCTGGCCAACCGGCCCGGTGGCGGCTTGCGGGCCGAGGTGGTGTTGCCGCTGCGGGGGTGAGATCCGCGCGCTGGGCCGGGTGGCGCCAAAACCATCGGCCACCTGAGGCGCCCTCAACCGCCCGCCGTCCGCCCATGCTCCGGCGCCGGCCACAGCCCGCGCGGCCGCAGCGGCATCACGATGATCATCGCCAGCGCCACCAGCAGCGGCCGCAGGATGCCGGCGTCGAGGCGGCCGTCGGTCATGGCCTGCAGCGGGCCGGTCAGGTAGCGCAGCGCTTCGGGCAGGGCCGTCAGCAGCACCGCGCCGAGGATGACGCCCGGGATGTGGCCCATGCCGCCGAACACCACCATGGCCACCACCATCACCGACTCCTGCAGGCTGAAAGCCTCCGGCGAGACGAAGCCCTGGAAGGCGCCGAACATCACGCCGGCCACGCCGCCGAAACTCGCGCCCACCGCGAAGGCGAGCAGTTTCAAATTCCGGGTGTGGATGCCCATGGCCTGGGCCGCGGACTCGTCGTCGCGGATGGCCATCCAGGCGCGGCCGATGCGCGAGTCCTGCAGGCGGTGGCAGGCCAGCACGGTCAGCAGCACCAGGCCCATGAAGAGGTAGTAGTGCAGCGTCACCGGGGCGATCTGCCAGGCGCCGACGGCCAGCGGCCGGCCCAGGTCCAGCCCGAAGACCTGGATCGAATCGAGCCGCCCCAGGCCTTTGGCGCCTTCGGTGATGTTCACCGGGCTGCCGAGGTTGTTGATGAGGATGCGCACGATCTCGCCGAAGCCCAGGGTCACCATCGCCAGGTAGTCGCCACGCATCTTCAGCGTGGGCGCGCCCAGCAGCGCGCCGAGCGCCCCGGCCAGCAGCGCGGCCAGCGGGATCAGCAGCCACCAGCGCGCATGCAGGCCGTGCGGGAACAGGGCGGCGATCCAGGCGAACTGCTCGGTCAGGTGCGGCGACGCCAGCAGCGCGAAGAGGTAGGCGCCCACCGCATAGAACGCCACGTAGCCCAGGTCGAGCAGGCCGGCGCAGCCGACCACGATGTTCAGCCCCAGGGCCAGCAGCACATAGAGCAGGCAGGTGTCGACGATGCGCACCCAGTGGGTGCCGAAGGTTTGCAGCACCAGCGGGGCGGCCAGCAGGGCCAGCGCCACGGCGGCCGGCTTTGCCAGTGGCCTGAATTTTTCGACGATGGCGGGGGTGGGTTTCATGCAAGGACTTCTCTTTTGCCACGGCCACCGTTCAGTGCGAACCGCCAGAGTTGAAAGGCTAAACTCGATCGAATCTGAAAGAAATAAGCTAACTGTCGCTTCATCCAGGAAAAAAACGCTCTAATTGAGCGTCTTCGCACCCCCACCATGGACAAACTCAGCGGCCTGATGGCCTTCGTCAAGACCGCCGACCTCGGCAGCTTCGTCGCCGCCGGCCGGGCGCTGGAGGTGTCGGCCTCGGCCGTGGGCAAGAGCGTCGCGCGGCTGGAGCAGGAGGTGGGCGTGCGGCTCCTGCAGCGCAGCACGCGGCGGCTGCAGCTCACCGACGAGGGCCGGCTCTTCCATGAGCGCTGCCGCCGCATCCTGGACGAGCTGGACGACGCGCAGGCCATGCTGTCCCAGTCGCGCGAGGCGCCGCGCGGCCGGCTGCGGGTGGGGGCGCCGATCGTCGGCTACCAGTTCCTCTTGCCGTTGCTGCCCGGCTTCCTGTCGCTGCACCCCGAGGTCGAGCTGGACATCCATTTCAGCGACCGCCACGTCGACCTGATCGACGAGGGCATCGACGTGGCCATCCGCAGCGGCGAGCTGCCAGATTCGCGGCTGGTGTCGCGGCCGCTGCAGTCCTTCAGGCTGCTGCTGTGCGCATCGCCCGGCTACCTGGCGCGCCACGGCGGACCGGCGTCGGCGGCCGACCTGCCCCGGCACGCCGCGGTGCGCTTCCGCCACCCCGACAGCGGCAAGCTGCTCGACTGGCCCTTGCCCTCGCCCGACATCAACCCCCGGCTGCGCACGGTGCTGGCCTGCAACAACATGGAAGCGGTGCGCGACGCCGCCTCGCGCGGCCTGGGGCTGGCCTGCATGCCGGACTTCTTCGCGCGCGAACACCTGGCCGAAGGCCGGCTGGTGAGCCTGCTCGACGGCCAGCTGGGCGCCGGCGGCCGGTTCCAGGCGGTGTGGCCGTCGAGCCGGCAGCTGTCGCCCAAGGTGCGCGTGTTCGTGGATTGGCTGGCGGCCCGGCTGGCCGGCTGAGCGCGCGCCTTCGGCCCAAGCGGCGGACGCGGCTGCACGATGACAGGCGACCCCGCCAACGGCGTGGGTCCCATCCCCGGTTCGCCTTGGGGCCTATGGGTTTGTGTCGAGCACCGCGGTCCGCGTCCGCCCCCACCCCAACCCTCCCCCGCGAGCGGGAGAGGGAGCTATCGCTGCGGTTTGCGCCTTGCCCTGGCCGGCAATCCATCGATTCCATTCCCGTCGGTTATCTACGGGACCACACTGGCTGCTGCGAACGCAACAGCCCCCGGCTGATTTCCGATCACCGTCCGCGGCGCCCGGGACGACCGCGAGCCGCCGCCGGCGCCCGCGCGCACTGCGCGCCGAACTCCGGCACGCCGTGGCACAGAACCTGCATTTGCAAGGGCCTCGACCCGCTTTCCATCCCTTGCGGCCGCCACCCCGGCGCAGTCATCCGGCCCCCCCATGAAAAACCTCTGGCGCACGATCCAATTCATCCCCGAATACCGCGGCAAGCTGCTCGGCGTCATCCTCGTGGGCACCGCCCTCGGCCTGATCGGCACGGCCACGCCCTACCTCTACAAAGGCATCGTCGACCAGATCGCCCAGCTGTACGCCGGGCATCTGGCGCTGGACGACGCCACGCGCGGCGTGCTGCTCCTGCTGGCCGTCTTCTTCGGCCTGCGGCTGGCGGTGGTGGTGTTCGGCGCGCTGCAGAACAAGCAGGCCGACGACCTGTGGCTGGACACGGTGAGCACCTTCCGCCAGCGGGTGTTCGACAACATGACGCAGAAGTCGATCGACTATTTCGAGAGGACGCGCGTCGGCGAGATCATGGACCGCTTCGGCAACATCACCACCATCACGATGTGGCTGTCGTCGCTGACCGACGGCGTGCTGGCCAGCCTGCTGCAGATGGTCTTCATCGTGGCGGTGCTGCTGGCCAAGGCGCCGGCGGTGGGCGCGATCATGCTCGGCGTGCTGCTGCTGAACCTCTACATCTCCTACCGCACCGTCGCCTGGACGCGCCCGCACCGCCGCGGCTGGCAGGCGCTGGCCGGCCGCATGACGGGGCTGCTGGCCGAGATGATCGGCAACATCGCCACGGTGCGCAGCTTCGGCGGCGAGCCGGCGGTGAAAGAGCGCTACGACAGCACCCAGGCCGAATGGAAGGTCACCCGAGGCAAGCTGCACAGCACCGAATGGCGCTCCGAGCAGGCGCTGAACGTGGTGAACACCTTCGGCGTGTTCGCCGCGGTCGGCGTCACCGCGTTGGCGGCGCTGCGCGGCGGCCACACCGTAGGCGACATCCTGCTGGTGCTGACGCTGTCGCAAACCTTGATCACTACCATCGGCCCGATCGCCCGGCAGATCAACCAGGCCGGCGAGATCGAAAGCACCGCCGAGCGCCTGGTGGAGCTGCTGGACGTCGAGGCCGAACTGGCCGACGCGCCCGGCGCCGTGCCGCTGGGCCGGCTGGAGCGCATCACCTTCGAGGACGTGAGCTTCCGCTACCCCGGCAAGGAAGGTTTCGCGCTCAGCCACATCGGCTTCGACCTAGCCGCCGGCAAGACGCTCGCCCTGGTGGGCCTGAGCGGCAGCGGAAAGACCACCATCGTCAAGCTGCTGATGCGCTTTTACGACCCGACCGAGGGCCGCATCCTCGTCAACGGCCGGGACTTGCGCGAATACCAGCAGCGCAGCGTGCGCGCGGTGATGGGCGTGGTACTCCAGGACGTCGCGCTGTTCAACGACAGCATCGGCGAGAACATCGCCTTCGCGCGGCCCGGCGCCACGCCGGACGACGTGCGCGCGGCGGCCCGCGCCGCACACGCCGACGAGTTCATCCAGGCCATGGACAAGCAGTACGACACCCTGGTCGGCGAGCGCGGCATCAAGCTTTCCGGCGGCGAGAAGCAGCGCGTGGCGATCGCGCGCGCCATCCTCAAGAACCCCGAACTCATCATCCTCGACGAAGCCACCAGCGCCCTCGATTCCGCCTCCGAACACCTGGTGCAGCAGGGCCTGAACAGCCTGGTGGCCGGCCGCACCTCGGTCGTCATCGCGCACCGCCTGTCCACGGTGATGAACGCCGACCACATCCTGGTGCTGCAAGGCGGCCGGGTGCGCGAGGAGGGCCGCCACGAAGAACTGGCGCGGCGCGGCGGCGGGCTGTACGCCCACCTGTTCGCGCTGCAGACGGAAGGGAAGTTGCTGGCGCTGGCGGGGTGATTCCCTCGGTCCGGGCTGGGCCTGTTCGCGCCCCTGTGGGAAACACTCGGCTTCGACAAACTGAAGCGCCAAGGGCCCTTCGACAGGCTCAGGGCGAACGGAACGGGGAACGGGGAGCGGGGAACGGGGAGCGGGGAGCGGGGAGCGGGGAGCGGAATCATCTCTCCTATACACCGTTCGGGCTGAGCCTGTCGAAGCCTCGGTGCGGGCCTCTCCTGTCCCTTCGCACTGAGCTTGTCGAAGTGCCGGCACCGAGGTCCGTGCTGCGTGCTTCGACAGGCTCAGCCCGAACGGAGCAAGACACGCCTTCACCTGCGCTTCACACACCCCGCCCCGCCCTTCACACCTTCTTCGCCACGCGGGCCGATGCTTCCGTCCGGCGCCTCCACCCGGTCGCGCCCAACCCCAAGGAAGAAGAAGGCCACCGTGCAGAACCCCACGTTCCAACTGCCCCCGCTCCATGCCACCGCCCAGCCCCTCCCGGTTTCGCCGCCAAGCGGCGGCCAGCACCTGATCGTCCACGGCGGCCGGCCGCTTTCCGGGCGGCTCGTCCCGTCGGCCAACAAGAACGCGGTGC
>CBJNAE010000227.1:0-7017 GCA_966433995.1 uncultured Ideonella sp. | reverse complement strand
GCGCTCGCCGACACCCAACTGCACCCCGCCATCCGCGACGAGGTGGTCAACTGGCACGCCGACATCGTGCACAACGTGCAGGCCGCCGCCCAATCCCACCCCGTGCTGGTGGTGGGCATGGCGCTGAACCCGTTCTGCCGGCTGGCGCGCCGGGCGCTGCGCTCCGCCGGCGTGGCCCACCAGTACCTGGAGTACGGCAGCTACTTCAGCCAATGGAAGCGGCGCCTGGCGCTGAAGATGTGGGCCGGCTGGCCGACCTTCCCGATGGTGTTCGTCAAAGGCGCGCTCATCGGCGGCAGCGCCGACTTGAAAACCCTCATCGCCACCGGCGAATTGAACCGCCTGCTCGGCGAACCGTGACCGCCGCGGCGGCATACTTCGGCGCTCGACGCGCGTCGCCGCCGCGCGCCCTCCCCACCGCCTTGCCGGAGCCGACGCCATGCAATTGATCGGAATGCTCGATTCGCCTTACGTGCGCCGCGTCGCGGTCTCGCTGCAACTGCTGGGCATCGGTTTCGAGCACCGCTCGATCTCGGTTTTCCGCGGCTTCGAACAATTCCAGGGCATCAACCCGGTGGTCAAGGCGCCCACCCTGGTCTGCGGCGACGGCACGGTGCTGATGGACTCCCAGCTCATCCTCGACCATGCCGAAAGCATCGCCCCCGGCAGCCGGCGCCTCATGCCGGCATCGCCGGCCGAGCGACTGCGTCTGCTGCGCATCGTCGGCCTGGCGATGGCGGCCTGCGAGAAGAGCGTGCAGATCGTCTACGAACGCCAGCTGCGCCCGGCGGAGAAGCTGCATGAACCCTGGCTGTCGCGCGTCACCGGCCAGCTGCTGGCCGCTTACGGCGAATTAGAGGCCGAGCTCGCACGCCGTCCGTTGGCCGAGGGGCGCGAGACGATCGACCAGGCCGGCGTCTCCACCGCGGTGGCCTGGCGCTTCACCCAGGCGATGCAGCCCGGGCTGGTCGACGCCGCCCGCCACCCCAGGTTGCAGGCGTTCTCCGACGCGGCCGAGCGTTTGCCCGAATTCCTGGCGGCGCCGCACGGCGAAGGCACGGTCGGCCGTGCGGGCTGAGCGCGCCGGCATGCGGGGGCGGGCGCGCCGGATCGCCGCGGCGGCTTTGATTGCCGGCTGGAGGTTGGCAGCGGCGCAAAGCGCGCTGGAGCCCTGCCGCATCCCGGGTGTCGCCCACGAGGTGCGCTGCGGCTCGGTCCAGCGCCCACTCGAAGCCTCGCGGCCGCAGGGGCCGGCGATCTCGGTGCACTACGCCGTGCTGCCCGCTGTGGCCCGGCGCAAGCTGCCCGACCCGGTCTTCCTGATCGCCGGCGGGCCGGGGCAGAGCGCGGTCGAGCTGATGCCCCAGCTGCTGCCTTTTTTCGCCCGGCTGAACCAGCGGCGCGACATCGTTTTCGTCGACCAGCGCGGCACTGGCCGGTCCACGCCGTTGCGCTGCGAGCCCGACCCGGCCCGGGGCGACCTGGCCGCCTGGGCGCGCAGCGCCGACCCGGCCTCGGCCGCCGCCGAAGCGGCCGCCTGCCTGAAGGCGCTGCAAGCCTTGCCCTGGGTGACCCGGCCGGGCGACATCGCCCAGTTCACCACCGTGCAGGCGATGCGGGACCTGGACGCGGTGCGCGAGCAACTTGGCGCGCGCCAGGTCAACCTCGTCGCCGCCTCGTATGGCACACGGGCCGCGCTCGACTACCAGCGCCAGTTCCCCGCCGCGGTGCGGCGCCTGGTGCTGGACGGCGTCGCGCCGCCCGACATGGCCCTGCACCGCAGCAGCGGCCAAGACGCCCAGGCCGCCCTCGACGCGGTGTGGAAAGCCTGCGACGCCGAAGCCGCCTGCAAGCAACGCCACGGCGACCTGCGCGCCACCTGGGCGGCGCTGCTGGCCAGCCTGCCGCGCGAAGTGCAGGTGGCCGACCCGCGCACCGGCCGGCGCGAAGCCGTGCGGCTGACCGCCGGGATGCTGCAAGCCGCGGTGCGCGCCCCACTGTATTCGCCGGCCCTGGCCGCCGCGCTGCCGCAGGCGGTGGCCGACGCGTCGCAGGACCGTTTCGAAGGCATCGTCGGCCTGTTCAGCGCGGTGGGCTCGTCACGGCAGGGACCGCAGGTCTACATGGGCATGCACCTGTCGGTGGTGTGCGCGGAAGACGTCGCGCACGCGCCGGCCGACGAACAGGGTGACGACGCCGGTGCGCGCCGCTATGAGGCGGTCTGCGGCGCCTGGCCGCGCGCCGCCGTGCCCGAGGCTTTCTACCGCCTCGGCCCGGGCAGCGCGCCGGCGCTGCTGCTCAGCGGCGGCGCCGACCCGGTCACCCCGCCGCGCCACGGCGAGCGCGTGCGCCGGGCCCTCGGCGCGGCGGCGCGCCATGTGGTCGTGCCCAACGCCGGCCATGGCGTGATGGCCCTGGGCTGCATGCCCGACGTGGTGTTCCGCTTCATCGACGCCGCCGACGCGGCCGCGGCCGGGCGGGTCGACGCGGACTGCGCCGCCGGCCTGCCGCGCCCCTTCGCCTTCTCGCCGCCGGCCGGGGCGGCCGACGGCGCGCTGTCCAGGCCCATCGCGCCATGATCGAGCTGATTCATCTGGCCAAGAGTTTCAAGGGCACCCGTCCGGCCGGGCAGAAGTGGTGGCAGCGGGGGGCACCGGACCGGATCGCGGCAGTGCGCGACGTGAGTTTCACCGCCCCCGACGGCCAAATCACCGGCCTGCTCGGGCCCAACGGCGCGGGCAAGACCACCAGCCTGCGCATGCTGGCGGGCCTGATCGAGCCCGACGCGGGCGAATTGAGCGTCGGCGGCGTGCCGGTGCGGCAGCGGCCGCGGGAGGCGCTGGCGCGCATGGGCGTGCTGTCGGACGCGCGCGGCCTGTACCCGCGGCTGTCGGCGCGCGAGAACATCGTCTACTACGGCCGCCTTCAGGGCCTGGACGCGGGCACCGCCCACCACCGCGCCGCCCAGCTCGCCGAGGTGCTGGACATGCGGCCGCTGCTGGACCGCCGGGTGGAGGGCTTCAGCCAGGGCGAGCGCATGAAGACCGCGCTGGCGCGCGCGCTGGTGCACGACCCGGCCCATATCGTGCTGGACGAACCCACCAACGGCCTGGACGTGCTCGCCACCCGCGCGCTGCGCCAGGCCCTGCGCCATTTCGCCAGCCCCGCCGGCGGCGGCAAGTGCGTCGTCTTCTCCAGCCACATCATGCAAGAGGTGGAGCGCCTGTGCGACCGCGTCGTCGTCGTGGCCGGCGGCCGCACCGTGGCCGCCGGCACGGTGGAAGAGCTTTGCGAGCGCACCGGCGAGACCGACTTCGAGGATGCCTTCGTGGCGCTGGCCTTCGCCGACGCCGCCTCGCTGCAAGAGACCCAGCCGGAAGGGGCCGCGCCATGAACCGGGCGAAGCAGCCCCAGGCGGCCGGCGGCCTGCCGGGCTTCTGGCGCGCCTGCGCGGCGGTGTTCGGCAAAGAGTGGCGCGACGCGTTGCGCGACCGGCGCACGCTGGCGGTGGTGCTCTTTTCCAGCGTGCTCATGGGACCGCTGGTGCTGATGGCGCTGTCCAGCCTGCTGGCTTCCTTCGAGACGCGGGCCGAGTCGCGCGAGCTGTGGGCCCGCGGCCTGGCCGCGGCGCCGCTGCTGCGCAACTACGCCGAACGCCAGGGCCTGAAACTGCGCGAGGCGCCGGACGACTACGAGGCCCAGCTGCGAAGCGGCCGGCTGCGGCACCCGGTGCTGGTCGTGCCGCCCGGCTTCGAGGCCGCGGTGGCGCGCGGCGAGCTGCCGGCGCTGGAAGTGGTGAGCGACAGCGCCAACAAGGCCAGCGAAGCCGGCGTGCACCGGGTGCAGCGCCTGGTCGCGGGCTTCAACCAGGAACGGGCCCAGCTCACGCTCGCGCTGCGCGGCGTGGCGCCCGAGACGCTGCGCAGCGCGCGGCTCGACGAACGCGACCTGGCCAGCAGCCAGGCCCGCGCCATCCAGCTCACCGGCATGCTGCCCTTCTTCGTGATCATGGCCGTGCTCTACGGCGCACTCAACGCGGCGCTGGACACCACCGCCGGCGAACGCGAGCGCGGCTCGCTCGAACCGCTGCTGGCCAACCCGATGCGCCGCGGCGCCCTGGTTCTGGGCAAGTGGGGCGCGGTCACCGCGCTGAGCCTGCTCGTCGCGGCGCTGAGCTGCTTCAGCTTCATCCCGGCGCAATGGTTGATCCGAAGCGACAGCTTGCAGGCGCTGTTCCAGTACGGCCCGAGAGAGGCGCTCTGGTTCATGGCGGTGCTGGCGCCGTTCGCGGCCATGCTGTCGGCGGTGCTGATGGCGGTGGCGCTGCGCTGCAAGAGCGTCAAGGAGGCCCAGGCCAACAGCAGCGTGGTAGTGATGGCCGCCTCGCTGCTGCCGCTGGTGGCGGTGTTCAATCAAGAAGGCGACGCACCCTGGCACCTGTGGGTGCCGGCGCTGGCGCAGCACACCTTGATGACACGCGTGCTCAAGGGCGAGCCGCCCTCGCCGCTGGAACTGCTGCCGCCACTGGCGGCCAGCGCGCTGCTGACGCTGCTCGGCGTGTGGGCGGTGGCACGCATGCTGGCGCGGGCGGCGCGCTGAGCGCCGGCCGGCGGACGCGGCGACGCTTCTTCAGTCCTGGGCCTGCGGTGGCTCGTCCCGCGGCGCGGCCTGCTGGACCAGCTTGAAGGCGGACATCAAGACATCCAGCCGTTCCGCCTGGCGCTTCAGGCTCTCGGTCGCGGCGGCGGCTTGCTCGACCAGGGCCGCGTTCTGCTGGGTCATGCCTTCCAGGTTGGCCACGGTGCCGCCGGTGGCGCGGATCTCGGCGAGCTGCTGCGACGACTCCGCGGACACCTGGAGCACCGTCTCGGTGAGCGCCTGCACCGACGAGACGATCTCGTCCATGGCCGCGCCCGCGCCGCGCACGAAGCCCGCGCCGGCGTCGGTCTGCCTGATCGACTCGGTGATCAGACGCTTCACCTCGGCCGCCGCGTCGGCGCTGCGCCGCGCCAGGGACTGCACTTCGCTGGCCACCACCGAGAAGCCGCGGCCGTGCTCGCCGGCGCGCGCGGCCTCCACCGAGGCGTTCAGCGCCAGGATGTTGGTCTGGAAGGCGATCGCGTCGATGACGCCGATGACCTCGCCCACGCGCCGCGATTCGGCGTGGATGTTGTTCATGGCGGACACGACCTGGCCCACCATCTCGCCGCCGGACAACGCCGCGGCGCGGGCGGCGTCGGCCAGCGCGCTGGCGCGCGCCGACGCTTCGCTGGCGCGGGTGATGGCCTGGGTGAGTTCGCCCATCGCCGAGTGCGCCTGGGCCAGGTGGGCGGCGGCGGATTCGGTGCGGTGCGACAGGTCCTGGTTACCCGAGGCGATCTCGGTGGAGGCGGTGGTGATCGAACGGGCGGTGTGCTGGATGTCCTCGACCAGGCGCGACAGCGAACCCTGCATCGTGTCCAGCGAACCCATCAACTGGGCCATCTCGTCGCCGCCGCGCACCCGCACCGGCGTGCTCAGGTCGCCCTGGGCGATGGCCCGCGCCAGCACCTGGGCCGAGGACAGCGGGCGCAGGATGGAGCGCCCGGTGATCCACAGAAGCAGGATGATCGCCGTCAGCAGCGTCGCCGCCAGGCCCAATGCCATGCCCGAGCCCCAGCGGCCGCGCTGCACCGCGTCCTGGCGGCCCTGTTCGGCGGCCGCCAGCAGCAGGCCGTAGAAGCTTTCCGAGCCTTTCTCGGCGGCCGCAAAGTCTTCCTTCACCCGGCCCATCATGCGGTTGGCGGAAGAAGCGTTGTCAAAGACGCCGTCCTTCACGCGCGCCACCACCCTGTCGAAGCCTTCGGCGTACCGGTTCAGGCCGCCCTGCACGGTGTCGATGGCGCGCTGGGCCTCCTCGCCGGACTGGCGCTGCCCCAGCGCCTGCAGCCGGGAGCGCACCGCCACCATGGTCTGCCGCCACTGCTTGTGCGCCAGCTCCACCTGCGCGGCGCTTTCCATCTCGATGAAGATGTCCTTCTCATGGCGGCGCAGCAGGCCCAGGTCGCGGTTGAGCTCGGCCACCTGGCGCAGCGTGGCGAGTTCGCCGTCGACGAAGCGGCCGACCACGGCCTGGCTCGACTGGGCGATGTACACCGCCAGGCCGCCGAGCGCGGCCAGCGCCACGCTCACGCACAGCGCGGCCGCCACCAGGCGGTTCTTGATGGAAAGGTTTGCCAGCAACACGGGAATCCTCGGAGGCGGAGAAAAACAAGGCCACCTCGGGGGTGGCCTTGGTAAAGGCGGATCGTTGCAGGGGTGGGGCTCAGGTCGCCCCGGATTTTTAGAAGTTGTGGCGCAGGCCCAACTCGTAGCCAGTGCTCTTGCCGCCCGGGGTGACGGGAGCCACGCCCAGGTTGAAGGTGCGGCCGGCGCCCTTGTTGTCCACCTGGGAGGCGGCGGCGTACAGCGCGGTGCGCTTGGACAGGTCGTGCACGTAGCCGATGGCCAGCTGCCGGGCGTCGTTGGCGACGCGCTTGCTGTCGAGTTGGGTGTAGTGGGCGCGGATCTGGCCGTTGCCGACGTCCCACTGCGTGCCGATCATCGCTGTGGAGGTCTTGGTGGCGCCCACTTTGTTCTCGCCCCACAGCAGCATGACCTTCGCCGGGCCGATCTTGTAGTTGGCCGCGACATTGCTCTGCTTGTAGTCACCGGTGGCGTAATCGGTCTTGCCGGCGGCCACCGCCAGGCCAAGGGGACCGGCCGCATAGGCCAGTCGGACGCCGACGTATTTGCCGTCGTCCTCGGCGGGGCCTGGGCCTTGCTCGCCCAGCGCGTAGGCGACGTGGCCGCTGAAGCCGGCCAACGTGGGGGTGAAGTAGTTCAGGCCGTTGGAGACGCGCACATTGGTGCGCGGCGTGGTGCCGCCAGCGGCGACCGGGTAGAACAGCGTGCTGGACGCGCCCACGCCATTGGTGCCGAAGGGGTGAGCGGTGGCGCCCAGGCTGGTGAAACTCGGGACGAAGTCGCGGCCGGCGC
>CBJNAE010000226.1:0-7055 GCA_966433995.1 uncultured Ideonella sp. | reverse complement strand
CTCGGCCGGCAAAAGCCCGCGATGGAGGCCTTCGGCCAGATCGTCGAGCAGGGCCTGGCGCAGAAGAAGCTGGGCGTGAAGTTCCTCTTCCGCCCCGGCTCCACCGCCTGGGGCGGTGACGCCAACACCCGGTTGTACCCGCTGTGGCTGTCCGAGGTCGCCAAACGCGGCAACCAGCAGCAGGCCTGCATGGAAGTCACCGGCCACACCAGCGTCAGCGGGCCCGAACCGGTGAACGAGCGGCTGTCGCTGCTGCGCGCCGAGTTCGTCAAAAAGGAAGTCGAGCGCCGCGAACCGGCGCTGGGCAAACGACTGATCGCCAACGGCGTCGGCTCGCGCGAGAGCATGGTGGGCAACGGCAAGGACGACGCCTCCGACGCGCTCGACCGGCGAGTGGAATTCAAGGTGATCGGATGCTGAGCGTGCGGCGGCTGCCCTTGTGGGCCGCGTTGCTGGGCCTGTCGCTGGCGCTGGGGGCTTGTTCGAAGCGCGCCGGCGAGCCGGCCGCCGCGGCCGCGGCTTCGGCGGCACCGGCAGCCAGCGTGGCCGGCCTGGCCGCGATGCCTGCGTCGGCCGCACCGGCCGTCGACATGGCGTCGATCCCCATCCAGACCTTCGACGAAGCCGTGCTCGGCGCTGCGAAGTCCTTGCTCGGCAAGGCGCCTGCCGCGGCCGAGCGCACGCCGGTGGTGATCGACCCCTTGATCGACGGCGTGACCGGCGCGCAGACCCAGGCCAGCCAGGCCATGGGCGCCCGGCTGGCTGCGTTGATCCGGGCGGACTATCCGCAATTCGAGGTGCTGCCGTTCAATGCGGCATCCGTCGCCCGCTCGCCGCTGGTGCTGCTGGGCACGCTCACCGGCGTGAACGGCGAGCGCAAGGCCGAAGGCCGGCGCGAGACGCTGCGCATCTGGCTCACGCTGGCGGACCTGAAGACCGGCAGGATCGTCAGCAAAGGCTTGGCCTTCGCGGCGACCGATGGCGTGGACACCACGCCCACCGCCTACTTCCGCGACAACCCGGTGTGGACCGAAGACCCGGCCACCCAGGGCTACATCCGCACCTGCCAGGGCAGCAAGGTGGGCGACAGCATCCATCCGCTCTACATCGAGAAGCTCGCCGCGGCCGCCTGGCTGAGCGAGGCGATCGATGCCTACGACGCGGGCAAGTACGCCCAGGCGCTCGCCTATTACGAAGGCGCCGCCCGGTTGCCGGCCGGCCGGCAGCTGCGCACCTACTCGGGCCTGTACTTGGCCAACCTGCGCCTGGGGCGGCAAAAGCCGGCGATGGAGGCCTTCGGCGAGCTTGTCGAGCAGGGGCTGGAGCAGAAGAAGGTCGGCGTGAAGTTCCTCTTCCGCCCCGGCTCGACCGGCTGGGGCGACGACCGCAGCGCCAGGCTCTACCCGCTGTGGCTGGCCGAGGTGGCCCGGCGCGGCGACCGGCGCCAGGCCTGCCTGGAAGTCGTCGGCCACACCAGCGCCGGCGGCCCGGAGCCGGTGAACGAACGCTTGTCGTTGCTGCGCGCCGAATACGTCAGGGACCAGGTCGCGCAACTGGCGCCCGGCCTGGCCAAGCGCCTGGTCGCCCACGGCGTGGGCTCGCGCGACAACCTCATCGGCAACGGCCGCGACGACGCGACCGACGCGCTCGACCGCCGCGTCGAATTCAAGGTGATCCCATGCTGAAAGACAACGACGCGGCGGGCGCCGCCAAGCCCTGGTCCGAGCGCGACATCGACCAGTTGCAAACCCTGCTCGACCGCGTGCCCGCGCCGCTGGAGCCGCTGGACGTGAGCATGCTCGACGGCTTCCTGTGCGGCGTGCTGCTGCAGCCCCGCCCGGTGCCCGAGGCGCAGTGGCTGCCCCACGTCACCGATGTGGACGGCCGCGCCCTGCCGCCGAAGTTCGCCGACGCGCCCGCACTGCACCGGCTGGCCCTGCGGCGACACCGCGAGCTGGACGAAGCCATCGGCCGACGCCTCTGGTTCGACCCCTGGGTGTTCGAGATGGAGGAGGGCGACGAGGACAGCGACGATGGCGACCCCGGGTACGAGCCCGGCACCGATGCCGTCTACCCCTGGGTGGCCGGCTTCGCCACCGCGCTGGAACTCTTCCCCGGCCTGATGCAGCTCGACGCCGCCGCGCTCACCGAGCCGCTGGCCTTGATGTACCGCCACCTCGACCCCGACGACCTGGAAGACGCCGACGAGCTGCTGGCCGAGATCGAGTCCCTGGAGCCGCCGGAAGACCTGTCGGCCGCGGTGGAGGAGCTGGTGCGCGCCACCTTGCTGCTGGCCGACGTGTCGCGACCGCAGGCCAGGCCGGCCGCGGCGCGGCGACCCGCCGGCGCACCGGGCCGCCGCCCTTCGAATGGGCGCCCGCGCGGCCCCGCGCCCCGGCGCTGACGGTCAGGGCCCGGCATGGCGCTGGAACAAGAAACCGACCTGGCGCGGCTGCTGTCCCGGACCGCGCTGCAGGACCGCGCTGCCTTCGAGCGGCTCTACCGCCTGACTTGCGCGCATCTGCTGGGTGTCGCGTTCCGTATATCCCGGAACACCGATCGCGCCGAAGAGGTGCTGCAGGACGCCTTCATGAACATCTGGCACCACGCCGCCGGCTACAACCCCTCCGTCGCCCAGCCCATGACGTGGTTGATCAACATCGTGCGCAACAAGGCGATCGACGCGCTGCGCGCGGGCAAGACCGAAGCCGAGCGCACCCAGCCGCTGGACGACGCGGCGCTCGAGGTCGCGGGCGACGCCGCGCTCGAGCCTTCGCAGTGGCTGGACGCCAGCCTCACCCGCGCAGGCATCGACGCCTGCATGCGCAGCCTGTCGCCCCAGCAGCGCCAGGCCCTGGCGCTGGCCTACTACCGCGGCCTGGCGCACGCCGACATCGCCGAGGCCCTGAGCGTCCCGCTGGGCACCGCCAAGGCCTGGGTTCGGCGCGGCCTCGACAAATTCAAGGGCTGCCTGAAGGCGGCGGGGGTGCACGGCGCATGAACTACCTGTTGCCCGAACGGCTTGACCGGCTGGCCCGCGAGTACGCGCTGGGCACGCTGACCGGCCCGGCGCGCCGGCGCTTCGAGCGGGTGCTGCAGCACAGCGCGGCGGCGCGCGTGGCGGTGGGCGTGTGGCAGGAGCGGCTGGCGCTGCTCGAAGCCGGCGCGCCCGCCATGCAGCCGCGGCCCGCGGTGTGGCAAGGCCTCCAACGGCGCATCGGCACCGCCGGCCCCTTGTCCGGCGGCTGGTGGGCGGGGCTGCGCGCCCTGTGGTCGCCGCGTTCCCTCGGCGGCGCGCTGGCGGGCGCGGCGATGTGCGTGGCGGTGCTGCGCCTGCAGCCCGGGCTGATCGGTCTGGAACCGAAGACCGAAGGCCTTCCCGCCAGCTATGTCGGCTTGCTGACGGACGCTTCCGGCCAGGCCACCGTGCTGGCCAGTTCGCGCCGCCAAGGCCGGCAGCTCACCATGAAGCTGTTGCGCCCGGTGGACGTGCCGGCGGGCCGCGTGGCGCAGCTGTGGGCCCTGCCGCAGGACGGCGGCGCCCCGTTCCCGGTGGCTGTCGTTCCCGCCTCTGGTTCGGCCACCCTGGCCCTGGACGACACCTCGGAGAAACTGTTCTCCAAGGTTTCGCGGCTGGCGGTGAGTTTCGAAGCCGCCCCCGCCCGGGCCGGCGACAAACCGGGCGGCGATTTCGTGCTCTCGGGCCACTGCGTCAAGCTCTGGTGATTTTTCCGGGCGCGGGTGCGTCCGTTCCGCGGGCCGTGCCGTAAGTGCTGGGGAGCGTCGGGAATCCACGTCGCTTTCCATCCATCCACCACAGGAGAGAAGCCATGACAACAAGCCTCACCCAGAAATTCCTCGCCGTCCTGAGCCTGGCCGCCGCCGCGCAGGCCTTCGCCGCCGACACCGCGCCCGCCCCGGCGGCCGCGCCCGACAAGCTGGCCGCCGCGCGCGCCCAGATCGCCGCCAGGCAATGGCCTGCCGCCCTGGCCGAGCTGCGCAAGGTCAACGACACCGGCAGCGCCGACTGGAACAACCTCATGGGCTACAGCCTGCGCAAGGGCGCCACCCCGGACCTGGCCGGCGCCGAGAAGCACTACGACGAAGCGCTGCGCATCGATCCGCGGCACCGCGGCGCACTCGAATACTCCGGCGAGCTTTACCTGATGAAGGGCGACCTCGCCGCCGCCGAGCAGCGGCTGGCTTCGCTGGGCCAGGTCTGCAAATCGGGTTGCGAGGAGCAGGCCGACCTGAAGAAGGCGGTGGACCGCTACAAGGCCGCGGGCAACCGCTACGTGGCCGACAAGTGGTGAGCGCGGCGGCGCTTCGTCGTCACGCCGCGATGGGCCGCAGCGCCAACTGGCCGGCCACCATCCACATCACCAGCGCCACGCTGGCGTCGATGGCCCGCCACACCGCCGGCCGCGCCAGCCAGCGCGAGGCGGCCGCGGCGCCGTAGCCCAGCGCAGAGAACCACAGCATCGACGCCAGCCCGGCGCCGACGGTGAAGGCCGGCCGCGCCGGGCCCTGCTGCGCGCCCACCGTGCCGAGCAGCACCACGGTGTCCAGGTAGACGTGCGGGTTCAGGTAGGTCAGCGCGAGCGCGCTGGCCAGCGTGGCGGCCAGCGACGACGGCGCGCCGGCCGGCCTGAGCGAAGCGCCGCCGCCGCGCCACGCGCGCCGGGCCGCCAGGAAGCCGTAGGCCAGCAGGAAGAGCGCGCCGCCCCAGCGGAAGGTTTCCAGCAGCAGCGGCGAAGACTGCACCGCCGAGCCCAGCCCGAAGACGCCCAGCGCGATCAGCAGCCAGTCCGACAGCGTGCACATCGCCACCACCGGGCCGATGTGCTGGCGCATCAAGCCTTGCCGCAGCACCAGCGCGTTCTGCGCGCCGATGGCGATGATCAGGCCGGCGGTCATCAGGAGGCCCTGCAGGAAGGCGGTGGAAGAGGCAGCGGTCAGGGCGGTGTTCGTCATGGTGGCGCGATTGTGGGCAGGGGCCTGCCAAACGTGAAGATTTATTCATATTCATTGATTAACATTAGGAGGGCTAATATCAGTGCCCACTCCTTGCCCCGGAACAGACTCACCATGAAAGACCTCGACCCCGCCGCGCTCGACTGCCTGGCCGCGCTCGTCGACGAAGGCAGCTTCGAGCGCGCGGCGCGGCAGCTGTCGGTCACGCAGTCGGCGGTGTCGCAGCGGCTGCGCGCGCTGGAGGGCCAGGTGGGTCGGCCGCTGGTGGTGCGCGCGCGGCCGCTGCGCCTGACCGAGCCGGGCAAGGTGCTGCTGCGCTACGCGCGCCAGCTGCAGGCGCTGCGCACCGACCTGGCCCAGGAGCTGGACACCGAGGCCACGCTCGGCCAGGACCGGTTGCCGATCGCCGTCAACGCCGACAGCCTCGCCACCTGGGTGCTGCCCGCGCTCGACGGCCTGGTGCAGGCGGGTGCCTTGCTCGAATTGCTGGTCGACGACCAGGACTTCACCCACGGCTGGCTGCGCGAGGGCGAGGTGCTCGGCTGCGTCAGCACCGTGGCCGAGGCTTCGCGCGGCTGTCGCGCCGGCTTGCTGGGCGTGATGCGCTACGGCGCCGTCGCCAGCCCTGCCTTCGTCGCCGAGAAACTTCCCCAGGGCCTGAACCGCGGCCACCTGGCGCAACTGCCCTTCCTCATCTTCAACCGCAAGGACGACATGCAGCACCAGTGGGTGTCCAAGGCCTTCGGCGTGCGCGCGCCGCGGCTGCGCCAGGTGTTCGTCCCGTCATCGGAAGCCTTCGTGCAGGCGGCGTCGATGGGCTGGGGCCTGGGCATGGCGCCCTTGATCCAGGTGCGGCGCCAGTTGCAAGACGGCAGCCTGGTGCGCGTCATGCCCGAATGCATGCTGGACGTGGCGCTTTACTGGCACCAGTGGAAGCTCGGGCCGGACGGGGCGGCATCCTCCGGGCGCGCGGCCCTGCTGGACCGGGTCGGCGCGGCGCTCGAAGCCGGGGCCCGCGCGGTGCTGGAGCAGCCGGCGCCGAGGCGGCGGGCCGCCGCCTCGCGCTCGCGGCTCAGCCGCTGACCAGCCGCACCGGCGGGTGCGAGGTGTCGCGCGAGGCGTTGGCGGCCATGCGCGCCTCGAACATCGTGGCGTCCAGCGCGGGCGCGAACAGGAAGCCCTGGTATTGGCCGCAGCCGAGCGACTGCAGGAACAGGCGCTGCGCCTCGGTCTCCACGCCTTCGGCGACGATCTGCAGGTGCAGCGCCCGGCCGAGGTTGACGATGGCGTTGACGATGCCCGAGTCGCTCTCGTCGCTGGGCAGGCCGCGCACGAAACTGCGGTCGATCTTCAACCGCCCGATCGGGAAGCGCTTGAGGTAGCCCAGGCTGGAGTAGCCGGTGCCGAAGTCGTCGATCGCCAGCTTCACGCCCAGGGCCGCCAGCTCGCCCAGGCGCTGCAGCGCCTCCTCGGCGTTCTGGATCAGGATGGATTCGGTCAATTCCAGTTCGAGCATTTCGGCCGGCAGGTCGTGGCGCGCCAGGTTGCGCTTGACCTCCTCGACGAACTCGGGCTGTTGGAACTGAAGCGCCGACACGTTCACCGACACGTTGATGCGCTTGCCCTCGCGGTACCAGCGCGCCGCCTGGCCGACGGCTTCCCGCATCACCCAGTCGCCGATGGCGACGATGAAGCCGGTCTCCTCGGCCACCGGGATGAAGTCGGCGGGCGAGACCGGCCCCAGGTCGGGGTCGTTCCAGCGGATCAGCGCCTCGGCGCCGACGACCTCGCCGCTTTCCATGTCGATCTGCGGCTGGTAGTGCAGCCGGAAACGGCCCATGGCCAGGGCCTGGCGCATCGCGTGGTCGAGCTTGAGCCGGGTCAGGCGGGCGCCGCCGTCGTCGCTGCGGGGCTGGTGGCGGTGGAAGCGGAAGTTGCCCCGGCCGGCCGCCTTGGCCTCGTGCATGGAGATGTCGGCGTGGCGCAGCAGTTCGTCCATGCTGCGGCCGTCGTTCGGGTACAGCGCGATGCCGATGCTGCAAGTCACGTTGAAGCTCATGCCTTCCAGGTTGAACGGCACT
>CBJNAE010000225.1:0-7112 GCA_966433995.1 uncultured Ideonella sp. | reverse complement strand
AGGAATTCAGGGTCCGCCCGCGCATGCACCTTGGTGAAATAGACCTTGGGGCCAGGTGACTTGCCGGGCCCTTCCTCGTCGTCGCCCCACACGGCCGCGCCGTGGCGGTTGACGATGACCACCGGGATGTGCCGCGGCAGGCCATCCAGCCTGTGCAGCGCCCAATCGATGAACTC
The DNA here is from genome assembly GCA_966433995.1 of uncultured Ideonella sp. GTDB lineage: Bacteria > Pseudomonadota > Gammaproteobacteria > Burkholderiales > Burkholderiaceae_C > JANPCX01. The sequence continues at coordinate 6,936 of CBJNAE010000225.1, read as the reverse complement.
GCTGCAGCGATTGGCCGGCTCGTGCAGTCTGTGCGAGCCCTGCAGCGTGGGGCAGCCGCTGTACGACCACTGCATCACGCCCTGTTCGGACGGCTGCGGCACAGCGGCGGCCACCGCGGTCACCACGGCGTCGGCGTGGCTATCGCCGAGCACCACCGCGGCCAGCTGCGGTCCGCCGTAGACGCAGGAGGGCGACTGCACGCCCGACACGTTGTTGCAGGCCGCGCGGCGCGGGTTCTTGTTCAGCGCCTCCAGCGCGACGCGGTCGATCTCGGGGCTGAGCCGCCCCGGCACACCGCGCTGCAGGTGCACCGCCAGGCCGGCCAGGGCCAGGAGCAGCGCCAGCCCCAGGGCTGCCCATGCCTTGGCAGCCATGCGGGGCTTCGTGCCGCTTTGCGATGGAACCTCCACCCAGCGGTACGACAGGTGCCCCAGCAGCGCGGTGGCCGCAAGGCCGGCGAAGATGGCCACCGGACTTTGCTGCATGCCGAGGTAGAGCAGGGCTACCACCACCGGCCAATGCCACAGGTAGATGGAATACGAACGGGTGCCCAGCCATTGGGCCAAGGCGTTGGCCGTCCACGGCGAATCCTGGCGGGCCGACAGCAGGATCAGGCTGGCCCCCAGCACCGGCGCCAGCGCGGCCCAGCCCGGCCAGGCCATGCCGCCGTCCAGCAGCGCGATGCTACCCACAACCAGCAGCCAGCCCAGCGCTTCCAGCAGTTTGCGCGTGGCAGGGCCCGGCGGCAGACGCGGTGCGAGCAGGAAGACCAGACCGCCGGCCAGCATCTCCCAGGCGCGCGTGGGCAGCAGGAAAAAGGAGAACGACGGCTTCAGCGGTGTCAGCGCCACGCACAGCAGGTAGGAGGCCGCGCAGCCAGCCGCCAGCGCGGCGGCGGCGGCGGCGCGGCCGGGCTTGAAGCGCCACAGCACTGCCAGCGCCACCGGCAGAGCCATGTAGAACTGCCATTCCACCGCGAGAGACCAGGTGTGCAGCAGCCACTTCTCGTGCGAATCGGCGTCGAAGTAACCAGCTTCCAGGAAGTATTTGACGTTCGACAGGAAGGACAGGCTGGCCACGCTGTGCGTGCCCAGCACTTTGTAGTCGGTGGGCGTGAGCAGCCACCAGCCCAACAGCAAGAGCGCGCCGCACAGCACTGCCAGTGCCGGCACGATGCGCTTCACGCGGGCCAAGTAGAAACTTCCCACCGAGAAGCCGCCGCGCTCCAAGCCCTTCACCACGATGCCGGTCATCAGGAAGCCGGAGATCACGAAGAAGACGTCGACACCGGCGAAGCCGCCTTGGAAGCCGGCCACGCCGAAGTGGAACAGCACCACCGCCGCAACCGCCCAGGCGCGCAAGCCGTTGATGTCGACGCGGTAGCCGGGTGCTGCGTGCTCGGCGTGGGCATGCGCCCCCGCGGCGAAGCCCGGCGGCAGGGCGGTGGTGGTGTTGGATGCGGACATGGCTTGCCTAGCGCCCGTAGACGTCTTCGAAGCGCACGATGTCGTCTTCCCCGAGGTAGGAGCCCGACTGCACCTCGATCATTTCCAAAGGCACGCGGCCTGGGTTCTCCAGGCGGTGGGTGGTGCCCAGGGGGATGAAGGTGGACTGGTTCTCCGACACGAGGTAGGTCTCCTCGCCGCGGGTGACCTTGGCGGTGCCGCTGACGACGATCCAGTGCTCGGCCCGGTGGTGGTGCATCTGCAGCGACAGGATGCCCTGCGGCTTGACGACGATGCGCTTGACCTGGAAGCGGCTGCCGGCGTCCACGCCGTCGTACCAGCCCCAGGGGCGGAACACCTTGCGGTGGATGCGGCCCTCCGGCCGGTCCTGGCCTTTCAGCCGGTCGACGACCTTCTTCACGTCCTGAGTCTTGTCCTTGTGGGCCACCAGGATGGCGTCAGCGGTCTCCACCACGATCAGGTCCTTCACGCCCACGCAGGCGATGAGCCGGCCTTCGGAGAGCGCCAGGGTGTCGGCGCAGTCCTGCAGCAGCACGTCGCCGATGGGCACGTTGCCGGCGGTGTCCTTGGGCAGCACCTGCCACAGCGCGTCCCAGGAGCCGACGTCGGACCAACCGGCGCTCATCGGGATCACCACGCCCGGCGGCAGCGGCGAGGAGCCGCGTGGCGCGTCGCTCGCGGCGGTGGAGGCCAGGCGCTCCATCACGGCGTAGTCGATCGAGTCGCTCGGGCAGGCGGCGAAGGCCTCTTTGCCGACGCGCACGAAGTCGCCGTCGCCCCGGCTTTCGCGCCAGGCGGCCTCGCAGGCCGCGAAGATATCGGCCCGGCAAGCCTTGATGGCCGCCAGCCACACCGAGGCCTTGACCATGAAGATGCCGCTGTTCCACCAGTAGTTGCCGGCGTCGAGGTAGCGCTGGGCGGTGGCAGCGTCGGGCTTCTCGACGAAGCGGGCGATGCGGTAGGCCGTCTCTTTCCTGTGGTCCCCGTGCGGGTCGCCCGACTGGATGTAGCCGTAGCCCGTCTCAGGCGAATCGGGCGCGATGCCGAAGGTGACCACACTGCCTTGCCGCGCCAGCTCGGCGCCTTGCTTGACGGCCGCCTGGAAAGCGGCGGTGTCGACCATCACGTGGTCCGCCGGCATGACCAGCAGCACCGGGTCTTCAGAAGAAGGCACCGCCATCGCGGCCAGCGTCAGCGCCGGCGCGGTGTTGCGCCCGGCCGGTTCGAGTACGACGCGGCCCGGGCTGCCCATCTGGCGCAATTGCTCGGCGATGACGAAACGGTATTCCTCGTTGCTGACCACCATCGGCTCGGCCAGCACCACGCCCGCGGTGCCTTGCACGCGGCGCACCGTGGCTTGCAGGAGCGAGTCCTCGCCGATCAGCGGCAGCAGCTGCTTGGGGTACTTCTCGCGCGACAGCGGCCAAAGGCGGGTGCCCGAGCCGCCCGACAGGATGACGGGCTGGACCAAGAGAGGTGGGGATCCAACGGTGTTCAAGCGACGACTTCCTTCGTGGATGGGTGAATGCGGGTGCGTTGCGCGCAGCGCAGCGCCAGGTGGGACGGGTTCGGGGTTGGCGCCATCGTTGCCTCCTCAGGCGCCGCCGGGTTCCGCCCGGTACACCGCGCACAGGTCGCGGTGCAGGCGGGGCATCGTGAAATGGGCCTGCACGCGTTCGCGGCCGGCGCGTCCCATGCGGGCGAGGTCGGCCGGGGTCAGGCCGCCGATGGCGTCGGCCAGGGCATCGGGCGAGCCTGGTTCCACCAGCAGGCCGGTGACGCCGTGCTCCACCACTTCGGTGAGCCCGCCCACGGCGCTGGCCACCACGGGCAGCCCGGAGCGCATGGCCTCGGCCGCGACCAGGCCGAAGCCTTCCCAGCGCGACGGCACCACCAGCAGCTCGGCCTGGGCGAACAGCGTCTCCAGTTCGCCCGGTCCGACCCAGCCGACCAGCGTGGCGTTGCGGGGCAGCTGCGCCGCCGCGTCGTCGGCCAGCACCGCGGCGCCGGCCACCAGGGCGTGCGCGCCCGGGCCGAGTTTCTCCAGCGCGCGCCAAAGCACGTCGACGCCCTTCTGCTGGTCCAGCCGGCCGACGAAGAGGATGCGGCGCACGCCCTCGGGCCATGCCAGGGGGCGCGCCAGCGCGCGCGGATCGGGCGAGACGGCGTTGACCGCGTTGGGCACCAGGGCCAGCTTGTCGGCGGGGATGCCGCAGAGCCGGGCGGTGCCTACTTCGTGCGCCGAGATGCAGACGATCTGGTCCGACAAATGGGCGAGCAGTCGCTCCGTCAGGCAGGCCAGCCGCCGGGAGAGCCGGCCCATCGGACGGTCCCAGGCCCAGCCGTGCGGGCAGTACACCACCCGCGCCTTGCGGTAACCCAGCGCCAGCGCGGGCCGCACCGTCGCGCCGGCGAAGGTGGAATGCACATGGGCGACGGTCGGGCGGAACGAGCGTGCCAGCGCCACGGCCTGCCGTGCCAGCGCCAGGGCGTTGCCCACGCGGCCGCGAGCGTCGTCGAACAGCGCAACGCGCACGCCGGGCGGCACGGGCAGCTCGCCGGCCTGCGAGGCCGGGATCAATGCGACCACGTTGGCTGCGCCGAACTCGGCGCATTGCAACGGGATCAGCTCGCGCAGGTAGGAGGCGATGCCGCCCTTGATCGTCTCGGCGCAGTGCAGGATGCGGACCGTCGGCTTCATGCCCCCTCCTCCATGGCTTCTCTGCAGACCTTCAGCATCTGGCGGGCGCCGGTCTTCCATGAGAAGCGCTGCGCCTGCACCCGGCCCGCGGCCCGAAGGGAGTCGCGCAACGCCGCGTCGCCCGCGATGCGCGTGAGCGCCGCGGCGAGGCCGTCAGCCGAATGCGGGTCGAAATACAGCGCGGCGTCGCCGCAGACTTCGGGGATGGAGGCCGTTCGCGCCGCCAGCACCGGGCAGCCGCAATGCATGGCTTCCAGCGGCGGGATTCCGAAGCCTTCGTACAGCGAAGGGAAGACGAAGGCGAGCGCGCCCTCGTACAGAGCTCGCAGCTCGGCGTCGCTGACGTAGCCCAGCCACTTCACCCGCTGCGAGTGCAAGTGGCCGGCGTGGCCGAACACTTTGGGGTTGCTGCCGCCGGCGATGGCCACGTCGAAAGGCGCGTCGGGCAAGCGGGCCAGGGCTTCCAGCACGAGCGCGAAATTCTTGTGCGCGGCCATGCTGCTGACGGCCAGCACGTAGGGGCGTTCGCCGAGCGCCATGCGTGCCAATACGGTGGGGGCGGCCGGTGTGCGCAGAATGTGCTCCCCACCTTCGCATACCACGGACAGTTTGCTCGCGGGCACGCCGAAGGCGCGCTGCAGTTCAGTGCGCGAGAACTCCGACACCGTGAGCACCGCACGCGCGCGTTTCCCCAGTAGCGGCATCAGCACGCGATACCAGGCACGGAATCCGCGGCTGAAAGCCTGAGGTATCGCCTCCGTGGCGGCGTCATGGATCGCGACGACCTGACTTGAGCGCAAGGCCGGCGCGGTGTTGCACAGGCTCAGCAGCATGCGGTCGTGGGGGACTGCACGCGGCAAATCCCATTGTTCCCAGGCTTGGCCCTTCAGTCGTCCCGTGGGCACCAGCGGGATGTGATTGAACTGGCGCGTGGATTCCGTGCCATTGGGCACCAGCAATTGCATGGACAAGCCGGCCACGGCCGCGTCGCCCTCGCCAATCAATTGGTCCATGGCGGCCAACAGTTCATATGCAAATCGATCAACGCCGGTTGGTTTCCTGCTCAGGAAACGACCGTTGATGCTGATCGGGTTCACCGCTTTTGCCATGTTGATAAAAGAGAGCGAGGTGGGGTAAGAGCGTCGGTTATATCAATTGGAATTAACCAATTTGTATTTACCGGGATATGTATTAAATATTTCGATGATTTATTTAAAGTGTTGCAACTGTCAACTGAGCATTTGTCGTGTGTTTTTGTATTTTTCTGTAATCCAGAAGCATATGGGTGCCGAAAATAAGTATCTGATCTGGTATTTTTCGAATATTTTAACCGCGAGCAATGGAATGGCTATTGCAAAAAAGCATCCGAAAGTCAAATGTAAAAACGGGGCTTCCACCAGGAAAAATCTTTTCAGTAAAATCCTTGTTCCGCTTCCTGCAATGATGTGCATCAAATAAACAGCCATTGACGCAGAGCCTAGAATTTTCAGTAAGGGAATGGATTTTTTGGAAAGATTCACGGATAGGGATATTACAAACAAAATGGAAATCACGGCCAAAATCAATGAGAGTATTCCGCGATCTGTGTATTTAAGGGATAGTCCGACATGAAAAATCCACTGCGATAGAGCAAAAATTAGGATTGTTGCTGCCAATATTATTTTCCCTGAAAAGTACTCGGTTTTCATATGAGATGTGAAAATAATGCCAAGTACAAAATAAACAAGATTGCTTGAGATCAGATTAAGAACCCAAAAATGCGAGAAATCCTGAGGGAATATATTTAATAAAATTGCCAAGGGAAGTATGGCAAGGCTTGTTTCTTTGCGTCTCGTTGAGTAGGCCGCTGAGCAAATGACAAGAATAAAAAAAAGCACATACAAAAACCAGAATTGAGCTCTTGGCTGCCAGATTAATGACAGTACATTTCCTGCGGAAGCTGTTCCATTGGTGTAATTGGAAAGTATGCTTTCAATCCCGCCTTGAAGCAGTGACCATAATATATACGGGTAAATTATCGTGTCAATTTTATTAAATAGAAAATATTTGGCTCCAAGTTTTTCAAATGATTTCAGAAAAAAGAGGCCAGATAGGAAAAAGAAAAGCGGCATGTGGAAGCTGTAAATGACGCTGTCGGTCATTTCATATAAGCCGGTTGGAATTTTTATTCCACTGTTTTTTATGCCTCTTGCCACATGTCCATACACGACCAAAAATATACCGATCGCTTTGGCGTAGTCGACCCAGTTAATTCTGCCTTCGAAGTTTTTATTCATGCTATTTAATGATGATAATTTAAATGCTTTTGAATAAAAGACAGTCGTTGCGAATTGATTTTGGTGGCGAATGTATTTTTAAGGTTTAAATTAAGAGAATGATTTGAATGGCACCAACGCGTGGGCACCCATGCGGCCGCGTGGTTTGAGCGTGTTGAGTCATTCACCCTGGCCTCGCGCCATCACTTCCAGCAGTTCATCCATGACCGGTTCACCCCCCTGGGCCTTCTGCCAACGAAGCGGCCGTCCAGAAAAATCTGCATCGGCGTGCATGCCCCGCGGGGCGAGGGGCGGGCGGTTGTTCTTCATGCGGCTTCACGGCTTCTTGCTGGAGGCGCCGCCACGCTGGCGGAACACCAGCGGCGTCTGCTGGATGACAGTCGCGCCGCCGTTCGCGTTGGAGGAAAGGGCCGCGGCGCGGCCAGCCAGCCCAGGCGTTGAGGGTTGTGCCGCGTACGCGGGGGAGGGCCGCTAAGCCGCCAGCGGCGAGGA
>CBJNAE010000224.1:0-7127 GCA_966433995.1 uncultured Ideonella sp. | reverse complement strand
CGTGGGCTTCGCCCACTCCCCCTTTACTTCACTACGCCCCTGGCCCCTGCCCCTCGCGATGAACCAAAAGGGGCATGCCGAGAAGTCGTGTGCCACCGATGGCTCCTTAGCGCTGCGATGGGGTGGGAGGCCCTGCGCAATGAGGTATTAGGGGGAGCGGGGCGAAGCCTCGCGGAGGACCGAACGGAGCAGGGCCTCCCGCCCCATCGCAGCGCGGTCGCGCCACTCCAAACGCACTCGTCCCGTTGAGAAGGAACCGCATTCACACCGCTGTCACGCCCACCGACCAACATGCCGGCCATCCCCGGGACCCTCATGAAGAACGTCGACCTCATCTACTTCAACGCGGGCGGCGGCCACCGGGCAGCCGCATTGGCGCTGCAGGAGGCGATCCGCCGGCAGCAGCGGCCGTGGAACGTTCGTCTGGTGAACCTGACCGAGGTGATCGACCCCGGCCACCGCTTCAAGCGCCTGACCGGCCTGGCGCCGGAAGACCTCTACAACCGCCGGCTGTCTCGCGGCTGGACATTCGGCATGGCGCAGGAACTCAAAGTGCTGCAGGGCGCGATCCGCTGGAGCCACCGCCCGCTGGTGGACCGGCTCAAGCGCCACTGGCTGGCCACCGCGCCGGACCTGGTGGTGTCGCTGGTGCCGAACTTCAACCGCGCGCTCTACGAGTCGGCCCGAGACGCGCTGCCAGGCACGCCCTACGCGACGGTGATGACCGACATGGCCGACCACCCGCCGAATTTCTGGATCGAACCCGGGCAGGACCAGCACATCGTCTGCGGCACGCAGCGCGCGCTCGAACAGGCGCGCGCCGCCGGCTATGCCGACCACCGGCTGTCGCTGACCTCCGGCATGATCCTGCGCCCCGCGTTCTACGACAGCCGGCCGCTGGACCGGGCGCGGGAGCGCCTCGTGCTCGGCCTGGACCCGGCGCTGCCCACCGGCGTGGTGATGTTCGGCGGCCACGGCTCGATGCAGATGGCCCGCATTGCCCGAGACCTGCACGACACGCAATTGATCCTGCTGTGCGGCCACAACGACGCGCTGGCCGGCAAGCTGCTCGCGCAGCGCCCCGCGGTCGCCCACGCGGTGGTGGGTTTCACGCAGGATGTCGGCCGGTTGATGCGACTGGGCGACTTCTTCATCGGCAAGCCCGGCCCGGGCAGCCTCAGCGAGGCGGTGCACATGGGCCTGCCGGTGATCACCGTCGACAACCGCTGGACGATGCCCCAGGAGCGCTACAACGCCCAATGGGTGCGCGAGCGCGGCCTGGGCCTGGTTCTGCCGTCGGCCAGGGAGTTGCCGGGCGGCGTGCGCCGGATGCTGGCGGAGCTGCCGCGCTTCCAGGATCAGGTGCGCCGGATCGACAACCGGGCGGTGTTCGAGGTGGTGGAGATCATCTCCGACCTGCTGGGTTCGGCGTCGTGCCGCGCCGCCTGGGCGGCGTCGCGGGCCGAGGCTGGGGCACTCCACCTGGCGGCCTGAGGCGCCATGCGGCCGAGGACGGCCGGTGGCGGTTCGCCCGCCCCCTCGCCCCGGCCCTCTCCCGCAAGCGGGAGAGGGAGCGACAAGCGATCCGGCACCGCGTCAGCGTTCGCGCCAGACCGGCTGCGGCGCCCCCAGCGCTTCCGGCTCGGGCATGGCCTCGGGCCGCGGCGCGGCCCGGGGCGCAGCCGCGCGCACCGCATCGGCGCTGCGGTCGATGATCTCCAGTCGGCCGTCATGGTGCTCGACCAGGGCGGTCAGGCTTTCGACCCAGTCGCCATCGTTGCAGTACAGCACGCCCTCCACCTCCCGCATCTCGGCGTGGTGGATGTGGCCGCAAACCACGCCGTGCAGGCCGCGCTTGCGCGCTTCGCGCGCCACCGCGGCCTCGAAATCGCCCACGTAGCTGACGGCCCGCTTGACCTTGAGCTTGAGGTAGCGCGACAGGCTCCAGTACGGCAGCCCCATGCGGGCCCGCAGGGCGTTGAACCAGCGGTTGGCCTTGAGCGTGAATTCGTAAGCCATGTCGCCCATGTGGGCCAGCCATTTGGCGCACTGGATGACACCGTCGAACAAGTCACCGTGGACGACCCACAGGCGGCGGCCGTCGGCCGTGGTGTGCACGCATTCCTCCATCACCTCGACACCGCCGAAGCTGTGCGTGGCGTAGCGCCGCGCGAACTCGTCGTGGTTGCCGGGGATGAAGATCACCCGCGTGCCCTTGCGCGCCTTGCGCAGGATCTTCTGCACCACGTCGTTGTGCGACTGCGGCCAGTACCAGGAACGGCGCAGCTGCCAGCCGTCGATGATGTCGCCCACCAGGTACAGCGTCCGGCACTCGGTGTCGCGCAGGAAGGCGAGCAGGGCCTTGGCCTGGCAGCCGGGCGTGCCCAGGTGCAGGTCGGAGATCCAGACCGCGCGCACGTCGAGGGCGGCGTCCCCGGGCTGGACGGAGTCTTGTGTCTGCATGCGGGCATGGTCCGGCAGGCAGATGACGCGCTTGTGAATGGGGGTTCTATGGTTGGTGTCGAGCACCGCGGTCCGCGTCCACCCTCACTTGCAGTGCGCACCCGGGCTTGCAAGCCCGGGTCGTTCCGCAGGCTCGCGGCATGCCGCTCGAAAGCCCTGCTCCACCCCCAGCCCTCTCCCGCAAGCGGGAGAGGGAGCAACTCCCTCTCCCCCGGCACGGGGGAGAGGGCTGGGGTGAGGGGGTTGCGGCGAACAGATGCCTGTTCATGACCGGGGACTGTCGACGCCGGCCGGCGCGGCGGCGCGAGGTTCAGCCCGCCGGGTCGCGCTTGAGTTCGCGGAAGGCCCCGAACAGCCAGGAGCGCATGCCCACCACCAGGGTGTAAGGCTCCTTCTGCGCGTCGGGCAGCTTCTGGTCGGCCAGGTGCTGCTGGGCGAAGTCCTGGCCGACGCGCTGCAGCCGCTCGGCGAAGCTGCTCGCCAGGCTCTTGCCGATCTCGCCGTGGACGAGCATCAGCATCTCGCCGTCGCCGTCGAAGCCGCCGGAAAAGTAGTCGCCGACGACCCGCTCGCGGAAGAACTTCATCACCGGGCCGTGCGCCCGCCAGCGGAAGGTCTTGGCCAGCTTGACGCGGTAGCGGTTCATCGGCTTGAGGTCGATGACGCCGAGGCGGTCCAGGGCGACCAGGTAGGCGATGCATTCGGGCTCGCTCACGGCGTAGGTCTCGACGATCTGGTCGAAGGTCCACTGGCTCAGGCAGCAGATCGCGATCAGCAGCAGCCGCTTGTCGGCCACCACCGCCTTCTCCTGGTCCAGCGTCAGCTCGCGGCGCAGCGGCTGCGCGTCGGCCACGGCGCGCGCCAGCTCGGCGAAATCCATCTTCAGCACGCGCAGCACGTCGTCGATGCGCGACAGCGGCATGTCGGCCTTCGAGAAGATGCGCTTGATGCTGGACTCGGACATGCCCATCTGCCGCGCCAGCTCGGCATAGGTGATGTTCGCGGCCTTGAGTTCGGCCTTCAGGGCGGTGACGAGGTCTTGGGTGGTGCTCATGCGGGTTGCCGCTTTTCCGCCGGGGTCAACGCCCCAGCAATTCAACGTAGGAACGGTAGCTGAAGCTGCGGTTTTTCTTCTGGCCGGTCAGTTCGGCCAGGATGCCCAGTTCCTCCAGCCGCTTCACGACGGCCGTCGCGGTGGGAAAGGTCGTTTCCAGCTTCTGGCGCGCCTGTTCGATGGTGAAACGCGGCATGACTGGCAGCATTTCGAACAACCGCAATGCCAAGGCGCTGACACGGGGCGCCGCCAGCAGCCGGCGCCGGTCAACCGCCACCAGGCTGGCGATGGCGATGATGGAGCGCTCGGCGTCCAGGGCGGCGACCTCCACGCCTTCCAGGAAAAAGGCCACCCACCCCTCCCAGTCGCCGCCTTCTTTCTTTCCGTCGCTGCGCACGGCCGACAAGCGCCGGTAGTACTCGCTTTGGTGCTGCTTGAGGTAGCCGCTCAAGTACATCAACGGTTCCGGCAGCAGTCCCCAGTGCTCCATCAACGCGGCTATCAGCAAACGGCCGATGCGGCCGTTGCCGTCCAGGAAGGGGTGGATGGTTTCGAACTGCACGTGCACCAGCGCGATCCGCACCAAGGGCGGCAGCCCCGGTTCAGGCGCATGGATGAATCGTTCCAGGTCGCTCAGCAACGCCGGCACGCGGTCGGGCGGTGGCGGCACGAACGTGGCGCGGCCCGGACGCGAGCCGCCGATCCAGTTCTGAGAACGGCGCAACTCGCCCGGCTGTTTGCCCGCGCCGCGTGCGCCGTCCAGCAGCAGTCGATGGGCGTCGCAGAGCAGGCGCATCGAAAGGGGCAAGCCGCCGGCTTTGCGTAGGTTGTCGCGCACCAGGCGGAAGGCTCGCAGGTAGTTGGTCACCTCTTGCACGTCGTCGGTGTTCGCGATGGCCAGGCCCGCTTCGTCGTCGAAAAGGTCGGTCAGCGTGGCCTGTGTGCCTTCGATCTGGGAGGTGAGCAGCGCTTCCTTGCGGATGGCGCTGTACAGCAGCCAATCCACGGAAGGGACCAAGCCCGCCACGCCCGACAGCCGGGCCAGCGCCAACTCGGCAGCCCGCGATCCCGCTTCGTAGGACTCGGGCTTCAATGCGGGCCGGCTCGGCGGCAAGGGGTGGGGCACGAAGGCGCGCACCGGCTCTCCCAGCGTGGTGGTCGTGATGTGTGTGCCTGTGGAACGCATCGCATGCAAACGGGCTTGAATGATTGCCGGCGATATTAAAGCAATCTTTAATTTGTCGGAAGCTTTTGAAAGAAAGCTTTCCCATTCGAGGCGAGTATCGACTCGCGGTACTCGCCAGACCGCCATCGGCCTCTGTCCGCCGGGGGATGGCAGACAAGAAGGCCCCTCTGAAAAATGCACGCTTGTTCGACATTCAAACCCGGGCAGCGGTGTGTTCTTCCTCGCCCGGAACGTCCTGCCCACGCACGAGGAGCCTCCCATGAAACGATTCCTGATCCACACCCTGGCCGCCGCCGCTTTGGCCGCCAGCCTGCTTGCGGCCCATGCGCACGGCGCCCGCAACAATGCATCCGCCGAGGCCAGCGCGCTGTCGCTGCTGCCGATCGGCGTCTCCGTGGCGGCGCCGGTGTCGCTGCTGGCCGGCGGCGCGCTCTTGACGGTGGCCGCGGTCGAAGCCTCGGCCGATGGCGCCGTCTGGGTCCTGGAGCGCGCTTCCGATGGCGCGCGCATGAGCGTCAGGCTCAGTGCCGCGGCGGTGGGCGGCCTGTCGGTCGCCGCCGGCACGGTGGTGGTGGTCGGCGCGGTCGGCGCCGGCTGGGTGCTGTCGGTGGCGGGGCAGGCGATCGCCTTCATCCCCAATGAAGTCGGCGCCGCGCTGCTGCACAACGAACGGGTGTCGCGATGAGCGCGCGCCGGCTCCGCGCCCTGCTGCTGGCCGCGGCGGCCTGCCTGGCGCCTTTCGTGGCCCAGGCGGGACGCGCCTGCGAAGAAAAGCCGATCCAGGCCCGCAGCGTGGAACGCGCGATGGACCTGGCCGTCACGACCGCCCGGGCCCTGGACGCCAGCGGCGTGCAGGTCGTGGTGCTGGCGCGGGCCGGCCAGGACCTGGGCAAGTACGGCCTGCGCTATTCCCACCTCGGCCTGGCTTACCTGGAACGGCCGTCCGACCCGCAGGCCGGCGTCCCGGGGCGTTGGCGCGTGGTGCACAAGCTGAACCAGTGCGGCAGCGCCTCGGCGAGCGTGTACCGGCAGGGACTGGGGGAGTTCTTCCTCGACGACCTGCACGAGTACGAAGCCGGCGTGGCGGTGCTCAGCCCCGAGGCCCAAGCCAACTTGTTGCCGCTGCTGAAGGACGGCGGGCCGCGCCTGCTGCAGCTGCACCAGCCGGCCTACAACATGCTGGCCTACCCATGGTCGCAGCGCTACCAGCAATCCAACCAGTGGGCGATCGAGACCCTGGCCTTGTCCCAGGAGCCCGGCGCCCGGGACCGCGAAAAGGCGCAGGCCTGGCTGAAGCTGAAAGGCTACGAACCCACCACCCTGCGGCTCGGCGCCTTCACGCGGCTGGGCGCCCGCGTCGGCACCGCCAACATCGCCTTCGACGACCATCCCCACGAGAAGCGCTACGCCGACCGCATCGAGACGGTCACCGTCGACTCGGTGTTCCAATGGCTGCAGCGCAGCGGCCTGGCCGCTTCCACCATGAGAATCCGCTGACCCCACGGCATCGGCCCCGAAAGAAGAGCACTCCATGACCCACAGCGCCACGACACCGGACCACCCCAACCAGTTCGCCCTGCTCTCACAGCGCCGCTTCGCGCCTTTTTTCTGGACGCAGTTCCTCGGCGCCGGCAACGACAACCTGTTCAAGTTCGCCTTCACCGTGATGGTGACCTACCAGCTGAGCGTGGGCTGGCTCCCCAGCAAACAGGCCGGGCTGGCGATCGGCGCGCTCTTCATCCTGCCGTTCCTGCTGTTCTCGGCCACCAGCGGGCAACTGACCGACAAGTACGACAAGGCGCGGGTGATCCGCTTCGTGAAGTCGCTGGAGATCGCCATCATGGCGGTGGCCGCCTTCGGTTTCTGGACGGTGAACGTCCCGGTGCTGCTGGCCTGCGTCTTCCTGATGGGCCTGCACTCCACGCTGTTCGGGCCGGTGAAGTTCGCCTACCTGCCGCAGCACCTGAACGAGCGCGAGCTCACCGGCGGCAACGGCATGGTGGAGATGGGCACCTTCGTCGCCATCCTGCTCGGCCAGGTGGCCGGCGGGCTGCTGGTGGACGTGCCCGCCGTGGGGCCGCACTACGTGGCGCTGGCATGCATGGCGGTCGCCGTGCTGGGGCGCGCCACCGCGCAATGGGTGCCGCCGTCGCCGGCGTCCGACCCCGGCCTGCGCATCAACTGGAACCCCTTCACCGAGACCTGGCGCAACCTGAAGCTGGCGCACGGCAACACCGTGGTCTTCCGTTCGCTGCTGGGCATCTCGTGGATGTGGTTCTTCGGCGCGGTCTTCCTGTCGCTTTTCCCCACCTTCGCCAAGGACGTGCTCTACGGCGACGCCAAGGTGGCTTCGTTCCTGCTGGTGGTGTTCTCGGTCGGCATCGGCGTGGGCTCGCTGCTGTGCGAAGTGCTGTCGCGCCGCCA
>CBJNAE010000223.1:0-7144 GCA_966433995.1 uncultured Ideonella sp. | reverse complement strand
CTGGCGGCCAGGTAGGCCAGGTACCTGGCCGAACCCGAGCCCAAGTCGACCACCGTGCCGTCCTTCGGCGTGAGGCGGCTGATCGCCAGCGCGTTGAAGTGGTAGACCGGGACCAGGGCGTCGCCGCCTGGCCCGTGGAAAGCCTGGACCTGGCTGGACTCGTCCATCAACTGCGTGGGTTCCGGCACGCGCGGTGGATGACCGCGCGCGACCGCCTCGCGCCACAGCAGGCTAAGAAGTTTCAACGTGCGCATGCGTCTCCCCGCGCCCGGATGTGCCCGGACGAATTCATTCTCCACCGCCAACCCTTCGCGCCGCAGGCCAGCGCTCCGCTCGGTCGGCTGCGCGAGCGGCGGAGGTGCTGGACCATGCGTCCGCCCGAGGGGTCTCTCAAAGGGATGTGGCCGCCCGGGCAGCCTGGTCGTACGTCCCTGACAGGGTGCGCAGCAGACGCGCCAATTCACCCATCGCCTCGTTGATCCGCGGGTCGATGCTGTCCACCAGGCAGGACTCCCTCACCTCCCTGTAGGCTTGCACCGCCCGTTCGCCCTCCTCGGTCGGGCGGTAGAAGACTTCCTTGCCGACTTTCTCGGTCGCCGCCAGGCCGGCCGCGACGAGTTTCTTCAGCGAGTAGGCCACGATGTGGGTGTCCTCGTAGTTGAGGACGAAACAGATGTCCGCCAGCTTCTTGTTCCTGGCGCGGTGGTTGATGTGGTGAAGCAGCAGGACGTCCGCAAGCGTCAGGTCCGGCCAGCCCGCGGCGGCCATGCAGCGCACGACCCAGCGCGAGAAGCCGTTCCACGCGACGATCAGTCCGAATTCGAATTCCGACAGCTCCGGGCTCTTGGACGAAACGAGGTGAGACGAAGAAACGATCCCCGCGCCGGGCCGCGCGGGTGCCGCCTTTCTCGCGCCCGTGCCGGGACGAGCCGCCGTCCCGGTGGTCTCTCCGGTGTTTGTTTTTCTAATCATGATTTATCGATGTTTTATAAAAGTTTTACATGGAATTTACGAGTAGTTGCCTAGACTGGCCTCAGCTCGGAAACCCTGAAAGACCCCATGAAACCAAGCGCCGCCATCCATCATTCACTGAATCCCGAGAATCCCCAAGGCCGGCCTGTCCCCGGCATGGGCGCTTGGCGGCGCGGGCTGTCGCTGTGCTTCGACGCCGGCGCCTGGCTTGCCGCGGTGTGCGTGCTGCTGATCCTCGTGCTGATGATTTTCCAATCAGTGAGCCGCCAGGCGGGGGTGCCCGTCAGCGGGTTCAATGAACTGGTCGCCTGGCTTTGCGCGGGTTCGGCCTTCCTCGTGATGGCCCACGCCTTCAAGCACGGCGACTTCGTCCGCGTCGGCCTGATGTTGGAGAAGCTCTCCGCCGGCGCGCGACATGGGGTCGAGTTGCTCGCGCTGGCCGTGGGCGCTGTGGCCAGCGGCTACCTGGCCTGGTGGGCGGCGCACTACACCTGGCAGAGCTGGGTACTTCAAGACATGTCGATCGGCAAGTACATCGTGCCGATGTGGATCCCGCAGCTCTCCTTCGCGGTGGGTTCCTGCCTGCTGTTCCTGGCCGTGCTGGACGAACTCTGGCTCGTGATGAAGGGCAACCGGCCCACTTTCGTGGTGGCCGTCGAGCAGCGCCACGCCGCCGGCGATTTCTCCGCCGAACTTTGACCTCTTATTCCTCGAAAGCCAAAAACCATGGACCTGTTGATGACGGGCGGCTTCTTGCTGCTGACGATGCTGCTCTTCCTCACCGGCGGCGTGTGGATCGCCATGACGCTGGCGATCGTCGGTTGGATCGGGCAGGCTTTCTTCACCAGCACGATGCCGGGATCCAACCTGGCGGCGACGTTCTGGGAGTCGAACGCTTCCTGGGAGCTGGCGGCCCTGCCGCTGTTCGTATGGATGGGCGAGATCCTGTTCCGCACCGACTTGAGCGAGAAGATGTTCAGCGGCCTGTCGCCCTGGCTCAGCGCCGTGCCGGGCCGCTTGATGCACACCACGGTGCTCGGGTGCGGCATCTTCGGGTCGGTCTCCGGCTCGTCCGCGGCGACCTGCGCCACCGTGTCGAAGGTGGCGCTGCCGCAACTGCTCAAGCGCGGCTACGACGAGAAGCTCGCCATCGGTGCGCTGGCGACGGCGGGCGGGCTGGGCATCCTGATCCCACCGTCGATCACCATGGTGGTCTACGCGGTGGCGGCGGACGCCTCGATCATCCGGATGTTCCTGGCCGGCTTCCTGCCCGCCCTGGCGTTGATGCTGCTGTTCTCCGCTTACATCGGCTGGTGGAGCCTGCGCAACCCCGGCAAGGTGCCGGCCGCCGACCCGCCCACCACGTTCATGGAGAAGCTCCGCCGCACCGGCAGCCTCATCCCCTGCGCCTTGTTGATCGCCTTCGTCGGGTGGGTGTTGATCGCCGGCTACGCCACTGCCACCGAATGCGCCGCTTATGGCGTGTTCGGCGCGCTGGCCATCGCGGCGGCGGGGCGCTCGCTGACGGCGCGCAACTTCTGGGACGGCCTGATGGGCGCCACCCGCACCAGCTGCATGATCATGTTCATCCTGGCCGGCGCGGCCTTCCTGAGCAAGACGATGGCTTTCACCGGCATCCCCCGCGAACTCGCCGATTGGGTGGGGGGCATGGACCTCAGTCCCTACGCCCTGATCGCCGTGCTCGTGCTGGTCTACATGGTGCTGGGCACCGCGCTTGACGGCATCTCGATGATCGTGCTGACCAGCGCGGTGGTGCTGCCCATGATCCAGAAGGCCGGCTTCGACCTGATCTGGTTCGGCATCTTCGTCATCCTGCTGGTCGAGATCGCCGAGGTGACCCCGCCGGTGGGCTTCAACCTCTTCGTGCTGCAGAACATGACGGGCAAGGACAGCAACGTGATCGCCAAGGCGTCGATCCCGTTTTTCTTATGCCTGGTCGCCTGCATCGCGCTGATCGTGGTGTTCCCGCAGATCGTCACCGTGCTGCCCGACCTGGTGATGGGCGTGGACAAGTGAGCCCGGCTGCGGTCGACGCTTAAGGGTCGATCGCGGGTGCCGCCGCGAGCGGGCGGCTTTTCCGTGGACCGCGAAGCTGCTCGCCGCCGCCCTGGTGGGCGCCCAGCTTTTCTGGGGCTGGCGCGTGGCGGGCAGTGTCCTGTCGGCCGGCCTGCCACTGCCTGCTGCCTTGATGCTGGCCGCGGTGCTGTTATGTGCCCGGCCTGTCGTGGCTGCTGGTGCCCCGGTTGGCGGTGCGCGTTGCCCACGGTGGGCTGCTCACCTTCCCGTCGGCCGACGCCGGTGTGAGGCGCGCCTTCTCGCGCCTGGCTTTCGCGCTGCCGGGCGTCCGCCGTCAGGCCGGCGAGGGGGCCACGATCAGCCGGTAGCCGATGCCTGTCTCGGTGATCAGGTGCGACGGGTGGGCCGGATCCTCTTCGAGCTTCTGCCTCAATTGCCGCACATAGATCCGGAGGTAGTGTCCCTGTTCCGCGTGGCCCGGGCCCCAGACGTCGCGCAGCAATTGCTTGGATGTGACCACCCTGCCGGCTTGGCGCGCGAGCACTTCGAGAAGCCGCCATTCGGTCGCGGTCAAGCGCACCGGCTCGCCGCCGCGCTGCAGCGATTTGGCCTGCAGGTCGATGCGGGTGCCGCCCAGCATCAGCACTGAATCGCCGTCCAGCGTGGTCTGGGAGGCGTGGCGCAGCGCCACACGCAGCCGGGCGTGCAATTCGGCGACGCCGAAGGGTTTGCTCAGGTAGTCGTCGGCGCCCGCATCCAGGGCCTGGACCTTCTGTTCTTCCTGCGAGCGCGCCGACAGCACGATGATGGGCCGCCGCGTCCATTGCCGCAGCCCGCGTATCAGGTGGATGCCCTCACGGTCGGGCAGGCCCAGGTCGAGCAGGAAGATGTCGATTCGGCGGTTGGCGGCCAGCTTCTCGCCTTCTTCCGCGCTGGCGGCTTCGAACACCGCGTAGCCTTCGGCGGCCAGCGTGGTGCTGAGGAAGCGCCGGATCGGCTCTTCGTCTTCCACCACCAGCACATGGGTCCGGGAAGTCTGGGCGTTCGTCGTCATCAAGCGTCCTGTGTCAACCCGTGCCGGGCCGGATGCGGCTGCGGCACGGTGAGGGTGAAGCGGGTTCCGCCGTCGCTTTCGGCCGTGATCTGGCCGCCGTGCAGCCTCGCGACGGCCGCGCAGATGGCCAGGCCCAGGCCCGTGCCCGCACGGGCCGGCTCGTCGTGCCCGCGGGCGAATTTTTTGAAGATCTCCCGCTCCCGGCCCGGCGCAAGGCCGGGACCGGTGTCCGAGAAGACCAGCGTCCAATGGCCGCCGTCGTTGCGCACTTCGATGCCGATGCGCGTGCCGGCCGGGGTGTGGCGCACCGCGTTGTCGAGAAGGTTGACCAGCAATTGCTCCACCAGGCGCGGGTCGCACCAGACGATGGTTTCCGGGCCGATCCGCACCCGCACCTCGTGCGCGGAAAGCCGTTGCTGCAAGGCGGCGAGCACCTCCTCGATCAACTCATCCGCCGGACACCATTCGAAGCTGGGCTTCACGGCCCCTTCTTCCATGCTCACCAGGTCGAGCAAGTCGCTCACCAGGCGGTGCATGCGCCGCGCTTCGCCCAGGATGTCGGACAGCAAGGAGGATCGCTGGGCGGGCGCCAGCGCGTGGTCCTGCTGCAGCAGGCTGGTGGCCGAGCCGATGATGGTGGTCAGCGGCGTCCTGAAATCGTGCGAGATGCCGGACAGCAGGGTATTGCGCAGCCTTTCGGTTTCGACCTCGATCATCGCGCGCGCGCTTTTCTGCTCGGATGCGGCGCGCGCCAGCGCCAGGGCGGCCTGGTTGGCGAAAGCCCCCAGCAGGTCGCGCTCCTCGCGTGTCGCGTTGCCGATCGCTTCGCCGCGCACGCCCAGAACCGCGACGGCCGGGCCGGAAGCGGTGAGGGGCAGGTACAGGGTGCGTGCGGGGCCGTTTGGGCTGCTGGCGGCGCCAGGGGCCGCGAAAGAGTCGCTGTCGCGGCCGGTGTCCAGCACTTCCTGCGCCAGTGCCGCCTCGCCGGCCCCCGGCGAGCCGCGGCAGAAGCCGGTGGGATCCTCCAGCCGCCCCTGGGCGTCGGGCAGCAGCAAGGCGGTGCTGGCGCCGAAGGTCTTGCCGACGCAGACGCGAAGTCCCTCCGCCACGGCGTCGGTCGAGGTCGCCGAAGCCAGCCGCCTGGCCAGGTCGTTCAGCGCCAGCGCCCGCCGCGCGCGGGCCTGGGCCACCACGGTTTGCTGGGCCGCGCGCGTGACCAGGTGGCTGATCAACATCCCCACGACCAGCATCACCGTGAAAGTGAAGAAGTACTGGGTGTCGATGGGGTTGAACGACCAGCGCGGCGGCACGAACATCAGGTCGAACACCAGGATGCTGCCGGCCACCGCCATCAACGAGGCGCGCCGGCCCGAATGCACGGCCACCGCCACGACGCCGGTCAGGTAGACCATGATCAGGTTGGCCGGGTCGAAATAACCGCGCAGCGCTTCGGACACCGCCGTGCAGGCGGCGACGGTGAAAAAAGCGTAGAGCGCGGAGCCGGACCAGCCTTTGGATCCGGCCTTCGTGGAAAGGTCAGTGGGGCGCATGGCTTCGGGCGTGCGTCGTCTTTCAGTGCTGGTCGGATTTGAAACCACCGGCCATAAAGCCGCCGTAAAGATCGGTCGATGGGCGTTCAATCGCCCATGGCCACACCTTCGCGCCGCGGGTCGGCGCCGCCGAACCAGCCGCCCTGGCGGGTGCGCTGGATGCCTTGCAGGCCGGAGGTCTGCTCGATCGACCTGACGTTGTGGCCGCGCGCCGCCAGCGCCGGGGCGAGCTGCGCGTCGGTGCGGCCGGCTTCCAGTTCGGTGGGGCCGTTGCGGCTGCCGAAGTTGGGCAGCGAAATGGCGTCCTGGATGTCCAGGCCCCAGTCCAGCGTGCCGACCAGCGCCTTGCCGACGTAGTTGATGATGGCCGAGCCGCCGGGCGAGCCCAGCGTCATCGTGAGCTGGCCCGACGCGCGGTCGAACACCAGCAGCGGCGACATCGACGAGCGCGGCCGCTTGCCGCCCTGCACGCGGTTGGCCACCGGCCGGTCCTGGTCGTCGCGGGCGGCGAAGGAGAAATCGGTGAGCTGGTTGTTCAGCAGGAAGCCGCCCACCATCTGCCGCGATCCGAAGGCGTCCTCGATCGTGGTCGTCATCGACAGCGCATGGCCCTGGGCGTCGACCACCGAGATGTGCGATGTGGACGGGCGCTCCGGGCTCTGGTCCGGCGCGCGGCTCAGCGGCTGCACGCCCGGCGGCCGGCCAGCCGCGGCGGTGCCCATGGCGCGCTCGCCGATCAGGCCCCGGCGCTGGCGCAAGTAGGCCGGGTCGAGCAGGCCTTGCACCGGCACCGCGATGAAATCAGGGTCGGCCAAATACAGGCCGCGGTCGGCGTAGGCCAGCCGGGCGGCCTCGCTGTAGGCGTGGATGGCGGCGGGCTGCAAGGTCCAGCGCCCATCGGCGCCGCGCACCGGTTTCTGCGCGGCCAGGTCCAGGGGCTCCAGCAGGCCGAGGATCTGGCCCAGCGCCACCGTGCCCGACGACGGCGGCGGCGCGCCGCAGATGCGCGACTGGCGGTAGTCGAAGCACAGCGCCTCGCGCTCCTTCGCCCGGTAGCGGGCGAGGTCCTCCATCGACAGCCAGCCGGCGTTGCGTGGGTGGCGGGTCACTTTCTCGACCATGGCGCGGGCCAGCTCGCCTTCATAGAAAGCCTCGGGCCCGTGCTGCGCGATGCGGCGCAGCGTGGCCGCCAGCTGCGGGTTCTTCAACACCGTGCCGACCGCCTTCGGTCGGCCGTCGGGCTCGAAGAAATAAGCGCGGGCCTGCGGGTCCAGGGCCAGGTGGCGGTCGGCGGCGATCAGCGTGGCCAGCCGCGGGCTGATGGGGAAACCCTCCTCGGCCAGCCGGATCGCCGGCTCGAACAGCCGGGCCCACGGCAGCCGGCCATGCTGGGCGTGGGCCAGCGCCAGCAGCCGCACCACGCCCGGCGTGCCGACGGCGCGGCCGCCCACCACCGCTTCGATGAAGGGCAGGGGCTTGCCGTCCGCCTGCAGGAAGAGGTTCTCGTCGACCGCCATCGGCGCGGTCTCCC
>CBJNAE010000222.1:0-7169 GCA_966433995.1 uncultured Ideonella sp. | reverse complement strand
CGCGCGGGCGACAGCGTCAGCGACACCTGCGCGTGCGACAGGCCTTCGATGCTGTGGGCCACCATGTCCTTCACCGCGGGGGTGAGCAGGCGCAGGTCGACGTCGGGGCTGTGCTTGATGAAGACCGCGGCCGACGACGGGTGGAACTTGTCGCTCAGCGGGTCGTTGGCCGGGATGACCACGTGCACCCGCGCGGCCATCACGCCGTCGATCTGCCGCAGCGTCTGCGACAGCTCCTGCGACAGCGCGAAGATGTAGCGGATGCGCTCCTCCGCCGGCGTGGAGACCAGGCCCTGGCGCTGGAAGACGTCGCCCATGGTGGCCAGCTTCTCCTGGGGCAGGCCGCGCTGGCGCAGCGCTTCCAGCGAGGCGCCGACGTCGCCCTGGTCGACCTGCACCTGCCAGCCCTTGTCGCCCAGCCTTTCCTTCCCGGCGGGGATGCCCTGCTCGCTCAGCGCGGCCAGCATCTCGTTGGCCTGGGACTCGTCCAGGTCGGAGTACAGGCCCACCTTGCAGCCGGACAGCAGCATCGCCGCCAGGCACAGCGGCGGCAACCACAGCCAGAGCCAGCGGCGCAAGCCCTGGTCGGCCCGGGCCGGCGCCAGCGGGATGGGCGGCCGGCGGCTATTCATTGTTGTGCAGCACGCTCTTGAAGGTGCTGGTGCCGGCGGAGGCGATCGAGGTGGTGACCATCAGGTGGGTCATCTTCTCGGTGCTGGTGCGGAACAAGTCGGCGGTCACGCGGTCGTTCAGGATGGTGTCGTCGCCCGCGATGGCCTGGTGCAACTCGCCGGGCACGTGGTCGGCGGCGTTGACGTTCAGGCCCGACAGCGCGCGCGAGACGGCCGAGTTCACCATCGTCGACACCGTCTGCGGCGCCTGCAGCACCGTGCGCGGAGAGGCCATGAGCTCGGAGAACTGGCGCGCGTCCTCGCGCGAGGGATCGGCGCCTGCGGCCTGCGGCCTGGCCGGCACGGGCGCGGTGGGCGCGGCGATGGCGTTTGCGGCGCCGCCTTGCCGGGCCGCGGCGAGGCTGGCGCCTGCGATGGGCTGGATGATCATGGTTCGCTCCAGGTGTTCGGTGAAGTGGTCCTGCTGCCGGCCCGGATGTTTCCCGGGCCGACCCCTTCACCCCAGCCCTCTCCCCCGTTTCCGGGGGCGAGGGAGTAGAGACTCGCTGCCTTCGCGGCGAAGCGTGGAACAACCCCCTCTCCCGCTTGCGGGAGAGGGCTGGGGGCGACGCAGGGCTTTCGAGCCGCATGCGGCGAGCCTGCGGAGCGACCTGGGCTTGCAAGCCCAGGTGCGCACTGCAAGTGAGGGCCGCGGCGGACCGCGGTGATTGCGGGGAGCCCTTGGATCCCGACGGCGAGGCTCGCCGCCGGGGCCGGGGCGCGTCCCACCGTCAGGACTTGCGCGCGTTCTGCTCGACGCCGTTGGCGATCTGCTTGCTCAGGCCCATCTTCTGCTGGTGCAGGGCCAGCGTGAAGGTGGTTTCCTGGTTGCTCTGGGTGGTCGCTTGGCTGGCGGCGCGCATGGCGACGTCCCAGGCGCGGGAATCGGCGACGGTCTGGTCGAGGTTCTTGGTGTCGATGGCCATTTCTCTATCTCCTGGTTTTGATGGGAAGTGAAGCGTCTTCGGTGAGTCGAAGAACGTCTCGGTGGAGCGGCCGACCGCTTGTGTCTGCGCCGCATTTCGCCCGGGGCGTCGTCAAGCGGCGCCCCGGCGAAATCCGTGCACGGCGCGCCGCGGAGGCGGCCGTGGCTGGTTGAAGAAGGGAAAAGCCCCGGCGGCTCATCGCTGCGCCCCCTGGGCCGGCCGGATGTCCAGCGCATCGGCCTCGATGCGCTTGAGTTCGGCGCCAGACTTGAGCTGCGAGCCCTCGAAATAGCGGTGGCCGTTGGCAAGTTGCACGTGGCGCAGCCCGCCGTCGCCCTCGGTGACGCTGACCAGCCGCGACGGCAGCTGGCTCTGCCAGAAGGCGACCGCCTGGGCGTCCGCCGCCGCCTTCGACTCTTGCGGGGCCTGCGGCTGGCGCTGGCTGAGTTTGTCTTCGATGAAAGCGGCGGGCTGCCAGTCGTTGTTGAGCTGCTTGATGCGCTCTCGCGCCGCGCCGCCCTCCACGCTGCCGGCCGCCATCAACCGACCCTTTCCGGCGTAGAGGACCGACACCGCCGGGTCGCCGATGAAGCGGGTGGCCTGCTCCACCAGGTCCTCGGCCACATGCACTTGAATCGAGGCCTGCGGCGCGGCCTTCCTCACGTCATCGCGCAGCGCCTTCAAACGCGCAGCGGTCTCGACATAGCCCTTCAAGCCCAGGCGCCCGCCCGGGGCGGCGGTGACTTCGACATCGGGGTAGTCGCGCAGAACTTTTTCCAGCTTCACGAAGTCGGCGCCGGAGCGCGCTGAAAGCTGCGCCGCCGCGTCGCCCGCGGCATCGCCGCCCCGCCCTGCCAGCCAGGAGGTCAGCAGAACCGCGGCCGCACCGAGTGCGGCGGCGCCGAGCAGGGCTGCCCAGGCACCGCCCGGGCGGCGACGGCCGGAGGCCAAGGCGCGCGCTTCGTGCGCGTCGTCCGAATCGTCGGCGAGGAACATCGAATCGGCGTGCCGCGGCTCCTGGGCGTCATCGAGGCCGTGGCGCGGGTACGAATGGTCGATCTGCACATCGGTCTTGCCGATGCTGACGACGTCGCCGGCGACCAGGCTGCGCCGGCTGGACGACATCGGCTGGCCGTTGAGCTGGACCGGTGCGTCGTCGGCGGCGCGCTGCACCACCAGGGCGAGTTCGCCGGCGGTGAACACGAGGTGGCGCGGCAGCGCCTCCGAGGACGGCAGCAGGATGTCGCAGTCCGGCGCGGCGCCGAGCACGCTGGCGCCGGGCGTGAGCGTCTGCGCGCGCCCGCGCAGCGGGCCGCTGAGGAAACGCACCGCCCATTGGCGCGCGGGGCCGGCCGCGGCGCCCCGTTGCCGCGCACCCGCCGTCATGAGCCCCTCCCGCCGTAGATGCGCCCGGAGGAAGCGTCGGGCGGCGCGACGGGCCTGTCCTGCACCGGTGTGGCCGGCGCCTGCTGCGCCAGCGGCTGCCCGGCCGCCGCGCCCATGCCGGGCGGCCGGCCGCCTTCACCGGGCAGCACGAAGCGCGGCGTCAGCATGTAGAAGCGTTCCAGGTTGCTGCGCTTCTTCTCGTCGTAGCGGAACAGCGCGCCGATGAAGGGCAGCGCCGACAGCCCCGGCACGCCGCTCTTGGCGTTGACCGACTCCTCCGACGAATAGCCGGCCAGCAGGATGCTCTTGCCCTCGTCGACCATGGCCTGCGTCACCACGCTGCGGCGGCGCACGATGGGCAGGTTCTCCACCAGGTCGCTGCTGACGCTGTCGTCGCCGATGTTGATGTTCATCATCACGCCGCGGCCAGAGGCCTCTTCGACCACCATCGGCGTCACGCGCACGTCGGTGCCGGCGGTGACGGTGTACAGGCTGGAGTCCTGGAAGCCCGAGACACGGATGTAAAACTCGTTCTTGTTCTCGATGCTGGCCTCGGTGTTGTCCAGCGTGAGCACCTTGGGCCGGGCGACGAACTGGGCCTGGCCGGTGGAGGCCAGCGCGCTCACCCGCGCCAGCAGGAAGTCGCGCAGCTCGTTGCCGATCGACACAGTGAACACCCCGCCCTTGGGCACCGCGGCGCCGACGAGGCCGGCCTCGGTGTTCGCGTTGCCCCAGGTGAGCCCTGGGCCCTTGCCGTTTCCTGTCTGCAGGTCGGCGTGCTTGCCGTGCAGCCGCCAGTCCACGCCCAGGCTGTCGAGCGTGTCGGAGCTGATGTCCATGATGGTGACCTCGATCTCCACCAGCCGCGGCTTGACGTCCATGGCGGCGATGAGCTGGCCGTATTGCGCCATGCGCTCCGGCAGGTCGCGCACCAGCACCGCGTTCATGCGCGGGTCGGCGTGGAACTGCGGCAGGTCGTTGCGCAGCACCGCGGCCGCCCCGCCCTCGCCGCCTTGCCCTTGCGCGCCCGGCAGGCCGGGGAACTCGACCTTCGGTGCGTTGACGGTGGCGCCCGAAGGCAGCTTGATCTCGCGGCTGTTGGTGATGCGCGGCATCGCCGCGGCGCCGGCGCCGCCGGAAGCGGCCGGCGCGCGCCCGGCGTTGTTCGAGCGCGGCTCGAACAGGCTGCGCAGCACGCTGACCACGCCGGCGACGGTGGTCTGCTGCCCGCCGCGGCGCAGCTGGAAGTCGGAGGCCCAGCTGTACTTCAGGGGGAACAGCCGCACCTCGGCCATGTCGATCTGCGCGGCGCGGTAGTCGATCGACTTGACGATCTGCTTGACCGAATCGACATAGCGCGCGGGCCCGCTGACGAAGACGGCGCCGTCGGCCGCGCTGACGTTCAGCGGGAAGCGGCGGTCGGCGATCTGCAGCCGGTTGAGGGTGTCGTTGATGCGCGGCGCGCTGGCCGCGACGATGGGCAGAACCTCGCTGCGCGCGTCGCTGGCCAGGTCGATGAACAGCAGCGAGCCGTCGTAGTACCAGGTCAGCCCGTAGCTGGCGCACACGCCGTCGAGGATCATCTTCGCGGACGATTCGGAGCGGCCGTTGCTCACGAACTTGCCGCTGATGACGCCGTCGACCTTGGGGTCGATGACGGCGGTCGTGCCTTGCGAGGCGGCGAGTTCGCGCAGGAAGTCGGCCAGCCGCTTCTCGCTGGCGACGATCTGCATCGGCCGCCCCTGCCAGCGCAACTCGGCCGCGCCAGCCGGCCCGCCGGCCGACCACAGCGCCCACGCGGCGGCGCACAGCAGCGGCAGCGCCGGGTTGCGGCGGCGGCGCGCGGCGGCCACGGCGGGGGTCTTCTGGCGAAATTGCTTCAGGTACTTCATGTCATCCATTCACGGCAACTGGCCCACGAGTTGGAGCGCGCGCTCGGCGAAGCCCATCACCTGCCGGCCCTGCCATCCGCACAGCACCAGCAGGGCCACCATCACGGCGATCTTGGTGACCGACTGGCCGATGCTCTGGTCCTGGATCTGCGTGACGGTCTGGAACACCGCCATCACCAGCGCCGTGCCGGCCGACACCAGCACGACCGGCAGCGCGACCCACAGCACCACCATCAGGCCTTCGCGGGTGAGGCTGAGGATGTCGATGGGTGTCATGTGAGATCCCCCGGCACCGTTTCGGCGGGGACCGCGGCCTCCTGCGGCAGGGTCACCCAGCCCACGGGCAGCAGGGTGACGTCTTCGTCGATCTCCTGATAGGCCAGCACCTCGGTCTGGGGTTCGGCCGGCTCGATCATCGTCTTCACGTAGCGACGCACGTCGGTGCCGACCACCACCACCACGCCCGCCGGCGCCTTGGCCAGCAACTGGCGCAGCTGCTGCAGCACCGACTCCTTGACCGCCGGGTTGAGCAGCAGCAGGTTGCCGCGCGGCGTGCGCTCGATCGAACGCTGCACCGCCTCGGCCAGGGCGTTGTCGAACAGCACCGCGCTCATCGTCCGGTCGGGGGCGACATGGCGGCTGGTGATGTAGGTGCCCAGGTCCACCCGCACCAGTTCGGCCAGGCCGATCGGGTCGGGCTCCTGTGGGCACCAGCGCACCAGGCTTTCGAAGATGGCTTTGAGGTTGCGCACCGGGATGCCTTCCTGCAGCAACCGGCGCAGCGTCTCGGCCAGCCGCTGCGCGGGCACGACGCGCGACACCTCGGCCGCGAGCTCGGGCGCCTGGCGCTGCATCCAGTGGACCAGCTGCTGCACCTCCTGCAGGCCGATCAACCGCGGCAGGTGGCGGCGGGCGAGCTGCTCGACGTGGGCCACCAGCACCTCTTCATTGCTCAGCGCGGCCGTGCCCGGCGGCACCGCGTCGACCCAGGCCACGCGGGCGAAAGGTCCGAAAGGCTCGGCGGCCACCGCATGCGCGGGCAGGCCGGGCCCCGACTCGGGGTCGAGCATGAAATGCCCGGGCTTCAAGGCGCCGCGCGCCATGACGACGTCCTGCACCAGCACCTCGTAGCCGTCCGGCGGGCCGGGCAGGTCCGCGAAGCTCACCTGCAGCCGCGGGAACACCGGCCCCAGCTCGCGCTCGGCCTGATTGCGCGCCTGCACCATCGCCCGGTCGAAGCGGGCCATGTCGAGCCGGCCGCGCAGCGCGGACGACAGTCGCAACGCCACCGGGTAGGCCACCGCGTCGTCGGACGATTCGTCGACGCCGGCCTCGGCGGCGCCGGATTCGCGCGAGATCCACGCCGGCGTGCGGCCCTGGCGGCGCTCGCGCAGCAGCAGGTAGCCCGACACGCCCACCACCGCCACCCACACACCGAAGGCCCACTTCGGGAAACCCGGCACCAGCAGGAAGCCGCTGGCGGTCACTGCAGCGACGACCAGGGCGCGGGGGTGCGCGGCGAGCTGGCCCAGGATCTGCGAGGCCAGCTGCTGCGAGCCCTGGCCGCCCGAGGTGACGCGGGTGATCACCACGCCGGCGGCCACCGACACCAGCAGCGACGGGATCTGCGACACCATGCCGTCGCCGACGGTGAGGATGGCGTAGCGCTGCAGCGCGTCGCCGGCCGACATGCCGTGCATCAGCGTGCCGATGGCCACGCCGGCCAGGATGTTGACCAGCGCGATCACGATGCTGGCGATCGCGTCGCCCTTGACGAACTTCATCGCGCCGTCCATCGCGCCGTGCATCTGGCACTCCTGCTCCAGCTCACGGCGCCTGGCCTGGGCCTGGGCGGTGGACAGCGTGCCGGCGCGCACCTCGGCGTCGATGCTCATCTGCTTGCCGGGCATGGCGTCCAGCGCGAAGCGGGCCGCCACCTCGGCCACGCGCTCGGAGCCCTTGGCGATGACGATGAACTGGACGATGGCGATGATGAGGAACACCACCCCGCCGACCACGATGTTGTTGCCGACGATCAGCTTGCCGAAGGTGTCGATGATGTGGCCGGCGTGCGCCTCCAGCAGGATCAGCTTCGTCGACGCGATGTTCAGCGACAGGCGGAACAGCGTGGTGAACAGCAGCAGAGACGGGAAGGTGGACAGCGATAGCGCGCCCGGCACGTACATCGAGACGATCAGCAGCGTCAGGCTGATGCACAGGTTGGACGCGATCAGGAAGTCGATCAGCGGCGTGGGCAGCGGCAGCATGAACAGCGCCACGATGGCCACCAGCAG
>CBJNAE010000221.1:0-7180 GCA_966433995.1 uncultured Ideonella sp. | reverse complement strand
TGATGATGTTCGCCCAGGCCAACAGCGAGCACTGCCGCCACAAGATCTTCAACGCCGACTTCACCATCGACGGGCAGCGGCAGGAAAAGTCGATGTTCGGCATGATCCGCAACACCCACCAACTGGCGCCGCAGCACACCGTCATCGCCTACAGCGACAACGCCTCGGTGATGGAAGGCCCCGAAGTGGAGCGCTGGCTGCCCCAGGGCTTCACCAACGCGCCGGCTTACGGCCCGCGCCGCGAGGTGGCCCACGTGCTGATGAAGGTGGAGACGCACAACCATCCGACGGCGATCTCGCCCTTCCCGGGCGCCTCCACCGGTGCCGGCGGCGAGATCCGCGACGAAGGCGCCACCGGCCGCGGCTCCAGGCCCAAGGCGGGCCTGACTGGCTTCAGCGTGTCCAACCTGCACCTGCCCGGAACCAGCGAGCCCTGGGAGCAAGCCGCCTACGGCCGCCCGGGCCACATCGCCAGCCCGCTGCAGATCATGACCGAGGGTCCGCTCGGCGGCGCCGCCTTCAACAACGAATTCGGCCGGCCCAACCTCGGCGGCTATTTCCGCGTCTACGAGCAGGACGTGGGCGAGGGCGCGCAGAAGCAGCGCCGCGGCTACCACAAGCCCATCATGATCGCCGGTGGCCTGGGCACGATCTCGGCCGGCCAGACGAAGAAGATCGAGTTCCCCGCCGGCACGCTGCTCGTGCAGCTCGGCGGCCCAGGCATGCGCATCGGCATGGGCGGCAGCGCCGCCAGCTCGATGGCCGCCGGCGTGAACGCCGCCGAGCTTGATTTCGACTCGGTGCAGCGCGGCAACCCCGAAATCCAGCGCCGCGCGCAGGAGGTCATCAACCACTGCTGGGCGCTGGGCGAGGCCAACCCCATCCTGGCGATCCACGACGTCGGCGCCGGCGGCGTCTCCAACGCCTTCCCCGAACTGGTGGACGGTGCCCACCGCGGCGCGCGCTTCGACCTGCGCGCGGTGCCGCTGGAGGAGAGCGGCATGGCGCCCAAGGAGATCTGGTGCAACGAGAGCCAGGAGCGCTACGTGATGGCGGTGTCGCCCGAGGCGCTGCCGCTGTTCCGGCAGATGTGCGAGCGCGAGCGCTGTCCCTTCGCCGTCGTCGGCACCGCCACCGAAGCCAAGGCGCTGGTGCTGGAAGACGGCCCCGCGGGCGAACGCGTCATCGACATGCCGATGGACGTGCTGCTCGGCAAGCCGCCCAAGATGCACCGCGACGTGAAGCGCGTCGCGCTGACGCTTCCGGCTCTCGACCTCACCGACGTGCAGCTCGAAAAGGCCGCCTTCGACGTGCTGCGCCACCCCACCGTGGCGAGCAAGCGTTTCCTCGTCACCATCGGCGACCGCACCGTGGGAGGGCTCAACCACCGCGACCAGATGGTCGGTCCCTGGCAGGTGCCGGTGGCCGATTGCGCCGTGACGCTCGCCGACTACAGCGGCTTCGCAGGCGAGGCCATGGCCATGGGCGAGCGCACGCCGCTGGCCGCGCTCGACGCGCCGGCCTCCGGCCGCATGGCGGTGGCCGAAGCCATCACCAACCTGCTGGCCGCGCCGATCGAGCTGCCGCGCGTGAAACTCAGCTGCAACTGGATGGCCGCCTGCGGCGAGCCGGGCGAGGACGCGGCGCTGTACGACACCGTCAAGGCCGTCGGCATGGAACTGTGCCCCGCGCTCGGCGTCAGCGTGCCGGTGGGCAAGGACAGCCTGTCGATGCGCACCCGCTGGACCGATGAAAACGGGCAGGGCAGGCAGGTCACCTCGCCCGTCAGCCTGATCGTCACCGCCTTCGCCAGCCTGTCCGACGTGCGGCCCACGCTGACGCCGCAGTTGCAGCCCGGCGACAACACCCTGGTGCTGGTCGACCTCGGCCAGGGCAGGAAGCGTTTGGGCGGCTCGATGCTCGCCCAGGTGCTGAACCAGTTCGGCGACGAGGTGCCCGACCTGGACGACCCGGCGTTGTTGAAATCCCTGGTCTCCGCCGTCAACCAGCTGCGAGACGAAGGCCGCATCCTCGCTTACCACGACCGCAGCGACGGCGGCCTGTGGGCGGCGGTCTGCGAGATGGCCTTCGCCGGCCACCTCGGCGTCAGCCTGAACGTCGACATGCTCGTCACCGAAGGAGACGGCATCGGCGACAGCCGCGCCGAACACGGCGACTCCAAGAACTGGGCCGGCCAAGTGGCCGCGCGCCGCGCCGAGATCACGCTGCGGGCGCTCTTCAACGAAGAACTCGGCGTGGTCCTGCAGGTGCCCACCGACGTGCGCAACGAAGTGATGCAGGTGCTGCGCCAGCACGGCCTGTCCAAGCACAGCCATTTCATCGGCAAGACCAACGACCGCGGCGTGGTCGAGGTGTGGCGCGACGCCAAGGCGGTTTTCAGCGCGCCGCTGGCCGAGCTGCACCAGGCCTGGGACGACGTCTCCTGGCGCATCGCGCGCCTGCGCGACAACCCCGACTGCGCCGACGCCGAACACGCCGCCGCCGGCCGGTCCGACGACCCGGGGCTGCATGTGCACCTCACCTTCGACCCGGCCGAGAAACAGTCGCCCGCGCTGCTGCAGGCCCGGCCCAAGTTGGCCATCCTGCGCGAGCAGGGCGTCAACAGCCACGTCGAGATGAGCTATGCGATGGCGCAGGCCGGCTTCGACACCTTCGACGTCCACATGAGCGACCTGCAGGCCGGCCGCGCGCGGCTGGAACAGTTCCAGGGCTTCGTCGCCTGCGGCGGCTTCAGCTATGGCGACACGCTCGGCGCCGGCGAGGGCTGGGCGCGCTCCATCATGTTCAACCCGCGGCTGGCGGAGCAGTTCGCCGCCTTCTTCAACCGGCCCGACGTGCTGGCCCTGGGCGTGTGCAACGGCTGCCAGATGATGGCCGCGCTGTCGCCCATCATCCCCGGCGCCCAGGCCTGGCCCCGGTTCACCCGCAACAAGAGCGAGCAGTTCGAGGCGCGGCTCAGCCTGGTCGAGGTGCTGGACAGCCCGTCCGCCTTCTTCCACGGCATGGCGGGCAGCCGCATCCCGGTGGCTGTCGCCCACGGCGAAGGCTTCGCCGACTTCTCGCAACAGGGCGACGCGAAAGCGGTGCACCGCGCGTTGCGTTTCGTCGACCACCATGGCCAGGCCACGGAGGCCTACCCGGCCAACCCGAACGGCAGCCCGGAAGGCCTGACTTCGGTCACCACCGCCGATGGCCGCTTCACCGCCCTGATGCCCCACGCCGAGCGCGTGTTCCGCAATGCGCAGATGAGCTGGACGCCTCTCGACAAGTCCGCCCACAGCCCCTGGATGCGGATGTTCATCAATGCGCGGCGCTTCCTGGGGTGATTCAAACCCGCGGCTGGCCCGCGACAAGCGTGTAGGAGCGGCTTCAGCCGCGATGCGGTGCACCGAGATCGCGGCTGAAGCCGCTCCTACCTGAACATCCTTCACCGTTCGGGCATGCTTTCCGGTAGGCCCGAAGCGGAGGCAGAGGCGAACGCCAAACCCCGTCATCGAATGAGCGAGATTCAGCTTTCCACCGAACCAGGCCATGTGCAGCCGAGGTTCCTGGCACGCTTCGACCGCCTCGACGCCCTGCGCGGCGCCGCCGTCGTCTGGATGGTGGCCTTCCATTTCTGCTTCGACCTGAACCATTTCCGCTACATCCGCGCGGATTTCTACGACGACCCGTTCTGGACCGGCCAGCGCGTCGTGATCGTCAGCCTCTTCCTCTTCTGCGCCGGGCTGGGCCAGGCGGTGGCCTGGTCGCAGGGGCAGGGCTGGGGACGCTTCTGGAGGCGCTGGGCGCAGGTCGCCGGTTGCGCGCTGCTGGTGAGCGTCGGCTCGTGGTGGGTGTTCGGGAACCGCTTCATCAGCTTCGGCGTGCTGCACGGGTTGGCGGTGATGCTGTTGCTGCTGCGCCTGGGCCTGCACGTGGGTGGCCGGCGCTCCCTGTCCACCTCGGCGCTGCTGGCGCTTTGTGCGCTCGGCGCCGCGGCCGTCGCCGCGCCCTGGCTCTGGCAGCACCCCTTCTTCGACACCCGCTTGACGGACTGGGTCGGCCTGATCACCCACAAACCCGCCACCCAGGACCACGTGCCCCTGCTGCCGTGGATCGGCGTGCTCCTGTGGGGCTTCGCGGCCGGGACGTGGCTGCTGGCGCGCCGCCCGCATGGGCTGTCCGGCGGGCTGGCGCCCGGTTTGCGGCCGCTGGCGTGGCTGGGCCGCTGGAGCCTGACCGTCTACATGGTGCACCAGCCGCTGCTGTTCGGCGCCTTCATCGCATTGGGCTGGGCGCTGCGCGGCTGACAGGCGCCTTCCCCTGACCTAACATCCCGCATGGCCTCAACAAAAATCCTCTTCGGCTTCCATGCCGTGGGCGTGCGTCTGAAGACGGCGCCGAAGTCCGTGCTCGAACTGCACGTGGACGTCACCCGGCGCGACCAGCGCATGCGCCAGTTCCTGCAGCGCGTCGCCGAGACCGGCGTCAAGCTCGTGGAAACCGACGACGACAGGCTGCACAAGCTCTGCGGCAGCGCCCGCCACCAGGGCGTGGTGGCGCGGGTCGACCCGTTGGCGCAGTCGCATTCCGTCGACGACACGCTCGACGCCGTCGAAGGCCCGCCGCTGCTGCTCGTGCTCGACGGCGTGACCGACCCGCACAACCTCGGCGCCTGCCTTCGCGTGGCCGACGGCGCCGGCGCCCACGCCGTCATCGCGCCCAAGGACCACGCGGTCGGCCTGAACGCCACCGTGGCCAAGGTGGCCAGCGGCGCGGCCGACACCGTGCCCTATTTCATGGTGACCAACCTGGCGCGCACCCTGGGCGAACTCAAAGAGCGCGACATCTTCATCATCGGCACCTCCGACGACGCCGAGAAGACGCTCTACGACGTCGACCTCACCGGCCCGGTGGCCTTCGTGCTCGGCGCCGAGGACACCGGCATGCGCCAGCTCACCCGCAAGAACTGCGACCTGCTCGTCAGCCTGCCGATGCGCGGCGCGGTGGAAAGCCTGAACGTCTCGGTGGCCAGCGGCGTCTGCCTCTACGAGGCGCTTCGCCAGCGCGAAGCCGCCGGCAAATCCCTGGAGGGTTCCAAACGATGAAGACCATGACCGCCTTGTGCGCCGCGGCGCTGCTGCTGGCCGCCGGCTGCACCCAGGAGCGGCAGAACCAGATCAAGCGCGACATCCAGAACTGGACCGGCACCAACGGCGTGCTGGAGGTCTATGCCGGCGACAAGGTGGTGCGGCGCTTCCTGAAGGTCGACAAACTCTCCACCGCCCTGGGCACCGACGACGGCGCGGCGCGCACCTACCGCTTCGGCTACGGCGTGCTCGACGAGAACCTCAACGGCGCCGTCGACGCCAGCGAGAAGCGCGTCTACTTCGAAGTGGGCGACTTCAGCCACTACGTGTTTTTCGAAAGCCCGCGCTGAGCCTGCCCTAGTCCGGTCGCCCCATCATGGCGTCGTCCACCCGTAATAAGCCACCCCTTCGAACACATACCCCGGGTTGGTCCGGACGATGTCTTTCTCCTGTTCGTTGATGGTGAAGAAGTGCGTGCCCCGGCTGGGGTTGTAGAAGCGGTAGATCGGCACCGCCGTGCCGCCAGCGGCCAGCTGGGCGTTCCACGAAGTGCCTTCATAGGTGTACTTCGGATACGTCAGCACGGTGTTCTTCTCCGCCTCGCTGATCGTGTAGAAGTGCGAGCC
This sequence comes from uncultured Ideonella sp., assembly GCA_966433995.1. Lineage (GTDB taxonomy): Bacteria > Pseudomonadota > Gammaproteobacteria > Burkholderiales > Burkholderiaceae_C > JANPCX01. Next base: position 1,464 of record CBJNAE010000221.1, on the reverse strand, counting down.
CGTCACCGGGCTGTAGAAGCGGTGCACCGGCGCCGTGCCCGTGGCCAGCGGCGCGCCGTAGGCGTAGAAGGCCACGCCTTCGTATTGGAAGCCGGGGTTGCGGGCGATGATGAAATCGCGCTCGCCTTCGTTCTGGGTGTAGAAGTGCGCGCCCGCCGAGGCGTTGTAGAAGCGGTAGACCGGCGTGCGCGCGACCGTGGCGCCGGCCGGCGACAGCCAGCGCTTGAGCGAGGCGTTGTAGGCGATGTCGAAGCGGCCGTAGATCGACGTGCCGAGGTATTGGTAACCGCCGTTGAAGGCGTCCCTCGCGCAGCGCGCCGTGCCGCCGCGCAGGTTGCCGACGACATAGCGGTTGCCGTCGATCGTCGCCCACACGCCCGAGCCGCTGCTGCCTTGCTCGGTCAGGCCGGTGTTCCAGTCGACGCTGTAGAAAGAGCTGTTGTCCTGCGTGACCGGGCTGCATGAGAAAAAGCCGTCCTCGTCGGCCAGGCTGCAATTCAGGTAACCGGCGACGTAGCCGGTGGCGTACTTCTGCATGTCGCTGGCCGGGTGGTGCACGCCCAGCATCGCGCCGCCGTTGGCTTGCAGCGTGGTGTTCCAGCCGGCCAGGCGGGCGCCGGCGGGCAAGCTGCCGTTGAGTCTCACGAAGGTGGTGTCGGTGTGGCTGCTGCTGTACAGCCAGGTGGCGCCGGTGGACAGGCGGGAGGTCGGCATGGACGCGGAGGCGTTGCAGCTGGTCGACCGGAGGAAGAAGGTGCTGACCAGGGTGGACGCCACCGTCTGGTTGCTGAAGCAATGGTTGGCCGTCAGCAGGTAGGGCGTGAAGCCGGGCTCGTTGGCGGCCATCACCGTGCCCGTGCAGTTGTAGGCGGCGCCGTCTTCAATGAAACGCAGCTGCACCGTGGACGCGCTTTCCGCGTCGTAGGCCGTGCCGGCACAGCTGACGTCGGCGTTGCAGACCTGCGAGTCGCCCACGGCCTGGATCTTCTTCACTTGCGAGAGGTCGACCAGGCCGTGGGACAGCGCCGGGATCGACAGCTCGACCTCATCCGCCTTCGCGCCGGCCGGCAGCTCGATTTCGAGCGTGACTTCGTCGCCAGCGACGGGCGGCATCCAATAAGTGCGGCCTGCGTCGCCGATGTCGCCGGCGCTGCGGTTGCGGGCGATGGTCTCCAGCAACTGCCGGCCGGGCACCTGCTGGTTGTCCGCGCCGCCCGGCCCATGCACCCGCAGCACGGCTTGCGCGGGCAGGGCGCCGACCTTCACGCCCAGGCGGATCTCCAGCGCACCCGGGGACGACAGTTTCACCGCGGCGACGCTGCCGCCGTCGGTCAGCGGCTCCCAGTCGAGCAGGCCGGCCATTTTCGATGTGAGCGAAGTGGCTTCGACGCGCCGACCGATACCGGTCTGACGGCGGCCAGTCTCCAGGCCGCTGTTCTCGGCCGCCGCGGCGACCGCCCGTTT
>CBJNAE010000220.1:0-7235 GCA_966433995.1 uncultured Ideonella sp. | reverse complement strand
ATGGACGAGAGCAAGCGCTTCGAGTCGCTGCCGATCCGCAACAAGCTCACCGACGCGGAGGTGGCGCGATTCACCGCGCAGCGCTTCCGCTTCCCCGGCGTGGACATCAAGGCGCGACTCTTCCGCAACTACCCCATGGGCGAGGTCGGCGGCCATGTGATCGGCTACATCGGCCGCATCAACCAGAAGGAGAAGGAGGCGATCGAGGAGTCGGAGGACGCCGCCAACTACCGCGGCACCGACCACATGGGCAAGCTCGGCCTGGAGCAGAGCTACGAGCGCGAGCTGCACGGCAAGACGGGCTTCGAAGAGGTCGAGACCAGCGCCGCCGGCCGCGCGGTGCGCCGGCTGCAGAGCAGCCCGGCCACGCCCGGCAAGACGCTCCTGCTGTCGCTGGACATCAAGCTGCAAGCCCTGGTGGAGCAGCTCTTCGGCGACCGCCGCGGCGCCCTGGTCGCGCTGGACCCGCGCTCGGGCGAGGTGCTGGCCTTCGTCAGCAAGCCCAGCTTCGACCCCAACCTCTTCGTGGACGGCATCGACGTCGAGTCCTGGCGCGAGCTGAACGAGTCGATCGACAAGCCGCTGCTCAACCGCGCGCTGCGCGGCACCTACCCGCCGGGCTCCACCTACAAGCCCTTCATGGCGATCGCCGCCTTGAACACCGGCAAGCGCGAGCCGGGCCAGATCACCTACGATGGCGGCACTTTCCAGTTCGGCAACCACACCTTCCGCAGCCACGGCGACGGCGGCCTGGGGGCGGTGGACATGGCGCGCAGCATCATCAAGTCCAGCAACGTCTATTACTACGCGCTGGCCAACGACATGGGCGTGGACCTGATCCACGACCAGCTCGAACCCTTCGGCTTCGGCCGCGAGACCGGCATCGACCTGAAGGGCGAAGTCACCGGCGACCTGCCGTCCACCCAGTGGAAGCGCCAGAAGTTCAAGCGGCCCGAGCAGCAGCGCTGGTACGCCGGCGAGACCATCTCGCTGGGCATCGGCCAGGGCTACAACAACTTCACGATGCTGCAGCTGTCCAGCGCGCTGTCCACCCTGGTGTCGGGGGGGCAGCGCTTCAAGCCCAGGCTGGTGCGCGAGGTGCAGGATCCGCTGACCCACGAGCGCACCGAGCTGATCCACGACGCCTTGCCGCCGCTGCCGCTCAAGCCGGCGCACGTGGAACTGATCAAGCGCGCCATGCACGGCGTGACGCAGGAGGGCACCTCGACCCGGGTCTTCATGGGCGCGCCCTACGCCACCGGCGGCAAGACCGGCACCGCGCAGGCGGTGGGCGTGCGCCAGAACGAGAAATACAACGCCGCCAAGCTCGAAGAGCACAAGCGCGACCACTCCCTTTACTCGGCGTTCGCGCCGCTGGACAACCCGACGATCGCGCTGGCGGTGATCGTCGAGAACGCCGGCTTCGGCGCCGCCGCCGCCGCGCCCATCGCCCGGCGCGTCTTCGACTACGCCCTGCTCGGCCTGTTCCCGAGCGAGGAAGACATCGCGCTGACGCAGAAGGGCCAGACGGCCGCGCCCGTGGGCAAGCAGCGCCCGGCGGCCGACGTGCCCTTGCCGAACGCGGCGCCGTGAGCGGCCGCGCAGGAATGACGACGATGGCGGCGATACCGCAGAAAGAACCGGCCCGCGCATGAAATCGCGATTCGACCAACCCACCCTGTGGCAGCGGGTCTCCCCGGTCTTCTCGGGTTTCGACGGCTGGCTGCTCTCTGCCATCCTGCTGCTGGCCACCATGGGCATGGTCACCATGTATTCGGTGGGCTTCGACCACGGCACGCGCTTCGTCGACCACGGTCGCAACATGCTGATCGCCGGCACGCTGCTCTTCCTGGTGGCGCAGGTGCCGCCGCAGCGCCTGCTCTCGCTGGCGCCGCCGATCTACACCCTGGGCGTGACGCTGCTGGTGGCCACCGCGCTGTTCGGCGTCACGAAGAAGGGCGCGACGCGCTGGCTCAACCTCGGCGTGACCGACATCCAACCCAGCGAGATCCTGAAGATCGCCACGCCGCTGATGCTGGCCTGGTGGTTCCAGCGTCGCGAGGGCCAGCTGCGGCTGCTCGACTTCGCGGTGGCCGGCGTGCTGCTGTTGATCCCGGTGGGGCTGATCTTCAAGCAGCCCGACCTGGGCACGGCGGTGCTCGTGCTGTCGGCGGGGCTGTTCGTCATCTTCTTCGCCGGGCTGTCGTGGAAGCTGATCGTGCCGGTGATGTTGCTCGGCGCCGCCGCCATCGGCGCCGTGGTGACTTACGGCGACGACCTCTGCCAGCCCGGTGTCGACTGGCACGGCATGAAGGAATACCAGAAGACCCGCGTCTGCACCCTGCTCGATCCCACGAAAGACCCGCTCGGCAAGGGCTTCCACATCCTACAGGGCATGATCGCCATCGGCTCGGGCGGCATCCACGGCAAGGGTTTCATGAAAGGCACGCAGACCCACCTGGAGTTCATCCCCGAGCGCACGACCGATTTCATCTTCGCCGCCTTCTCCGAAGAGTTCGGCCTGATCGGCTGCAGCGTGCTGATGCTCGGCTTCATCTTCCTGATCTTCCGCGGGCTGGTGATCGCGATGGAGGCGCCCTCCGTGTTCTCGCGGCTATTGGCCGGCGCGATCACGATGAGCTTTTTCGTCTACGCCTTCGTCAACATGGGCATGGTCAGCGGCATCCTGCCGGTGGTCGGCGTGCCGCTGCCCTTCGTCAGCTACGGCGGCACCGCGATGGTGACGCTGGGGCTGGGGCTGGGCATCCTGATGTCGATCGCCAAGCACCGGCGGCCGGTGCCGGGCTGAGAGGCTGAGGCCTCCCGCAACTTCGCCGTTCAGCGCAGCGCGGGGTTCAGGAAAGTCTTCTCCAGGTCGAGCGTCGCGCGCTTGCCCACATCCTTGCGGTGCGCGGCCAACCAGGCGTCGGCCGCCGCCCTGCCGCGCTCGAACAGCTGCTGCAGGAAGGACCATTCGGTGTTGAACTTGCTGCTGGCGCCCAGGGGCGAAAGCGCCTCGTCGTCGGCCACCATGTGCAGCCGCAGGTCCTTGTAGCGGCCGGGGTCCAGGCGCTGCTCGCGCAGCAGGCGCGAGACGAACTCGATGGCGCGCATCTCCCCGATCAGGCTGGCGTTGAACGAGATCTCGCTCACCCGGTCCATGATGTCCATGGTGCGCGTCGGCACGCCTTCGCGCACCAGCGGGTTGATGCGCACCAGCAGCACGTCCAGCGCGCGGCTGTCGTAGATCAGCGGGAAGATCGCCGGGTTGCCGGTGTAGCCGCCGTCCCAGAAAGGCTCGCCGTCGATCTCCACCGCCTGGAAGATGAAAGGCAGGCAGGCCGAAGCGAGCAGGGCGTCGACGGTCAAGTCTTGCGAGGTAAAAACCCGCGCCTGCCCGGTGCGCACGCTGGTAGCGGTGATGAACAGGCCGATGCCGCAGTCCGCCAGCGCCTCCTGCGTGACGTGCCGCTCCACCACGTCGCGCAGCGGGTTCAGGTTCATCGGGTTGAATTCATAAGGGCTGAACGAGCGGAAAAAGCTGTTCATCCACTGGTAGCTGGGCGAGTTCTCGAAGCGGAAGGGGTCGTTCGGCGCCGCGTTCCGCGGCGGGAAGGGGCTGAAGATCGCGCCGGCGCGGCTGATGTCGCGCCAGAACTCCTGCAGGGCCTGGCGTGCGCCTTCGCGGCCGCCCCGCGCGTGGCCGGTGGCCAGCACCGCCGCGTTCAGTGCGCCTGCGCTGGTGCCGGAGATGGCGCTGAAACTCAAGGTTTCGTCCTGCAGCAGGCGGTCGAGCACGCCCCAGGTGAAAGCGCCGTGCGAGCCGCCGCCTTGCAGGGCCAGGTCGATGGGTTGCGGGGCTTTCTTGCGCGCCGCGGCGACGCTGTCCTTCGGGGTTTTGGCCTGCCGGACCGCCGTGGCGGCGGCTGTCGCCGCACCGGTCGACGCGGCGCGTGCGCGGGAAGGACGGGCGTGTGTTTTAGGGGTAGGAGAAGCGCGTGAGGCCATAAGGCGGAGCCGAGGTGAGCCGAAGCAGGCCGACCAGTCTATCGATGCGTTTCATTGCCTGCTTCGATGGCCGCCAAGACCCCGCGGCGGCCGAAGCCGACGGGCGCGGGGGCCGCCGGCCGGCGCATCCCTTCTCCGTTCGGGCTGAACTTGTCGAAGCCCTTTTGGGCGGACCTCCAAGCTTCGACGAACTGGAGTGACAGGGGCCCTTCGACAGGCTCAGGGCGAACGGGCTTCGAGGGGCTCTGCCCAAGCGGTCGGTGCCTCCCCTCTCCGTTCGGGCTGAGCCTGTCGAAGCCCTTGGGTGGACCCTCAAAGTTCGACAAACGAGAGTGCCAGGGGCCTTCGACGGGCTCGGGTGGGGCAGGCCAAGCCGCATATGTCCTTCACAAGCTCAGGGTCCATGGAAGGCGGGTTGGGCCGATCCCGCGGAAGGCGGGGCCGTCAGGGCGCTGCCGGCGGCTTGACCGCGAAGCTCTCCGCCTGCGCCATCGGCCAGTACATGCGGAAGACCTGGTGCTCGAATTCCCCGCGCAGCAGCGAGCCGGGCGAGACGAAGGACAGCAGGTTGGCCAGCAGCTTGACACTCTGCTCGCTGGTGCGGCGCACGATGTGGGCCGCGGTGATCTCGCCGGGGTGGTTCAACCCGGCGGCCTGCACCAACTCCTTCAGCGCGTGCAGCGTCTGCTCGTGGTACTGGTGGACGCGTTCGGCCTTGTTGGGCACCACCAGCGCGCGTTGGCGCACCGGGTCCTGGGTGGTCACGCCGGTCGGGCAGTCGCCGGTGTGGCAGGACTGGGCCTGGATGCAGCCCAGCGCGAACATGAAGCCGCGCCCCGAATTGCACCAGTCCGCGCCGAGCGCCATCATGCGCGCGATGTCGAAGGCGGTGATCACCTTGCCGGCGCAGCCCAGCTTCACCCGGGAACGCAGGTTGAGCCCCACCAGCGTGTTGTGCACCAGCAGCAGACCTTCCTGCAGCGGCGCGCCGACGTGGTCGGTGAACTCCAGGGGCGCCGCGCCGGTGCCGCCCTCGGCGCCGTCGACGACGATGAAGTCGGGCGTGATCCCGGTGGCCAGCATCGCCTTGGCCATGGCGAACCATTCCCAGGGGTGGCCGATGCAAAGCTTCATGCCGACGGGCTTGCCGCCCGACAGATCGCGCAGCCGGGCGATGAAACGCATCATCCCGACCGGGGTGGAGAACGCGCTGTGGCTGGCCGGCGAGACGCAGTCCTGCCAGGCCGGCACGCCGCGCGCCTCGGCGATCTCGGGCGTGACCTTGGCGCCCGGCAGGATGCCGCCGTGTCCGGGCTTGGCGCCCTGGCTCAGCTTGAGCTCGATCATCTTGACCTGCGGGTCCCGGGCGTTGACGGCGAACTTGCCCTCGTCGAAAGAACCGTCCGTGGCGCGGCAGCCGAAATAGCCGGAGCCGATCTCCCAGATCAGGTCGCCGCCGTGCAGGCGGTGGTGGCGGCTGATCGAGCCTTCGCCGGTGTCGTGCGCGAAGCCGCCGCGCTTGGCGCCGGCGTTGAGCGCCAGGATGGCGTTGGCGCTGAGCGCGCCGAAACTCATCGCCGAGATGTTGAAGATGCTGGCCTCGTAGGGCTGCGCCAGGCCTTCGCCGATCAGCACGCGGAAGTCGTGGCTGGGCAGCACGGTGGGGGCCACCGAATGGTTGATCCACTCGTAGCCCACCGCGCCCACGTCGCGCTGGGTGCCGAAGGGCCGCTTGTCGGGCTGGCCCTTGGCCCGCTGGTAGACGAGCGAGCGCTGCTGGCGGGAGAAGGGCGCGGCCTCGTTGTCGCCCTCGATGAAGTACTGCCGCATCTCCGGCCGGATGAACTCCAGCAGGAAGCGCATGTGGCCGATCACCGGGTAGTTGCGAAGCACCGCGTGGCGCGTCTGCCGGGTGTCTCGCAGCCCCAGGCCGACGAGGAACAGGAAGACCAGCGCCAGGAAGCCGCCCTGCCCGAACGCCACCCAGGTGAAGGTGCACAGCAGCAGGCCGGCGGCCGACATCAGCCAGGTGAAATAACGCACCGGCACATGGTGGTCGAGCTGTTTGAGCCACTTGAACATTGCAACTCCTGGGGCGGGGGCGCCGGCCTGGCGGGACCGCGGCGTGCCCGGGTCGACGTGGGGGCGCCGTCCGGGACACCCATTCTGGCCGCGGGGCATGGCGGGCAAAGGTTTTGGAGGGGGGCGGATGCCGGCCAGTTCGAAGGCGGCCGGCGCAGTCTATCGACGGTCAGGCGCCGCCGACAGCCTCCACAACCCTGGGCCGCGGCTTGGGCGCGACGTCCTATACTCGCCCCTCAGCGCTGATTTGTTCCGGCTTGCGGGCGCTATAAAAATGCAGCTAAAGAGACGTGGCGAAGAACCCGGGCTCTGGCAGCGATGCAGCGAGTGCCGGGTTTTTTTCATGGGAAGTCCATCCTTGTCCGACGCCATTCCGCCCCCCGGGCACGCCTCGTCCTCCCTGCTCGGCCACGTCGTCCCGCAGAGCATGTCTTTCGCCGAACCGCTGCCGCTGCAAAGCGGCGCGCAGCTCGGCGACTACGCGCTGACCTACGAAACCTACGGCCGGCTCAACGCCGACAAGAGCAACGCGGTGCTGGTGTGCCACGCGCTCAACGCCAGCCACCACGTCGCCGGCACCTACGAAGGCCAGGCCCGGAGCGAAGGCTGGTGGGACAACCTGGTGGGCCCGGGCAAGCCGCTGGACACCGACCGCTTCTTCGTCATCGGCGTCAACAACCCCGGCTCCTGCTTCGGTTCCACCGGCCCGATGCACCCGAACCCCGCCACCGGCCGTCCTTATGGCGCTGACTTCCCGGTGGTCACGGTGGAGGACTGGGTCGACGCCCAGGCCCGGCTGCTCGACCGGCTGGGCATCGGCCAGCTCGCCGCGGTGCTCGGCGGCAGCCTGGGCGGCATGCAGGCGCTGAGCTGGTCGCTGCGCCACCCCGAGAGGCTGCGCCATTGCGTGGCGGTGGCCACCGCGCCCAACCTGTCGGCGCAGAACATCGCCTTCAACGAAGTGGCCCGCCGGGCCATCATCACCGACCCCGAATTCCACGGCGGCCACTACCAGGAGCAAGGCACGGTGCCGCGCCGCGGCCTGCGCGTGGCCCGCATGATCGGCCACATCACCTACCTGAGCGACGACTCGATGGAGGCGAAATTCGGCCGCAACCTGCGCAACGGCCGCCCCGGCTACACCA
>CBJNAE010000219.1:0-7236 GCA_966433995.1 uncultured Ideonella sp. | reverse complement strand
GCGATCGTGCTGGGCTGACCATGTCCTTGCAAGGGGGCCTTCAGTTGACGCTCACTGTCGCGCAGGTCTTCAAGCAAGTGATGAGTTGGCTGTTCGAAGTTTTATGCCCAACGCTTGTTGCATTGCACATCGATGCGTGTCATAATTTAAGGCTCAGTCGCGGGGTGGAGCAGTCTGGTAGCTCGTTGGGCTCATAACCCAAAGGTCGTAGGTTCAAATCCTGCCCCCGCAACCAATTCATACTCAGTTAGTCAGTTGATCGAACGCCGACCGGATGGTCGGCGTTTTGCTTTGCTTCGAGCCCAGCGATATGGTCGAGCAAACTTTGGGGGAATCGGGCCGGGCGGAAAGTTTCCAGGTTCACCCAGATGACGCGGGTGGAGCTTTCGGCCAGCAGTTCCGCGCCGCGCCAGGCTTGCTGAAAGAACACCAGGCTGGCCTTCTGCGGGTCTTTCAAGGAAACCGTCACCGCGAGTTCGTCGTCCAGTTTCGCCGGGCGAATGAACCGGACGCTGGTGTCGACCACCGCGAAACCGCCGCCCTCCCGCGCCATCAACCCACTTTGATGGACACCATGGCCGCGCAGCCATTCGGTCCTCGCCCTTTCGAAGAATTTCAGGTAGTTCACATAGAAGACCACGCCGCCGAGGTCTGTGTCTTCCATGTAGACCCGCATTGTGTGGCGGAAATCGGTGCGCATCGAATTGAACGCTCCTGCGTGGTCGGTATGGGAATCGAGGGCCGAGGGAAGAGGTTCGGCCGCTGTTTGAAAGTGGGGAGAGGATGGTACCCGCGCCGCCTTCCGGTCCACGAATCCTTCCATGTTTTGGCCCGGTTCCTCAGCATGGCCGAGGCAACGATCGGCCGGCATTGATTGACGCTTGGATCGCATCGCAAGCGGCGCTCTGCAGCGCATCCTGGCGCTGCGCAATGTCCCATCCATCGACCATGTCGTCGAAAAAAGCTGGCTGCGCGAATCGCGGATATCTTGTTTTGCCAATAGTCAATCTCATCTTGGGTGGGGCTCTCACGGCGGCGGTTCCGCCGCCATGCCGGCGATGGCTCCGGCCCCACTGCCGCACAGCGTTTCCCTGCCTGAGCAAGGGTGTATCCGGCAGGAGCCCGAATACAATCCCAAAGTTTTGCTCCGTGAACCGGCCACGCCAGTCTCGGCCGAGTGTCGAATACCCATTCCAGCAAAGGACCGTCCCCGTGTTTATCTCCGAAGCATTTGCGCAAGCTGCACCCGCGGCGCCCGCTGCGGCTGCCGATTCCATCTTCGGCGGCATCAGCTCGATGCTGCCCCTGATCCTCATGTTCGTCGTGTTGTACTTCGTGATGATCCGGCCGCAGATGAAACGGCAAAAAGAACACCGCGCCATGATCGACGCCTTGGCGAAAGGCGATGAAGTGGTGATCGCAGGCGGCATCCTGGGACGCATCTCCAAGCTGGGTGACACCTATGTGCACGTGGAAGTTTCCAGCGGCGTCGAAATGCAGGTCCAGCGCGCTTCCGTGGTCCAGGTGCTGCCCAAGGGCACGTTCAAATAAACAAAAAAACTGCCCCCATGGATGGCCTCGCCGTGTATTAACTGTGGCGAGGCCATCCATCAACGATCCAGCATCTATGGTGCCTCGTTAGAAAGTCGACATGAACCGCTACCCCTTCTGGAAATATGCCGTCCTGGCGCTGGCGCTCTTGCTGGGAGTGATCTACACGCTGCCCAATTTCTTCGGTGAAGCGCCTGCGGTCCAGGTCAGCAGCGCCAAGGCCACGCTCAAACTGGACGCCGGATTGGTTCCCCGCGTGGAGGCCATCCTGGCCGAAGCCAAGATCCAGGCCGATTTCGTTCAATTCGAGGGCAATTCGGTGAAGGCGCGGTTCGCGTCGACCGACATCCAGATCCAAGCCAAGGATGCGATCGGCAAGGCGCTTAACCCCGATGCCGCCGATCCAAACTACATCGTCGCACTCAACCTGGTTTCCCGGTCGCCCCATTGGCTGGCGGCCCTCCACGCCTTGCCGATGTACCTCGGATTGGACCTGCGTGGCGGCGTTCACTTCCTGATGCAGGTGGACATGAAATCCGCCTTGACCAAAAAGGCGGAGGCCTTGACCGGCGACGTGCGCACCTTGCTGCGCGACAAGAACCTGCGCCACGCCGGCATCTCGCGGGACGGCAACCAGGTCGACATCCGTTTCCGCGACGCGGAGACATTGAACGGCGCGAAGAACCTGCTTTCCGACCAGTTGCCGGACCTGCTCTGGAACAGCGCCGCGGATGGCGCCGATTTCAAGCTCACCGGGGTGCTCAAACCCGATGCGGCGCGGCGTGTCCAGGAAGTCGCGGTGAAGCAGAACATCACCACGCTGCACAACCGGGTCAACGAACTGGGCGTCTCGGAGCCCGTGATCCAGCAGCAGGGCTTGGACCGCGTCGTCGTTCAATTGCCTGGCGTGCAGGACACTGCCAAGGCCAAAGACATCATCGGCCGCACCGCCACGCTGGAGATCCGCCTGGTGGATGAATCCACCGAGGCCGCCGCCGCGGCCAATGGCGCCGGCCCGGTGCCGTTCGGCACGGAGCGTTATGTCGACCGCAACGGCGGCGGCCTGGTGGTGAAGCGCCAGGTCATCCTGACCGGCGAGAACCTCACCGACGCCCAGCCCGGCTTCGACAGCCAGACGCAGGAGTCCACCGTGAACCTCACGCTGGACGCCAAGGGCGCCCGCATCTTCAAGGATGTCACCCGCGAGAACATCAACAAGCGCATGGCGATCCTGCTGTTCGAAAAGGGCAAGGGCGAAGTGGTGACGGCGCCGGTGATCCGCAGCGAAATCGGCGGCGGCCGAGTGCAGATCTCCGGGCGCATGACGCCTTCCGAAGCCAACGACACGGCCCTGCTGCTGCGCGCCGGTTCGCTGGCGGCGCCGATGGAAATCATTGAAGAGCGCACGGTCGGCCCGACGCTGGGCGCCGACAACATCCGGATGGGCTTCAACAGCGTGCTGTACGGCTTCATCGCCATCGCGGTGTTCATGTGCGTCTATTACATGCTGTTCGGCGTGTTTTCCACCCTGGCGTTGGCATTCAACCTGCTGCTGCTGGTGGCCGTGCTGTCTCTGATGCAGGCCACGCTGACCTTGCCGGGCATCGCGGCGATCGCGCTGGTGCTGGGCATGGCCATCGACTCCAACGTGCTGATCAACGAGCGGATCCGGGAAGAACTGCGGGCGGGGGCGTCGCCGCAAGCGGCCATCCTGACGGGCTATGAGAAGGCGTTCGCCACCATCGTCGACTCCAACGTCACCACCTTGATCGCCGGCCTGGCCTTGCTGGCTTTTGGCTCCGGGCCGGTGCGCGGCTTCGCCGTGGTGCACTGCCTCGGCATCTTGACCTCCATGTTCTCGGCGGTGATGTTCTCCCGCGGGCTGGTGAATCTTTACTACGGCCGCCGGAAGAAGCTCAAGGGCCTGTCGATCGGCCAGGTCTGGAAGCCGGAAGGCACCGAGACGGCCTTGACCAAATCCTGAGCGGCGACGGACAGACCTTTTTTGCGCCGTCCGCATTCGCGGCGGCGTCACAACGAATCCAACAAGGACAAGGACATGGAGTTCTTTCGCATCCACCGCGACATCCCGTTCATGCGGCACGCGCTGGTGCTCAACGTCATCTCGGCGGTCACATTCCTGGCCGCGGTTTTCTTTATCGCCACCCGCGGGTTGCATTTTTCCGTCGAATTCACCGGCGGCACCGTGGTGGAGGTGGCCTATGCCCAGGCGGCTGACATCAACAAATCCCGACAGACCATTGAGGCGCTGGGTTTCGGCGAGGTGCAGGTCCAGAATTTCGGCAGTTCCCGGGATGTGCTGATCCGGGTGCCACTGAAGCCGGGCCTCAAGCAGGACGAAATCGTGACCCGGGTGTTCGGCGCCTTGTGCCAGGCCGAGGGCGCCACGGTTTCCACGCAGCAGGTGCAGACCGACAAGGGCGAATCGGCCAGCCGGCCGGTTTGTGGTTCGGTGGGGTCTGAACCGGTGCACCTGCAGCGCAGCGAGTTTGTCGGGCCCTCCGTGGGGGCGGAGCTGGCGCGCGACGGCGCGATCGCATTGGCCGTCACCGTGGTTGGCATCATGATCTACCTGGCGCTGCGCTTCGAATGGAAGTTCGCGGTGGCGGGCATCATCGCCAACCTGCACGATGTGGTCATCATCGTCGGTTTCTTCGCTTATTTCCAATGGGAATTCTCGTTGGCGGTACTGGCTGCGGTGCTGGCGGTGCTGGGCTATTCGGTGAACGAATCGGTCGTGATCTTCGACCGGGTGAGGGAGGCCTTCCGCAAGTACCGCAAGCTCAGTCCCCGGGAAGTGATCGACCATGCGATCACCAGCACGATCAGCCGCACGATGATCACCCACGGCAGCACACTGATGATGGTGCTGTCCATGCTGAAATTCGGTGGACCCACACTGCATTACTTTGCCCTGGCCTTGACGATCGGCATCCTGTTCGGGATCTATTCCTCGGTGTTCGTTGCCGCGGCCATCGCCATGTGGCTTGGCGTCAAGCGTGAGGACTTACTCAAATCGGGATCAACCAAAGAGACCGATCCCAATGATCCGAATGCGGGGGCGGTGGTGTAGAGTTCAGTGGATCTAAACCCATGGTCCACCACTGACTTTTCATGGCGACTGATGCCAATTCAATGGCTTTGGCCGCACGCGCCAGACGCGGCTTCGTGGAAGGCCTGCTCAACGCGGTGCCCAACGTTGTCCAGTCGGTAGAACAGGCCGCCCGCCACCAGCTCAGCCAGGTGGCGGAACGGTCCTTGGTCATGCGCAGGCGCGACCTCGTCGACGACCTCCAGAAAGCGGCGCCTTTCTGGCTCAGCAACATGGTCGCCACGTTGGAAGGCGCGTTGCAAACCGGCTCGGTCCCCATGTCGCGCTTCGGCGACCTCTCCGGGCCGGAAAAGCGTGCTTCCAGCATGAGCCTCGTCGACAATGACACGATCGAAGGCGAAATACTCAGCTCGCGGCTGGCATTGGCCCTCATGGACCGCGCCTCCTGGGAGTTCACCGACCTGCGCTCGCGCATCAGCGCCTTGGAAGGGCGCGACGAGCTGGAGAGCAACGACATCCTCCGTCCGCATGTGCTGGCGCGCATCACTACAACGGCCTGGCGGGCCGCAGGCTTGAGCCACGATGGTTGGCAACTCCTGCAGCCGGTGCTCCACGACGAGATCGCGCATTTCGCGGAAGAGGCCTACCACGAAGTCAACCGCTGGCTGGTCGCGCAGCGCGTCCTGCCGGAAATCGATTTGCGGCCATTCATCCGGCGTTCCCGCTCTTCGGGTGCGAATGGCGGGGCCACGCCTTCCACTTATGCGCCCACGGCGGTGATGGGCGGTGCAGGGGAAAGCGGTGGCAATGATTCAGGAGCCTTGACCCGCTCCGCCGGCTTGACTCGGGGGGCTGACCATGCTGGCGCCGTCTTGACGCGCTTGAACAAGCTGGTGGGACGGCAGTTGCCTGAGTTCGCTGACACCGCCCATGCCCACCCGACCTCGCCGGCTCTGAACGCAGCCATCGTGGCCGCCCAGCAGAGCATCGCGGTTCGCATGGAGGCCGCTTCCGCCGTCGGCGCGGCCATGCAACTGCAGGCCAACGCGGCGCCGGTGAGCGCCCACCAGATGCTGGAGGACCTGCAGCAGCGCAAGCAGGCGCTCAAGCAAGCCGCCGCCACGCCGGTGGAGCGGGCCACCATCGAGATCGTCGCATTGCTGTTCCAGAGCATCCTGACCGAGGAGCGCATTCCCGCTTCGGTGCGCGTATGGTTCGCGCGCTTGCAGATGCCGGTGCTGCGTGTGGCGGTTTCCGAGCCGGACTTTTTCGCGGCGACCGAACATCCCGCTCGCCGCCTCATCGACCGCATGGGCGCATGCGTGATGGGCTTCGACACCCACAGCGGCAGTTCCGGCGAAGTGGTGGAAAAAGAGATCAAGCGCATCGTCCAGGTTGTCGAGGCCTATCCCGACACCGGTCGCCGCGTCTTCCAGACCGTGCTGAATGAGTTCGAAAAGTTCCTGGAGAACTACTTCAGCAACGAAAACGAGGCCAGCCGCAAAGGCGTTTCGCTCGCGCAACAAGTGGAGCAGCGCGAGACGCTCGCGATCCAGTACACGATCGAATTGCGCAAGATGCTCAACGACGTCCCGGTCCAAGAGGGCGTCCGGGATTTCCTGTTCCAGGTCTGGGCCGATGTCCTGGCGATGACGGCCGTCAAGGCGGGCAAGTTCAGCGAAGAAATCAAGGAGATGAAGCGCGCCGCGGCCGACCTGATTTGGTCCGCCAGCGCCAAAGTGTCGCGGGAGGAGCGCGCCGATGTGATCCGCCGCTTGCCTCCGCTGCTCAAGCTGCTCCGCGACGGCATGCAGAACGCCGGCTTGGCTCTGGCCAAGCAGGATGACTACATCCAAAAGCTCAACAATTCCCTCGCGGCGGCTTTCACCGCCAAGACGGCGGCCATCCCACAGGCCCGCCTGGAAGAGCTGATGGCCCGGTTGGAAACCTTGGAAGAGTTGCTGCCCGAGGCGGATGAAGTCGAGATCGACGGCAGCATGGTGATGGATTTGTCCGGCCATGAAAGCGCCGAACTTGAAGTGGTGGCCGCTGGCGGCACGGCTCCCACGCCTGCCATGCTGGCCTGGACCAAAGAACTGCAAGTGGGCGGCTGGTACATGCTCGACTACCGGGATCGCAATGAGCCCGTCCAACTGGCCTGGCAAGGCATGCGCAAGCAATTGCACCTGTTCGTATCGCCGCAAGGACGGGGCATCTTGTTTCAGCAGCACCGACTGGCTGCGTTCCTGCAGGCGGGGTTGCTGGTGCCCGCGCAGGATGAAGCATTGACCGTGCGCGCGACGCGCAGCGCAATGGCCAAGCTGGACGCCGATCCAGGGCGTCTGTTGAATTAAGACTTGGCGGGCCTTCCCGACCGGGGAGATCGCGCCCCGGCTGGCGCTGCGGCGTGGATGAACAAGGTTTGTTCGCCGCGATCAGGATCGCTGATCCTCGATGAGGTCAATGGATCAGCCGGTCTTCTTCTTCGACAAACAGCTCGTCCAGGATCAACGCGTCGGGCTCTTCGCCCAAGCTCCAGAAAACCATCAGGACGATAATCTTGAGGTCTTCCAGGTCGAGGGGGCCGCCAGGAATGGCATTGGCGCGGTCGA
>CBJNAE010000218.1:0-7268 GCA_966433995.1 uncultured Ideonella sp. | reverse complement strand
TCTCGATCCGGTCGAAGGCGTCGGCCTCGACGATGCGCAGCTGGTCGTTCAGGTCGAGGCGGTAGCGCTTGAGCTCGTCGTCGATGATCTGCTGGGCGCGCTTGTCTCGCGGGATGCCTTCGCGGGTGAACACCTGCACGTCGATGACGGTGCCCATCGTGCCCTGGTCCACGCGCAGAGAGGTGTCCTTCACATCGGAAGCCTTCTCGCCGAAGATCGCGCGCAGCAGCTTCTCTTCCGGCGTCAGCGTGGTCTCGCCCTTGGGCGTGACCTTGCCGACCAGCGTGTCGCCGGGGCCGACTTCGGCGCCGACGTAGACGATGCCCGACTCGTCCAGGCGGGCCAGCTGCTGCTCGGACAGGTTGGGGATGTCGCGGGTGATTTCCTCGGAGCCCAGCTTGGTGTCGCGGGCCATGACCACCAGCTCCTCGATGTGGATCGAGGTGTAGCGGTCGTCGGCGATCACGCGCTCGCTGATCAGGATCGAGTCTTCGAAGTTGTAGCCGTTCCAGGGCATGAAGGCCACCAGCATGTTCTGGCCCAGGGCCAGTTCGCCGATGTCGGTCGAGGCGCCGTCGGCGATGATGTCCTCGGCGGCCACCTTGTCGCCGCGCTTGACGATCGGGCGCTGGTGGATGTTGGTGTTCTGGTTGGAACGCTGGTACTTGATCAGGTTGTAGATGTCGACGCCGACCTCGCCCGCCACGGTTTCCTTGTCGTTGACGCGGATCACGATGCGGTTGGTGTCGACGTAATCGACCACGCCGCCGCGCTTGGCGGCGACCACGGTACCGGAGTCCTTCGCGGCGACGCGCTCGACGCCGGTGCCGACCAGCGCCTTCTCGGGACGCAGCGTCGGCACGGCCTGGCGCTGCATGTTGGCGCCCATCAGCGCGCGGTTCGCGTCGTCGTGCTCCAGGAAGGGCACGAGCGAGGCGGCGACCGACACGATCTGCGTCGGCGCGACGTCCATGTACTGGATGCGCTCGGCCGAGGTCAGCACCGATTCGCCGTTGTCGCGGGCGCTCACCAGCTCGTCGATCAGCTTGCCCTCTGCGTCCAGCGTGGCGCTGGCCTGGGCGATGACGTACTTGCCTTCCTCGATGGCGGACAGGTAGTCGATCTGGTTGGTGACCTTGCCGTCGGCCACGCGGCGATAAGGCGTCTCCAGGAAGCCGTACTCGTTGAGCTGGGCATACAGCGCCAGCGAGTTGATCAGGCCGATGTTCGGGCCTTCCGGCGTTTCGATCGGGCAGACGCGGCCGTAGTGGGTCGGGTGCACGTCGCGGACTTCGAAGCCGGCGCGCTCGCGGGTCAGGCCGCCCGGGCCCAGGGCCGAGACGCGGCGCTTGTGCGTGATCTCGGACAGCGGGTTGGTCTGGTCCATGAACTGCGACAGCTGCGACGCGCCGAAGAACTCCTTCAACGCCGCGGAGATCGGCTTGGAGTTGATCAGGTCGTGCGGCATCAGGGCTTCGGTCTCGGCCTGACCGAGGCGTTCCTTCACGGCCTTTTCGATGCGGGCCAGGCCGGAGCGGTACTGGTTCTCGGCCAGTTCGCCCACGCAGCGCACGCGGCGATTGCCCAGGTGGTCGATGTCGTCGACTTCGCCGCGGCCGTTGCGCAACTCGACGAGGATCTTGACCACATCGAGGATGTCCTCGTTGGACAGCGTCATCGGGCCTTCCGGCACGTCGCGGCCCACGCGGGCGTTGAACTTCATGCGGCCGACGCGCGAGAGGTCGTAGGTGTCGGCGCTGTAGAAGAGCCGGTTGAACAGGGCTTCCACGGCGTCTTCCGTGGGCGGCTCGCCGGGGCGCATCATGCGGTAGATGGCCACGCGCGCGGCAAGCTGGTCGGCGGTCTCGTCGGCGGAAAGAGTCTGCGAGATGTAGGCGCCTTCGTCCAGCTCGTTGGTGTACAGCGCCTGGATCTCCTTGATGCCGGCGGCACGCAGCTTCTTCAGCAACGATTCGGTCAACTCTTCGTTGGCCTTGGCGATGATCTCACCGGTGTCGGCGTCGACGATGTTGCGGGCCAGCACACGGCCCACTAGGAAGTCTTCAGGCACCGAGACGAACTTGGTGTCCGACTGCTCCATGGCGCGGGTGTGGCGGGCGGTGATGCGCTTGTCCTTCTCGACCACCACGTTGCCGTTCTTGTCGGTGATGTCGAAGCGAGCGACCTCGCCGCGCAGGCGGTCGGCCACGAACTCCATCTGCGCGCCCGAGTCCATCAGGCGGAAGTTGTCGAACACGAAGAAGTGGGCCAGGATCGATTCCGGGTTCAGGCCGATGGCCTTCAGCAGGATCGTCACCGGCATCTTGCGGCGGCGGTCGACGCGGAAGTAGAGGATGTCCTTCGGGTCGAATTCGAAGTCCAGCCAGGAGCCGCGGTAGGGGATGATGCGCGCGGAGAACAACAGCTTGCCCGAGCTGTGGGTCTTGCCCTTGTCGTGCTCGAAGAACACGCCGGGCGAACGGTGCAGCTGCGACACGATGACGCGCTCGGTGCCGTTGACGATGAAGGAGCCGTAGTCGGTCATCAGGGGCACTTCGCCCATGTAGACCTCTTGTTCCTTGATTTCCTTGACCGTCTTGGCCTGCGGGCTCTCGCGGTCATAGATGATCATCTGCAGCTTGGCGCGCACGGCCGAAGCGTAGGTCAGGCCGCGCTGCTGGCATTCGCGCGTGTCGAAGGCCGGACGGGCCATGTTGTATTCGATGAATTTCATCTCGACGAACCCGTTGTGCGACACGATCGGGAAGGCGGAGACGAAAGCGGCTTGCAGCCCCTCGGTCTTGCGTTTTTGCGGCGGAACATCCTTCTGCAGGAAGGCGACGTAGGACTCCTTCTGCATCGTCAGCAAGTAGGGAACGTTGAGGACGTTCTCGCGCTTGCCGAAGCTTTTGCGGATGCGCTTGCGTTCGGTGTAGCTGTAGGGGGTTGCGTGCTGCTGTGCCATAGGTGATTTCTCACTCCGTCTCAGAACACGTCCCCTGGCCTAGGGGGCGTGTCCGTCGGCGACTGTGTGCCGGGCACCCAGCCGGATCCAGCATCCGGCGAGGGGCGGCCTCAAGTCTGGTGGTTGGCCACTACCAACCGCTGGCGGACAACCGTGGCCTTGCACCACAGTCCGACCAAACCCGTTCTCTGCAGTCGGTTCAGAGAACTTCTTCATCATCAAAACTCACTTGGAAAAGCCCTCCCACCGACTGCGGGAAGGACGGATTTTCCGAGTGGGTCTTGCGGATTCCGGCGCTCAAACTCGTTCGCCGGAAAAACGCAAAAGGCTGGGTGCCCCAAAGCACCCAGCCCCTTCGCGAGCCAATGCTTATTTCAGCTCGGCCTTGGCGCCAGCTTCGACCAGCTTCTTGACAGCGGCTTCGGCGTCGGCCTTGGCCACGCCTTCCTTGACGGCCTTCGGAGCGCCGTCGACCAGGTCCTTGGCTTCCTTCAGGCCCAGGCCCGTCAGTTCGCGCACGGCCTTGATGACGGACACCTTGTTGGCGCCGGCGTCGAGCAACATCACGTTGAATTCGGTCTTCTCTTCGGCAGCGGCAGCGCCACCGCCAGCACCGCCACCGGCGGCCGGAGCGGCCACGGCGGCTGCGGACACGCCGAACTTCTCTTCGATGGCCTTGACCAGGTCGTTGAGTTCCAGGACGGACATGGAGTCCAGGGAGGACAGGAATGCGTCTTTATCGAATGCCATTTGGATTCCTAACTAGAAATAGGTGAAAGGGTTGGAACGCGTCTCTGCGTCGTCGTCAAGCTGCGGCTGCTTCGGCTGCAGGGGCCTCGGCGGCGGGGCCACCCTTGGCCGCTGCGACAGCACCCAGCACGCGTGCGAAACGCGCGATCGGCGACTGCAGCAAACCGGCGACCTGGGTCAGCAGCACTTCGCGGCTCGGCACGGCTGCCAGGGCCTTGACCCCCTCGGCATCCAGGGCCTTGCCGCCAAAGGCGCCACCTTTGACGACCAGCTTGTCATTGCCCTTGGCGAAATCGAAGATGACTTTCGCCGCGGCAATCGCGTCTTCTGAAAAACCATAGATCAGCGGGCCAACCATGGTCTCCGAAGCCACTTCGAACGGCGTGCCAGCGACGGCGCGGCGGGCCAGGGTGTTCTTCAAAACATGAAGGTACACGCCCTTTTCGCGCGCCTGCTTGCGCAGCACGTCCAAGTGAGCGACGGTGAGGCCACGGTATTCGGCCAGCGCCAGCGTCTGCGAGCGGGCCACCTGGGCCGCCACATCCGTGATCACGGCTGCTTTCTCGTTGCGGTTGAGACTCAAGGTCTACTCCTCACATCACGTGTCCATCGGCACGGGGCCTTCGGACACACCACGATTCAGCGACCTCTTTCCAGGAATCCTGTTCATTCCTTGGCCAGTGGGATCGCCATCTGCGCGGGCTTCGAGCGGGGCTTGCGCCCCCCCTGGATTAAGCGGCCTTGCGACCACGCCTGCGGTCTTGGATGGCCCGGTCCTTTTCAGGACCGGTCCACCAAACTCTTCATCGAGCCGGCGCCAGACACGCGCCGACCCGCAATGCCCATCAGGCCTGGGCCTGGGCGTTGATCGATGCGACTTCGACCCGGGCGCCGACGCCCATGGTCGACGACACCGCCACCTTGCGCAGGTAGACACCCTTGCTGGTCGCGGGCTTGGCCTTGTTCAGGGCCTCGATCAGAGCGCGCAGGTTACCCACCAGCTTGTCGGAGTCGAACGAGCGACGGCCGATGGTGGTGTGCACGATGCCAGCCTTGTCGACGCGGAACTGGATCTGGCCAGCCTTGGCGTTGCGGACGGCTTGCGCCACGTCGGGAGTGACCGTGCCGACCTTCGGGTTCGGCATGAGGCCGCGCGGGCCCAGCACTTGGCCGAGCGTACCGACGATGCGCATCGTGTCCGGAGAGGCGATCACGACATCGAAGTCCATGTTGCCGCCCTTGATGCGCTCGGCCAGGTCTTCCATGCCGACGATGTCGGCGCCGGCGGCCTTGGCTTCTTCAGCCTTGGCGCCTTGGGCGAAAACCGCCACGCGCTTGGTCTTGCCGGTGCCGTTGGGCAGCACGACGGCGCCGCGGACCACCTGGTCGGACTTCTTCGCGTCGATGCCGAGCTGCACCGCCACGTCGATGGACTCATCGAACTTGGCCGTCGCGCATTCCTTGACGATCGCCAGGGCGTTGTCGATCGGGTAGAGCTTCAGGCTGTCGACCTTGCCGACCAGCGCTTTTTGTTTCTTCGTGAGCTTTGCCATGTCAGAGGCCCTCCACCGTCACGCCCATGGAACGGGCAGAACCTGCGATCGTGCGGACCGCCGCGTCGAGGTTGGCTGCGGTCAGGTCTTTGAGCTTGATGTTCGCGATCTCTTCGATCTGGGCGCGGGTCAGCTTGCCCACCTTCTGGGAGTTGGCGCGAGGCGAACCCTTGTCCAGCTTGATCGCCTTCTTGATCAGCACGGTGGCCGGCGGCGTCTTCAGAATGAAGGTGAAGGACTTGTCGGCGAAAGCCGTGATCACCACCGGCAGCATCAGGCCGGGCTCGACACCTTGGGTCTGGGCGTTGAACGCCTTGCAGAACTCCATGATGTTGAGGCCGCGCTGACCCAGCGCGGGGCCGATCGGGGGCGACGGGTTGGCCTTGCCGGCCGGGACTTGCAGCTTGATGAAGCCGACTATCTTCTTTGCCATGTTTCACTTCCTATCGGGACAACGCCGGCGCCGCGCGCCATTGAATCCCTTTGAGTACAAGCGCCCAAGGATTGGAACCTGGGCTCCTCTTGCCGGCGGTCTCGTCGCCGGCAGTGACGGATGCGTTGAGCCGGCTTTCGCACGACCCGAGCACGCATCGGGCTCTTGTTCAATCCGCCGCGCGGGGCGTCAGACTTTTTCCACCTGACCGAAATCCAGCTCGACCGGCGTTGCCCGGCCGAAAATCGTCACCGAGACACGAATCTTGGACTTGTCATAGTTGACGTCCTCGATCGCACCGTTGAAATCGGTGAAGGGACCGTCCTTCACGCGAACCATCTCGCCGACAGACCACTCCACCTTGGGCCGGGGCTTCTCGATGCCCTCTTGCATCTGGCTGACGATCTTCATCACCTCGGCCTCGGAGATCGGCGCGGGGCGGTTCTTGGCGCCACCGACGAAACCGGTGACCTTGTTGGTGTGCTTGACCAGGTGCCAGGAGTCGTCGGCCATTTCCATCTCGACCAGGACATAACCCGGGAAGAAGCGGCGCTCGGTCACGGACTTCTTGCCGTTCTTGAGCTCGACGACTTCTTCCATCGGCACCAGGATGCGGCCGAATTTGTCTTGCATGCCGGAGCGCTCGATGCGCTCGCGCAAATTTCGTTCGACGGCCTTCTCCATGCCCGAATAAGCATGGACGACGTACCAGCGCATGTTCCTGGCCGGCGCCAGCGACGACGCGGAAACCGAACCCGGCGCAGCCGCCTCAGGGGCCAATTCGTGTTGCTCGCTCATGTCCGGAACCTCAACCTTTCCAACCCAACACCAGGTGATAAAGCACCCATTCCACGGTTTTGTCGGTTGCCCACAGGAACAAGGACATCACCAACACGAAGGCAAAGACATAGAAGGTCATCTGGCCGGCCTCCTTGCGGGTGGGCCACACCACCTTGCGCACTTCGCGCACGGAGTCGCGGCCATAGGCGACCAGTTGTTTGCCGGGCTCCGAAACGAAAAACAGTGCAAGGGCGACCGCGACCAGCCCCAGGAGGGCCGTGACACGCAGCCACAAATCTTGTTTTCCCAGCACGTAGAAAGCCACGATGGCCGCGACGACCAATGCGCCGGCACCCAGCAGCTTGGCCTTGTCGGCGCCGGTGGAGACGGTCTCTATCGAAGGGTTGGACATGTGTTTTCTACTTCAACTTGCGTCAGACACTGCAGGCCTGGAGTCGGCATCAACAGCGGCGATCAAGGCCGGGAAACCCACCGGGCCTATCAGCAGCAAAGCCCGCAAGCACTTTGGGGTGCTTTCGCGGGCCGTTGATGTCGCCAGCCTCAAGGTCTGGCAGGGGCGGAGGGCATCGAACCCCCAACCTCTGGTTTTGGAGACCAGCGCTCTGCCAATTGAGCTACGCCCCTAACGATCCTTACTGCAAACCGCCGCTTTCGCGACCTATACCGACAGAATGACCAAGCGCCCCGCAGGGCGCTCGGCGATCCGCTTCTTTACTCGATGATCTTGGCCACGACGCCGGCGCCGACGGTGCGGCCGCCTTCGCGG
>CBJNAE010000217.1:0-7317 GCA_966433995.1 uncultured Ideonella sp. | reverse complement strand
TTGGCCATGTGCACGCGCAGGTAGGGCGTGCTTTCCACATGGGACGGCCCCCAGACCTCGCGCAGCAGGTGGGGATGCGTCAGGACGCGCCCGGCGTTGGCCACCAGCACACCCAGCAGCCGGTACTCGATCGGCGTCAGGTGGATCTCCGCACCGCCTTTCTTCACCCGGCGCGCGGCAAGGTCGAGTTCGACATCGCCGAAGCGGACCAGCGAATCCTTCGGTGCCTGGCTGCCGCGCAAACGGCGCAGGTTGGCGCGGGTGCGCGCGAGCAACTCGTTGATGCCGAAAGGCTTGGTGATGAAGTCGTCCGCCCCGGCATCGAGCGCGGCCACTTTCTCGTTCTCGTGCGTGCGCGCCGACAGCACGATGATGGGCACGGGGGACCAGGTCCGGACTTCGCGGATGAAGTCCACGCCGTCGCCGTCGGGCAGGCCCAGGTCGGCGATGACCAGGTCGGGCCGGCGGGTGCCGGCCTCGATCAGCCCCTGCTTGATGGAGGAGGCCTCATGCACCAGCCACCCCTCGGCTTCTAGGGAAATTCTCACGAACTGGCGGATGTTCCGTTCGTCCTCGAGCACCAATGCAATCGGTGCGGGCGTGCTCATCGCGCAACTCCCGGTTCGACCGCGGCAAACGCCCGGAGGTCTTCGCCGAGGTCGACCGCGGGCGGGTTCCCCAACGGCAGGCTGAAGGTGAACTCGGCCCCCGGGACGCTCCCGGCTTCGACCCAGATCCGGCCCTTGTGGGCTTCGACGATGGCCTTGCAGATGGCCAGGCCCAGGCCCACACCGGGCATGGCCGATTCCGTGTTCCCCCGCGTGAATTTCTCGAAGATCACTTCTTCCTGCCCTTTCGCGACGCCGGGACCGCGGTCGATGACGCTGACGCGGATTTGTTTGTCCACGGGCCGCGCCAGAATCTCCACCGGCGCGTCGGCCGGCGTGTATTTGCCGGCGTTCTCCAGCAAGTTGGCAAGCACCCGCTCGATCAGCACCGCGTCGCACTCGATGAGCGGCACGGCGGGGTCGATGCGGATGGTCACGGGTCGCTCGCCCAACGCGCTTTGCGCCGACTTCAACGCACCGCCGATGATTTCCTCCATCGACTGCCACTCCAACCTGAGACGGATCTCCCCGCTCTGGATGCGCGCCATGTCCAGCAGGTTGGTGACCATGTCGGTCATGCGGCGCGATCTCTCCCCGATGTCCAACGCCAGTTTCTGTTGCACCTCGCTCAGCGCGGGTTGGCTGATCGACAGCATGTCGGCCATGCCGACCAGCACGGCCAGCGGCGTGCGCAGGTCGTGCGACAGGGCGGACAGCAAGGAGTTGCGCAGCCTCTCCGACTCCATCTGCACCGTCGCGCCTTGCGCCACTTCGATGTAGTGCACGCGCTCCAGCGCCATCGCCGTCAGGGCCGCGAAAGTCTCCAGCTGCTGCCGCTGCTCGGGCACCATCAGGATCCGTGGGTCCTCCGGCCGGACCGCGAGCACACCCCGGGAGCGCATCGTCGCCTTGAGCGGCAGGTACAGCCAGGCGCTGCCGGCCAGGGTGTCGGTGCCCAGGCCCGCCGGCTGGTTGTGGTCGAGCACCCATTGCGCGGTGCCGAAGTCCAGGCCATGGGCCTGGGCGCGTTTGGGATCCGCCGCGGGCTCTTGCAAGCGGTCGTCCGCGCCCAGCACATACACGGCCACTTCGGCGCGGAACTCCCGCGAGACCACGCCCTGCGCCACCTCGACGGCCTGCTCGTTGGTGAGCATGTTGGACAGGTCGCGGGCGGCCTCGAACAAGGCCCGCGACCTGGCCTCGCGGTGCGTCGCCACCTTGGCCTGGAAGCGCAGCCCGGCCGTCAACTGACCGGTCACCAGGCCGACCACCAGCATGACGGCGAAGGTCAGCAGGTACTGGACATCGGCGACGGCGAACGACAGCCGGGGCATGACGAAGAAGAAATCGAACGCCGCCACGTTCAGCACCGCCGCCAGCACGGCCGGCCCTCGGCCGAGCCGGACCCCCACGCCGACCACCGCCAGCAGGAACACCATCACGATGTTGGCCAAGTCGAAGAAAGGCGTGAGCTGGTGCGACAACAGGGTCGTCGCCGCGCAGGCCGCGCAGGCGAGCAGGTATCGCCGGAGTTGACGGCCGAAGGCCGACTCGCCGCCCTCCCGCGCGCGGCGGGCGGCAGGCGCCGACCGGGACCTCGGCGACTGCCCGACTTCGATGCGGTCGATGTCGGGCGCCGACAAGGCGATCGCTTGCCCCAGCGTGCGCCGCGGCCACCAGGCGCGCCGGCCCGGCGCCAACAGTCCTCGCCCGAGCACCAGCTTGGACAGGTTGTTGCGCCGGGCGTATTCCACCAGCGCACGGGCGATGCCCTGGGCGGGCACCACGGCGGTCGTCGCGCCCAGTTCCTGCGCGAGCTTGACCGTCTGCAGGATGCGCTCGCGGCGGGCGCCGTCCAGGCGCTGCAGGGCCGGCGTCTCCACATACACCGCGTGCCAGGCCACCGCGAGTTGCCGCGCCAACTGCGCCGCGCTTCGCACGACATGGTCGGCGCCTTCCTCCGGCCCGACGCAGCACAACAGCGCGCCTTCGGTCTTCCACACCTGCGCGATGGAGCGGTCGCTCCGGTAGGCTTGCACGTCGTCTTCCACGCGGTCGGCGGTGCGTCGCAGCGCCAGCTCGCGCAAGGCCATCAGGTTGCCTTTGCGGAAGAAATTCTTCGCTGCGCGCTCGGCCTGCGCCGGCAGGTAGACCTTGCCGGCGGCCAGCCGGGCGATCAGTTCGTCGGCCGGCACGTCGACCAGCACCACCTCGTCCGCGCGGTCGAAGAAGGTGTCCGGCAGGGTCTCCTGCACCACGATTCCGGTGATGCCTCCCACCACGTCGTTCAGGCTTTCCAGGTGCTGCACGTTCACCGTGCTGTACACGTTGATGCCGGCGGCCAGCAGCTCCTCCACGTCTTGCCAGCGTTTGGGGTGGCGTGATCCCGGAACGTTGGAGTGGGCCAGTTCGTCGACCAGGATCAGCGCGGGCTTGCGCGCCAACGCGCCGTCCAGGTCGAACTCGGCCAGGCGCTTGCCGCGGTATTCGACCTGCGCCATGGGCAACAGCGGCAGGCCCTGCAGGACGGCGACGGTCTCGCCGCGCCCGTGGGTCTCGACCACGCCGGCGACCACGTCCACACCGCCATCCAGCAGCTTTCGGGCCGCCAGCAGCATCGCGTAGGTCTTGCCGACACCGGCCGAAGAGCCGAAATAAATGCGCAGGCGGCCGCGCGCCTGGCGCTGCTCGTCCTGGCGGATCTGGGCCAGCAGCGCGTCGGGGTCGGGGCGGTTTTGTTCGTCGGTCATCGTTGAGGCCCGGTTCAGACTCTCAGAGCGAATGGACGGGTTTGAAGCGCCACCAGATGAAGGTGCTGGCGATCAGGCCCGGCGCCGCAGGGTAGCCCAACTTGGCGACGCAGTTGATGAGCATGGTGCGTGCAGTCGCGGTCCGCGACGGTCATCGCCCGCGGCCTTGCGCCCGCCCCGCCCCAACAGCGCGGTGGCGAGCCCAAGCGGCGCGGCGATGGCCGCCACCGCCATCAGGAAATGCCAGAGATCAAAACCTGACATTTCAAGGGCGGGCCGCGTCGAGCGCCAGGTTGAGCCGCAGCACATTCACCCGAGGCTCCCCCAGCAACCCGAACAGCCGGCCTTCGCTGTTCGATTCGATCAACTGCTGCACTTTGGCCACAGGCAGGCTGCGCACCCTCGCCACGCGTGCCGCCTGGAACCGCGCGCCGGCGACGCTGACGTGCGGATCGAGCCCGCTGCCCGAGGCGGTGACCAGGTCCACCGGGACGGGCGCGGTGTTGCCGGGGTCGGCCGCGCGCAAGGCGTCGATTCGGCCCTTGACCGCGTCCACCAGCGCGGGGTTCAACGGTCCTTGGTTGGACCCACCGGAGGCGTTGGCGTTGTAGGGCATCGGCCCGGTGGCGGATGGCCGGCCCCAGAAGTATTTCGGGTCGCTGAAGTTCTGGCCGATCAGCGAAGAGCCGACAGCCTTGCCGCCGCGTTCGATCAGGCTGCCTTCCGCCTCCGCTGGAAAAGCCGCCTGGCCGACGCCGGTGACAAGCAACGGATAGGCCACGCCCGTCAGCGCGGTGAGCAAGGCGAAGAGGACCAGCGCTGGGCGCAGGACTGAATGGTTGGCGTTGTGGATCACGTGGGGGGTCATCTCGGTTCCTCCGTCAGACGAGGTGCAATGCGGACAACAGCAGGTCGATCGCCTTGATGCCGATGAACGGGACGATCAGGCCGCCGATGCCGTAGATGAGCACATTGCGGCGCAGCAGCGCCGCGGCGCCCACAGCCCGGTAGGCCACCCCCTTGAGGGCCAAAGGAATCAGGAAGACGATGACCAGCGCGTTGAACACCACCGCCGACAGGATGGCCGACGACGGGCTGGCCAGCGCCATCACGTTCAGCGCGCCGAGTTGCGGGTAGGTGGTGGCGAACATCGCGGGGATGATGGCGAAGTACTTGGCCACGTCGTTGGCGATCGAGAACGTCGTCAGCGAACCGCGAGTCATCAGCAGCTGCTTTCCGGTTTCGACGATCTCCAGCAGCTTGGTCGGGTTGCTGTCCAGGTCGACCATGTTGCCGGCTTCCTTGGCGGCCTGGGTGCCGGTGTTCATCGCCACCGCGACGTCAGCCTGGGCCAGCGCCGGCGCGTCGTTGGTGCCGTCGCCGGTCATCGCCACCAGGCGGCCTTCGGCCTGGTAGTCGCGGATCATCTTCAGCTTGGCCTCGGGCGTGGCCTCGGCGAGGAAGTCGTCGACGCCGGCCTCGGCCGCGATCGCCGCCGCGGTGAGGCGGTTGTCGCCGGTGATCATCACCGTCTTGATGCCCATGCGGCGCAACTCGGCGAAGCGCTCCTTGATGCCGCCCTTGACGATGTCCTTCAGTTCGACCACGCCCAGCACCTTGGGGCCGTCGCAGACGACCAGCGGCGTGCTGCCCTTGCGGGCGACCGCTTCCGCGGAGACGCGCACGTCCTCGGGGAAGCCGCCCCCCAACGCCTGCACGTGATCCTTGATCGCGTCCGCCGCGCCTTTGCGCAGCATGCGGACGCCGCCATCGGCGGCCTCGACATCGACCCCGCTCATGCGCGTCTGCGCGGTGAACGGCACGAAGGCCGTCTTCCGGGCGGCCAGCTCGCGCTCCCGAAGGTTGAACTTCTGCTTGGCCAGCACGGTGATGCTGCGGCCCTCGGGCGTTTCGTCGGCCATCGACGCGAACTGCGCCGCATCGGCCAGTTGCTGATCGGTGACACCCTGCGCCGGCAAGAAAGCCGAGGCCTGCCGGTTGCCGAGGGTGATGGTGCCGGTCTTGTCGAGCAGCAGCACATCCACGTCGCCGGCCGCCTCGACCGCGCGGCCGGAAGTGGCGATGACGTTGGCCTCCATCATGCGGCTCATGCCGGCCACGCCGATGGCCGACAGCAGCGCCCCGATGGTGGTGGGGATCAGGCAGACGAGCAACGCGATCAAGGCAGTCACCGTGACGGGCGCGCCTGAACCGGCGGCTTCGACGCTGAAGATGGAGAAAGGGAGCAGGGTCACCGTGACGACGACGAAGACGATCGTCAGCGCCACCAGCAGGATCGTCAGCGCGATCTCGTTCGGTGTCTTCTGGCGCTTGGCGCCCTCCACCATCGAGATCATCCGGTCGAGGAAGGACTCCCCGGGGTTCACGTCGATGCGCACCACCAGCCAGTCCGACAGCACCCGGGTGCCGCCGGTGACCGACGAGAAATCGCCGCCGGATTCGCGGATGACCGGCGCCGACTCGCCGGTGATGGCGCTCTCGTCGACCGAGGCCACGCCCTCGATGACCTCGCCGTCCAGCGGTATGACATCGCCCGCTTCGACCAGCACCACCGCGCCCTTGCGCAGCTCTTCGGCCTCCATGGGGTGCCAGGATGAGCCGTGCCGGGGTTGTTCCAGCTTCTTGGCGATGGTTTTCTTCTTGAGGCCGCGCAGCGACGAGGCTTGCGCCTTGCTGCGGCCTTCCGCCATCGCCTCGGCGAAGTTGGCGAACAGCACGGTGAACCACAGCCACAGCGCGATCGCCAGGATGAACCCTTGCGGCGCCTCGCCCTTGCCGCCCAAGGACTGGACCCACAGGAGTGTGGTGAGGATGCTGCCGACATAGACGACGAACATCACCGGGTTGCGCCACTGCACCCGCGGGTCGAGCTTGCCGAAGGCGCAGGCGATGGCCGGCTTGACCAGCATCGGGTCCAAGAGAGAAAACGCGTTGGAAGTTGTCATGGGGTTTTCCTGTTGCCTGTGGGACGGCGGATCACTTCGGATGCCACAGCATCAGGTGCTCGACGACGGGCCCCAGGGCCAGCGCGGGCACATAGTTCAGCAAGCCGACCAGCAGCACCGTGCCGATCAAGAGCAGCACGAACAGTGGACCGTGGGTGGGCAAGGTGCCGGCAGTGAAGGCCATGCGCTTCTTGGCCGCCAGCGAGCCGGCGATGGCCAGGACCGGCACGATCACGCCGAAGCGGCCGAGCCACATCGCGATCGCCAGGAGCGTGTTGTAGAAGGGCGTGTTGGCCGACAGCCCCGCGAACGCGCTGCCATTGTTGTTGCCGGCCGAGGTCAAGGCGTAGAGGACTTCCGAGAATCCATGCGCGCCCGGGTTGGCGATGCCGGCCTTGCCCGCGCCGGCCAGCACGGCCACCGCGGTGCCCGCCAGCACCAGGATGGGTGTGACGAGGATGGCGACCGACGTCATCTTCATCTCATGGACTTCGATCTTCTTGCCGAGGTATTCCGGCGTTCGCCCGATCATCAAGCCGGCGATGAACACCGCCAGGATGGCGAAAATCAGCATGCTGTACAGGCCGGTGCCCACGCCACCGAACACCACTTCGCCGAGCTGCATCAGCACCAGCGGCACGGCGCCGCCGAGCGGCGTGAAGGAATCGTGCATGGCGTTGACCGCGCCGCATGAGGCGGCCGTCGTGATCGCGGCGAACAGGCTCGAGGCTTTGATGCCGAAGCGCGCTTCCTTGCCTTCCATGTTGCCGCCGGGCTGCGCCGCGCTCGCCACATGGTCGGCGCCCAGCTGCGCCAGCAACGGGTTGCCTTGTTGTTCCTGCGCCGTCACCGCAACCACGCTGGCCACGAAGATCGCAGTCATCGCCGCCAGGACGGCCCAGCCCTGGCGCGGATCGCCCACCATGCGGCCGAACATGAAGACCAGCGCCGCCGGGATCAGGAAGATCGACAGCATCTGGGCGAAGTTCGCCA
>CBJNAE010000216.1:0-7326 GCA_966433995.1 uncultured Ideonella sp. | reverse complement strand
CCGGCGTGGAGCGCTTCCGCTACCGCGGCGGCGAGCACCTGGCCCCGGTCGGCTCGCTGGTGCTGATGAACCCCGACGAGTTGCACACCGGCCAGGCCGAGACCGAAGGCGGCTGGCGATACCGCATGCTCTACATCGACCCTGCGGCGCTGGCCGACGTCAGCGGCGAGCCGGGTTGGTGGTTCCCGCAAGTGGTGGCGCTGGACGCGGCCCGGGCCCGCCGCGTCGGCCAATTGCTGCACGGGTTGTGGGCGTGCGCCGAAAACGATGCCCAGCCGCTGGCGTTCGACAGCGCCTTGTCCCTGCTGGTGGAGGAGCTGCGCCCGCACGCGCGCTCGCCGTCGCCGCCGCCCGGGGTGCGCGCCGGCGCCGGTTTCTCCCGCGTGATCGAACAGATGCGCGCCCAGCTCGGCCAGCCGCTGCGCCTGGAAGACCTCGCCGCCACCGCCGGCCTGAGCCCCTTCCACTTCCTGCGCGTGTTCAAGGCCCGCCACCATGCCACGCCGCAGCAGATGCTGATGGCGCTGCGCCTGTTCGAAGCCAAGGAGCGCCTGGCCCGCGGCGAACCCGCCGCCCAGGTGGCCGCCGCCGTCGGCCTGAGCGACCAGGCCCACCTGACGCGCAGCTTCGCCAAGCGCTACGGCGTGACGCCGGGGCGCTACCAGCGGCAGGTCAGAGCGGGGTAAGGCCCGATCCCATCACGGGGTTCAATCCCGACGGACGGGGCAAGCCAGCCGCTTCTCCAACGCGTCGATGAAGACCTTGGCCACGTCGAAGCCGGCCTGGTCGGTGATCTCCTGGAAGCAGGTCGGGCTGGTGACGTTGACTTCGGTCAGGCAGTCGCCGATCACGTCCAGGCCCACCAGGAGCAGGCCGCGGGCGGCCAGCACCGGGCCGAGGGCCTGGGCGATCTCCAGGTCGCGCGCGCTCAGCGGCTGGGCCACGCCCTTGCCGCCGGCGGCGAGGTTGCCGCGGATCTCGCTGCCCTGCGGGATGCGCGCCAGCGAGAACGGCACCGGCGCCCCGTCGATCAAGAGGATGCGCTTGTCGCCCTGCGCGATCTCCGGCAGGAAGCGTTGCACCATCAAGGTGGCCCCGCCGTGCTGGTTCAGCGTCTCGGTGATGCTGCCCAGGTTGAGGCCGTCCGGGCCGACGCGGAAGATGCCCTTGCCGCCCATGCCGTCCAGCGGTTTGAGGATGATGTTCTTGTGCTCGGCGTGGAAGGCCTCGATGTCGCGCGCGTCGCGCGTCACGAGCGTCGGCGGCGTGAATTCGGGGAATTCGAGGATGGCCAGTTTCTCGGGGTGGTCGCGCAGCGCGCGCGGCGAGTTGAACACCCGGGCGCCTTCGCGCTCGGCCTGCTGCAGCCAGTGGGTGGCGTAGAAGTATTCGCTGTCGAAGGGCGGGTCTTTGCGCATCAGCACCGCGCCGGCCTCGGCCAGGGGCAGCGGCGGCTCGCCGGCCGCCGTTGCGCGCTCCACGGTGAACCAACCTTCGTCGAGCCGGCCCGTCAGCGCGATCTCGCGGACCCGGGCCGCCACCTTGCCGCCGCGCCGCCACGACACGTCGCGCGGTTCGCAGGCCAGCAGGCGGTGCCCGCGCCGGGCAGCCTCGCGCATCATGGCGAAGGTGGAGTCCTTGTGGGGCTTGAAGGATTCGAGCGGGTCGGCGATGAAGAGGATGTCCATGGGGCTTCCTGCGGTGGCGGGCGGGCGGGGCCGCCACTGTTGCACAAAACAGCCCGGGCCGCCCGGGCCGCCGGCCATGCCCATGCCGCGGGCGCCCGCTGCTATGCTTTGGCCGCTTTTTTCACCCCCCTTTCCCGGAGCCTCCCATGCGCGCAACCTCCTTGCGAATCCTCCTGGCCCTCGGCGCTTGCGGCGCGCTGTTCACCCCCGCCGCCCACGCGCAGCAGTCGATGCAGCCGGGCCTGTGGGAGATGACCTCGCAAAGCACGTCGACCAACCCCGAAACCCAGAAGGCGATGGCCAACGCCCAGGCGGAGATGGCCAAGATGTCGCCCCAGCAGCGCGCGATGATCGAGAAGATGATGGCCGACAAGGGCGTGGGCGTGTCGTTCTCCGGCCCGGGCGCCGGCACCACGGTGAAGATGTGCATCTCCAAGGAGCAGGCCGAGATGCGCCAGATGCCGGTGCAAGAGGGTTGCACGCAGAGCGTCAAGCCCAGCGGCAACACCATCCACACCACGTTCAGCTGCACCCACGGCCCGGTGGCTTCCCGCGGCGAGGGCCACTACGTTTTCAGCGGCAACACGGCTTACACCGGCGACGTCAACGTCACGACGGTGCGCGAAGGCAAGTCGGAGACGATGCAGATGAAGCAGTCCGGCAAATGGCTGTCGTCGGACTGCGGCGCGATCAAGCCGATGGCGCTGCCGGCCAAAGCGAAGTGACGGCGGCCGGGCCGCCGACGGCCACTCAAGCCTTCGCCGGCAGGTCCTCCGCCCAGGCGTAACCCGTGCCGCGGTGCGTGCGTATCGGGTCGAGATCGGGTGCGACCGCCCTCAGCTTGGCGCGCACGGTCTTCACATGCGCGTCGACGGTGCGGTCCAGGCTGTCGCTCTCGTCGTCCCACACCAGGTCCAGCAGCAGCTCGCGGGTGTACACGTGGCCGGGGCGCGAAGCCAGCGTCCTGAGCAGGCCGAACTCATAGCGCGACAGTTCGAGCAACTGGCCGTAGTAGCGGATCTGGCGCTTGCCGTCGTCGACGGTCAAGGGCGCCGCGGCCGGCGGGGCCGGTGAGGGGCCGGCCGCGGGCGCGGCGGGCGCTTTGCTCGCGCGGCGCAGGATGGAGCGCACCCGCGCCACCAGTTCGCGCGGCGAGAAGGGCTTGGCCACGTAGTCGTCGGCGCCCAGCTCCAGGCCCACCACGCGGTCGATCTCGTCGCTGCGCGCGGTCAGGAAGACCACCGGCAGGTCGGCCCCGCCGGGCTGGGCGCGCAGCCGCTTGAAGACTTCGAAGCCCATGACGTCGGGCAGCCCGACGTCCAGCAGCACCAGCGCCGGCGGCTGCTCTGCCGCGCAGCGCAGCGCCTCCTCGCCGGTGGCGCACCACTGGGGGTCGAAGCCCTCGGTGCGCAGGGCGTATTGCAGGGTGTCGGCGATGCCGGGCTCGTCTTCGACGATCAGGATGCGGGGTTTCATCGCGGGCACCCCGCCGCGCCGGCGTCTTGGGCGGTGGTCATGCGCGGGTCACTCCACCGGCAGGAAGCCTTCGATCGACAGGTAGCGCTCGCCGGTGTCGTAGTTGAAGCCCAGCACCGTGGCGCCCTGCGGCAGCTCGGGCAGCTTCTTGGCGATGGCGGCCAGCGTGGCGCCGCTGGAGATGCCCACCAGCATGCCTTCCTCGCGCGCCGCGCGGCGCGCCATCTCGCGGGCTTCCTCGGCCTCGACCTGGATCACGCCGTCGAGCAGATCGGTGTTCAGGTTCTTCGGGATGAAGCCCGCGCCGATGCCCTGGATGGGGTGCGAGCTGGGCGAGCCGCCGCTGATGACGGGGCTGGCGCTGGGCTCGACCGCGAAGACCTTGAGCTTGGGCCAGCGCGCCTTGAGCACCTGGGCGCAGCCGGTGATGTGGCCGCCGGTGCCCACCCCGGTGATGAGCGCGTCCACGCCGCTGGGGAAATCGGCGGCGATCTCCAGCGCCGTGGTGCGCACGTGCACGTCGATGTTGGCCGGGTTCTCGAACTGCTGGGGCATCCAGCCGCCCGGGGTCTCGGCCAGCAGCTCCTTGGCGCGGGCGATCGCGCCGTTCATGCCCTTCTCGCGGGGCGTGAGCACGAAGGTGGCGCCGTAGGCCAGCATCAGGCGGCGGCGCTCGACGCTCATGCTGTCGGGCATGACCAGCACCAGCTTGTAGCCCTTGACCGCCGCCACCATGGCCAGGCCGACGCCGGTGTTGCCCGAGGTGGGCTCGATGATGGTGGAGCCCGGCTTGAGCTGGCCGGCCACTTCGGCGGCCTCGACCATGCTCATCGCGATGCGGTCCTTGATCGAACCGCCGGGGTTGCTGCGCTCGCTCTTGATGTAGACCGAATGCGAGGCGCCGAACAGCCGGTTGACGCGGATGTGCGGCGTGTTGCCGATGGTGGCCAGAATGTTCTGAGCGAGCATGGTCTGTCTCTCCTGGGCTGGATGGGGTGTCGGGGGATGGCAAGGATAATCCCCCGATGTCCGCACCCCTCCAAAACGACAGCTTTTTGCGCGCCTGCCTGCGCCAGCCCACCCCCCACACCCCCGTCTGGCTGATGCGCCAGGCGGGCCGCTACCTGCCGGAGTACCGCGCCACCCGTGCCCGGGCCGGCAGCTTCATGGGGCTGGCCACCAACACCGACTACGCCACCGAAGTGACGCTGCAGCCGCTGGCACGCTACGCGCTGGACGCGGCCATCCTGTTCAGCGACATCCTCACCGTGCCCGACGCGATGGGCCTGGGCCTGGACTTCGCCCTCGGCGAGGGCCCGAAGTTCGCCCACCCCGTGCGCGACGAGGCGGCCGTGCAGCGGCTGGCCGTGCCCGACATGGACAAGCTGCGCTACGTGTTCGACGCGGTCGCCTCGATCCGCAAGGCGCTGGCCGGCCGCGTGCCGCTGATCGGTTTCGCGGGCAGCCCCTGGACGCTGGCCTGCTACATGGTCGAAGGCGGCGGCTCGGACGACTACCGGCGGGTCAAGACGATGCTCTATTCGCGGCCCGACCTGATGCACCGCATGCTGGCCATCAACGCCGACGCCGTCGCGCTGTACCTCAACACCCAGATCGAGGCCGGCGCCCAGGCGGTGATGGTCTTCGACAGCTGGGGCGGCGTGCTGGCCGACCGCGCCTTCCGCGAGTTCAGCCTGGCCTACACCCAGCGTGTGCTGCGCCAACTCAAGAAGGAACACGGCGGCCAGCGCGTCCCCCACATCGTCTTCACCAAGGGCGGCGGCCTGTGGCTGGAAGACATGGCGGCCCCCGGCACCGGGCACGCGCCCGACGTGCTAGGCCTGGACTGGACCGTCAACCTCGGCCAAGCGCGCGAGCGCGTCGGCCGGCATGTGGCCCTGCAAGGCAACCTCGACCCCAATGTGCTGTTCGCGCCGCCGGCGCGCATCGAAGCGGAAGTGATCCAGGCCCTGGACAGCTTCGGCCCGCCGACCCAGGCCGACGGCAGCCCGGCGGGCCACATCTTCAACCTCGGCCACGGGATCAGCCAGCACACGCCGCCGGAAAGCGTGCAGGTGCTGGTGGAGACCGTCCACGCCCATTCCAGGCGCATGCGCGCAGGGGTTTGAGCCGCCGTCCGGCACCCCCGGCACTAGCATTTTTTTCGAAGCAGTCAAGTGAGAAATTTGTCTTCTAAATGACCTTCAGGTCTTGACTTATCCCCACTTTGGCGCATTCGGGCTTGACAGGTCGATTCTGGCGTCTCAACCGTTCCAATCCTCACTCGGTTCGTGTAAGTCATTGATTCATATAGATTGCTGCGACTGCTGCGAAACTGTGCAGTCCAACCCCAGCCTTGATGAATCAAGGATTTAGCGCGTCTGACAGAGGGTTGCCCACAAAGTTATCCACAGTTTGCGTGGAAAGCCCGCAAAGCCGATTAAAAACATGGACTTAGCGAGCTTTTCTCAAAAAGAATCGAACTTTCAGCCTTGGCGAGCAAAGGGGATGTTTTGACCGTTTCCTATCGCCTGCGCGTGGCGGTCGAAACCCCACTGCACAGTGGTTTGACGGGTTTGCTCGACTACGCCAGTGAGCAGCCGCTCGCTCCCGGAACCGTCGTCCGCGTTCCTCTGGGCCGCCGCGATGTGCCCGGCGTGGTGTGGTCAGAGGGCTTGGACGAAACCCTTCCATCCGACACGGCATCGGAGGGGGATCAGGAAAAACCCTTGGTGCTCAAACCCGTGAATGCGGTGATGCACGCCTTGCCGCCGCTGACCGATGCCTGGCGCGCCCTGGCGGAATTCGCCGCCTCGTATTACCAGCGCGGGCTGGGTGAAGTCGTGTTGTCCTGGCTCCCGCCCGAGTTGCGCAAGCTCGACAACAACGCATTGACGCTGCAACTCGCCAAGCTGCACAAGGCGCGTGCCAAAGCGGCCCAGGCGCGAGCCGGCGAAGGCGAGGCGCCGCCCCCAACCCGGCCCGAGCTCAGCGGCGAACAGCAGGAAGCTCTGGCGCGGCTGGCGCAGGCAGCCGGCGACGGCGGAAGCAGCCCCGGGGCGCCCACCGCATTGCTCTTCGGCGCCACCGGCAGCGGCAAGACCGAGGTCTATCTGCAGGCCGCGGAACAAGCGCTGGCGCAAGGCCGCCAGGTGCTGGTCATGGTGCCCGAGATCAACCTCACGCCGCAGCTGGAAGAACGCTTCCAGGCGCGCTTCGGTGGGCGCAGCATCGTCTCGCTGCACAGCGGCCTGACGCCGGTGCAGCGGCTGCGCCACTGGCTTGCCGCCCACCTCGGCCTGGCCGACCTGGTGCTTGGCAGGCGGCTGGCGGTGTTCGCTTCGATGCCGCGGCTCGGGCTGATCGTGGTCGACGAAGAACACGACCCGTCCTACAAGCAGCAGGACGGGGCGCGCTACTCGGCGCGCGACCTGGCCGTGGTGCGCGGCAAGCGCGAGGGCATCCCGGTGCTGCTGGGCTCGGCCACGCCGTCGCTGGAAAGCTGGCAACGCGCCAATGAAGGCCGCTATTTGCGACTGGCCATGCCGGCGCGCATCGGCGGCGCGGCCCTGCCCCGCGTGCGCACGGTCGACATGAACCAGCAGCCCAAGGGGCGCGGGGTCAACCAGGCGCTGTCGGCGCCGCTGCTGGCGGCGCTGCAAAAGCGCATCGAGGCCGGCGAGCAGAGCCTGGTGTTCCTGAACCGGCGCGGCTATGCGCCGGTGCTCTTCTGCGGCGAATGCGGCTGGAAGAGCGGCTGCCCGCACTGCAGCGCCTGGCGCGTCTTCCACAAGCTGGACCGCACGCTGCGCTGCCACCACTGCGGCCACACCGAGCGCGTGCCGCGCGCCTGCCCCGACTGCGGCAACCTCGACATCGCCCCGATGGGCCGCGGCACCGAGCAATTGGAAGAGCAACTCGCCGCGCTGCTGCGCCGGCGCGGCCCCGGCGGCGAAGAGCTGCCGGCGCGGGTGGCCCGCATCGACGCTGACAGCACCCGGCTCAAAGGCTCGCTGCAGGCCCAGCTGGGCGCGGTGCACGCCGGCGAGGTGGACGTGCTGGTGGGCACGCAGATGGTCACCAAGGGCCACGACTTCCGGCGCATCACGCTGGTGGCCGCGGTCAACCCCGACACCTCGCTGTTCTCCAGCGACTTCCGCGC
>CBJNAE010000215.1:0-7389 GCA_966433995.1 uncultured Ideonella sp. | reverse complement strand
GACGACCAGCGGCGGCTGGTGCCGGCGATGTCGCGCAAATGGAAGCAGATCAACAAATTCGTCGAAGTGTTCTCCCACGCCTTCGACAACTCGCCGCTGGCCGGGCGTAGCCGGCTGGACGTGGTGGACTTCGGCGCCGGCAAGGGCTACCTCACCTTCGCGCTGCATGATTTCCTGCGCACCCAGCGCGGGCTGGACGCGCGCGTGACCGGCGTCGAACTGCGCGGCGACCTGGTCCGCCTGTGCAACGACGCCGTCGAACGCTGCGCGCTGCAGGGCCTGGCGTTCTCCGAAGGCGACGTGCGCAGCCGGCCTCCTCAGGCGGTGGACGTGATGATCGCGCTGCACGCCTGCGACATCGCCACCGACTACGCCATCCACACCGGCATCCGCGCCGGCGCCGCGGTCATCATGTGCTCGCCCTGCTGCCACAAACAGGTGCGGCCCCAGCTGCTCAGCCCGCACCCGCTACGGCCCATCCTGCAGCACGGCATCCACCTGGGCCAGGAAGCCGAGATGCTCACCGACGGCCTGCGGGCCCTGCTGCTGGAAACCAGCGGCTACGCCACCCAGGTGTTCGAATTCGTCTCGCTGGAGCACACCAGCAAGAACAAGATGATCCTGGCGGTCAAGCGCGCGTCGCCGCCCTCGCCCGCGCAGACGGCGGAGGTCTGGCGCCAGATCGCGGAGATCAAGGCGTTCTACGGCATCCGGGAGCAGTGCCTGGAGACGCTGTTGAAGGAACAAACGCCGGTGGGCGCCACGTCTTCCGCGTAGGAGCGGCTTCAGCCGCGATGCGGTGCACCGTGATCGCGGCTGAAGCCGCTCCTACAAAGAACAGCTGGAGGGGAAGAAAAATGAGACCACCCCACGGGGGCGATTTGCGCAAAGGTCGGTATTCGGAGCGTGCCAGGGTTTACCTGGTCACCACCGTCGTGCGGGGCCGGGAGCCGGTTTTCGCGCAGTGGCAAATTGGCAGGGAGCTGGTTCGGGTGCTCCGGACCATGGATCAAGAGGCCCACACCCAGACCCTCGCCTTTGTGGTGATGCCGGACCATCTGCACTGGCTCTTTGCGCTCGGTGATGCAGCGGATCTTTCGACTGTGGTTCGGCTCGTGAAGGGCCGGTCGTCCCGTTGGATCGGCGCGAATCGGGGCATCTCCGGTTTCTGGCAGAAAGGTTTTCACGATCGTGCGGCAAGGCGCGAAGAGGATTTGGTCTCCTTGGCCAGGTATGTGGTCG
Source organism: uncultured Ideonella sp. (assembly GCA_966433995.1). Classification (GTDB taxonomy): domain Bacteria; phylum Pseudomonadota; class Gammaproteobacteria; order Burkholderiales; family Burkholderiaceae_C; genus JANPCX01. The sequence continues at coordinate 6,147 of CBJNAE010000215.1, read as the reverse complement.
CCAATCCTTTGAGAGCGGGACTTGTGGAACGCCTGGGCGACTATCCCCTGTGGGATTCCGCATATTTGTAGGAGCGGCTTCAGCCGCGATGGCTGTGCACCGCGATCGCGGCTGAAGCCGCTCCTACAAGAAACGTTCTTGACGCCTCGGACTCAGCAAAGCTTTTTCCCTTGTAGGAGCGGCGTCAGCCGCGATCCGCCGCACCGCATCGCGGCTGAAGCCGCTCCTACATCCCCTTGCGGTCAAGCGCGCTCGTACTGCAGGCTCCCGGCCACGTAGGTCTGCACCAGGTTGCGGTCGCCGCCGAGCAGGAGCCAGGCGAACAGCCGTTCGTGCAGCGAGCGGGCCAGGGCCTGGCGGTGCTCGGCGACCGGGGTCATGGCCCAGTCCCAGACGCAGACATCGGCGGCGGCGCCGGGCTGCAGGCTGCCGATCTCGCTTTCGAGGTGCAGCGCCCGCGCCGCGCCGCGGGTGGCGGCGTAGAGGCCGCTCCAGGCGGTCATGCGGTGGCCGAGCATGGCCTGCACCTTGTAGCCCTCGGCCATGGTCGGCAGCATGCACAGGCTGGTGCCGCCGCCCACGTCGGTGGCCAGGGTGACGGCCACGCCTTCCCGCTCGGCGCGCGGCCAGTCGAACAGGCCGCTGCCGAGGAAGAGGTTGGAGGTCGGGCAATGGGCGATCGCCGCGCCGGCCTCGCGCAACTCGGTGCGGTCCTGGGTATCCAGCCAGATGCCGTGGGCGAAGACGCTGCGCGGGCCCAGCAGGCCGGCCTGGCGGTAGACGTCCAGGTAGCTGCGCGCCTCGGGGAACAGGGTGTAGACCCACTGCACCTCGTCGCGCGTCTCCGCCAGGTGGGTCTGCATGTAGAGGCCGGGGCGGGAGGCGCACAGCCGCCCCGCCATCTCCAGCTGCCCGGGCGTGCTGGTGGGCGCGAAGCGCACCGTCACCGCGTACGACGCCCGGCCCTTGCCGTGCCAGCGCTGGATGAGGTCCAGGCAGTCGGCCTCGGCCTGTTCCACGTCGTCGCGCAGGCCTTCCGGCGCATGGCGGTCCATCAGCACCTTGCCGGCGATGACGCGCATGTCGCGCTGGCCGGCCGCCTCGAACAGCGCCTCGACGCTGACTTTGTGCACCGTCGGGAAGACCATGGCGCTGGTCGTGCCGTGGGCCAGCAGGGCGTTGACGAAGCGCCGCGCGCCCGAGGCGGCCTCGCCTTCGTAGGCGTAGCGCATCTCCGCCGGGAAGGTGGTGGTCTTCAGCCATTCGAGCAGGCCGGTGCCGTGGCTGGCGATGACGTCCAGCTGGGGCATGTGCACGTGGGTGTCGATGAAGCCGGGCAGGATGAGCCGGCCGCGGTGGTCCACCCGGTTCCAGGAGGCGTCCGGCGGCGAGCCGCCCTTGCGCACACCGTGGATGCGGCCGCCTTCGATCAGCAGCCAGTGGTCGGGTCGCCAGCGCGCCTGGCTGGGCTCCAGGTCGCTCCAGTCGGGCGGGCCGGTGAAGTCGAGCAAGTCGCCGCGCAGGGCCAGGCGGTCGGGGCGGGGGCCGTCGGGGCCCCCGTGGGGCGTCGAATGGTGGTGTTTGGCGGACATCGCCTCGGAGGATATCGCGGGGGTCCCTGCAGGTCAGGGCAATGGATATGCCTACCGAGCAGTTCTTAGACTTGCATGTTCATGATGTCGCTGTAAGCCTGCACCAACTTGTTCCTGACCTGCAGGGTGGCCTGGAAGCCGATCTGCGCTTTCTGCATCGCGACCATGGTTTCCTCGATGCTGGCGGTGGACTTGCCCATCTGCAGGTCGCGCTGCATGTCGGCCGCCTGCGCCTGGGACTGGCTCACCGACGACAGCGCCTGACTCAGGGCCTGGGAGAAACCCGTCCCCTCGGCCGCCTGCGTCTTGGGCAGGGGCATGCCGTTGGTCTGCAGCCCGGCACGGGCGACGGCCTGGGCGAAATCGAAGGGTTTCAGCGTCACGTTCATCGTTGGCTCCTTGTGACGGCCGATCCGCCTGTGGCCGGTCGGAAGTCACGCTTTTCGACGCGCCGCGCGCAGCATCCGTCGATGGCGCCATCTTAGGAATTCCCGGGGCAGGCGATGGGGGGAACTGGCGGCTGTTTGAGGGCCTGTTTCCCCATTCAGCGGCGGCCGATTTCCAAATAATCAATTCACCCGACAGCCCCGCGGCTGGCAGGGGCCATTGAACCCAAGCGGCCCGCGAAAGGCGGCTTGCCAGGCAAGAAGACCAGGATCCACAGACCATGAACGCAGTCGCACTGAATCCGAATCAAACCGTCATCAACGAAGCGCCGGGCTTCGGCAGCCGCCTGATGGCCCTGCCGGCCAAGGCCAAGCTGTCGATGGGCCTGGGCCTGGCCGGCCTGGTGGCCGTGGTGCTGGCCATGACGATGTGGAGCAGCCAGGGCGACTACAAAGTGCTTTACGCCAACCTGTCGGACAAGGACGGCGGCGCCATCATCGCCCAGCTGTCGCAGATGAACGTGCCTTACCGCCACGCCGATGGCGGCTCGGCCATCCTCGTGCCTGCCGCCAAGGTGCACGACGCGCGCCTGAAGCTGGCCACGGCCGGCCTGCCCAAGGGCTCGGTGGTGGGTTTCGAGCTGATGGACGGCGCCCGTTTCGGCCAGACCCAGTTCCAGGAGCGGCTGACCTTCCAGCGCGGCCTGGAGGGCGAGCTGGTGCGCTCGATCACGGCCATGGCCGCGGTGCAGAACGCCCGCGTGCACCTGGCCCTGCCCAACCAGAACGGCTTCTTCCGCGAGCAGCAGAAGGCCAGCGCCTCGGTGATGCTGACCCTGCACCCCGGACGCACCCTGGACCGCGCCCAGATCGCCGGCATCGTGCACCTGGTGGCCTCCAGCGTGCCCGAGATGAACCCCAAGGCGGTGAGCGTGCTCGACCAGACCGGCGCGCTGCTGTCCGGCTCGCCCGACAGCGGCGCCGCCAACGGCCTGGACGCCCAGCAGCTGCAATACGTGAACCAGATCGAGGCCGGCTACACCAAGCGCATCCTGGAGCTGCTGGAGCCGGTGGTGGGCCGCGAGAACCTGCGCGCCACCGTCACCGCCGACATCGACTTCTCCCAGTCCGAAGCCACCTCGGAGGAATTCAAGCCCAACCAGGGCCCCGACGCCAGCATCGCCATCCGCAGCCAGCAGACCAACGAGCAGTCCGGCAGCAGCGGCGCCGCCGCCACCGGCGTGCCCGGCGCGGCCAGCAACCAGCCCCAGCCTGCGCCCACCGCGCCGATCACCGGCGCCCAGCAGCCGCTGCAGGCCGCCCAGGGCGGCGGCGCCGGCGGTAACAACAGCTCGCGCCGCGACGCGGTGACGAACTACGAGGTCGACAAGACCGTGCGCGTGACGCGCAACGCCACCGGCACCGTCAAGCGCCTGAACGCCGCCGTGGTCGTCAACAACAAGAGCAACACCGACGCCAAGGGCAAGACCACCGTTTCGCCGCTGACGCCGGAGGAGCTGGAGAAGCTCGACGCCCTGGTCAAGGAAAGCATCGGCTTCAAGCAGGACCGCGGCGACTCGGTCAAGGTGGTCAACGCGCCCTTCAAGGTCGAGCCGGTCACGCAGGTGGACATCCCCTTGTGGAAGCAGCCCGAAGTCATCGACATGCTGCGCGCCGCCGCGGTGCCGCTGGGGTTGACGGTGGTGGGCATGCTGGTGTTCTTCGGCCTGGTCAAACCGGCCTTGAAAGCGGCCCTGGAGCCCGCGCAGCCGGCGGCCGGTCCCAACCTGAACGCCGTCGTCGCCGACGACGAGCCGATGCCCGACCCGGAACCCCCGGCGCTGGAAGCCCCCAAGTCCAACCCGCAGCTGGAGCAGGCCCGCACCCTGGCCAAGGAAAACCCCGCCGCCGTGGCCGGCATCGTGCGCGGCTGGGTGAGCGGCGAGACCGCCTGAACCCGCGCCCCACCATCGACAACGTCCAGGCACCGGAACCAGACCCGACATGAGCGCAAGCGACAACAAGGGCGTGGAGGACGCGGCCATCTTCTTGATGTCCCTCGGCGAGGAGGAAGCCGCCGAGGTCTTCAAGCACCTGGCCCCGAAGGAAGTGCAGGCGCTGGGAGAGACCATCGCCCGCATGAAGAGCATCCCGCGCGAGCGCTTCGACGCGGTGATGAACCGCTTCAGCGAGGTGGCCGCTGACCAGAGCATGTTGGTGACCGACACCGACGAGTACGTCAAGGCGGTGCTGCGCAAGGCGCTGGGCGACGACAAGGCCAACCTGCTGATCGACCGCATCCTGCAGGGCAGCGACATCTCCGGCATCGAAAGCCTGAAGTGGATGGACGCGGTGTCGGTGGCCGAGCTGCTGCGCAACGAGCACCCGCAGATCGTCGCGGCCATCCTGGTCCACCTCGACTTCGACCAGGGCTCGGCGGTGCTCAAGTGCTTCACCGAGCGCCAGCGCAACGAGGTGCTGATCCGCATCGCCACGCTCGACGGCATCCAGCCTTCGGCCCTGAAAGACCTGAACGAGGTGATGAGCAAGGTGCTGGCCGGCGGCGACAAGCTGCGCAAGGCCTCGCTCGGCGGCGTGAAGGCCGCGGCCGAGATCATCAACATGATGGGCACCAGCGTCGAGACCGCCGTGCTGGACTACATCCGCGAGGCCGACAACGAGTTGGCGCAGAAGATCATGGACAACATGTTCACCTTCGACGACTTGGAGAAGATCGACGACCGCGGCATCCAGGCGCTACTGAAGGAAGTGCAGAGCGAGTCCCTCGTCATCGCGCTCAAGGGCGCCACGCCCGAGATGCGCGAGCGCATCTTCAAGAACATGTCCACCCGCGCCGCGGAGACGCTGCGCGAAGACCTCGAATCGCGCGGCCCCGTGCGCGTGTCGGAAGTGGAAGCCGAGCAGAAGGAAATGCTCAAGATCGTGCGCCGCCTGGCCGACGAGGGCCAGATCGTGCTGAGCGGAGGAAGCGACGATGACTTCCTCTGACAAGAAGCACCCGTCGGTGTACGGCCGCTTCATCCCGAGGGAGGAACTGGACACCTTCGCCGCCTGGAACCCCAACGCGCTGTCCGGCGGCGCGCCCGCGCCCGACACCGGCGTGCACCGCGCGGCGCCAGAACCGGAAGCGCCCAAGGCGCCCAAACCCACGCCGGCCGAGTTGCTGGCGGCCAAGCTGCACGCCACGCGCCAGCAGGGCTACCAGGACGGCTACCGCGACGGCATGGCCGCGCTGGAAGCCTTCAAGCAGAGTTACGCCAACCAGGTCAACGTGCAGTTCAGCGCGATCACCCAGTCGCTCACCGGCCAGCTCGACGACCTGCAGCAGGACATGGCCCGCGCCCTGGCCGTCTCGGCCACCAACCTGGCGCGCCAGATCGTGCGCGCGGAGCTGCAGACGCGGCCCGAGCTGGTGGCGGCCGTGGCCAACGAGGCGCTGGAGACGCTGCTGCTCAGCGCACGGCACATCACGGTGCGCGTGAACCCCAGCGACTGCGCCTTCGTCACCGAAGGCGCCGCCGAAGTGCTGGCCGCCCGCGGCGGCCGCGTCGTCGCCGACCCCGGCGTCACGCCCGGCGGCTGCCTGGTGGAGTCCGACATCGGCGTCATCGACGGCAGCATCGAAGCGCGCTGGCGTCGCGCCGCCGCGGCCCTGGGCTGCGACCAGCCCTGGGATTCCTCCGGCTGCCGCGCGGCCGGCGACGGCGCCACGCCGCCCGGGCTGCCCGCCGAGCTCAAGCCGGCCGCACCGGCCGGCGAACAGGAGCCGCAACCATGATCACCTCCCCCCTCGAAAGCCAGGCCCTGGCCAATGCCGACAAGTGGCAGCGCTACTTGGCCGACCTGCAGGCTTTCTCCGCCGACCCGGTGCCGCTGGAATCCAACGGGCTGCTGGTGCGCGTGGCCGGCCTGGTGCTGGAGGCCGCCGGCATCCGCGTGCCGGTCGGTTCGGTCTGCGAGATCCACAAGGAAAGCCGCCGGCCCAACGACGAGCAGCCGCCGGTCTTCGCCGAGGTGGTGGGTTTCTCCGGCGACCGCGCCTACCTGATGCCCACCGGCGACGTGCACGGCCTGGCCAGCGGCGCCCGCGTGATCCCCCGTCCCACCCCGGTGGTGCCGATGCAGCTCGGCGTGGAGATGCACCCCTG
>CBJNAE010000214.1:0-7394 GCA_966433995.1 uncultured Ideonella sp. | reverse complement strand
CGATCTGGGTCGACAGCTCGCACCCCCATGCGCTGATGCAGCTGCATTTCGACGGGAAGAAGCCCAGGCTGTGGCTGCGCAGCTACGACCACTTCTACTCTTTGCTGTGACCGTCCACGCCATGCTGCTCAAGCGCATCCACCACGCCGCCATCATCTGCTCGGACTACGAGGTTTCCAGGCGTTTCTATGTCGATTGCCTCGGGCTGCGCGTCGTGGCGGAGAACTACCGCGCGGCGCGCGGTTCCCACAAGCTCGACCTGGCCCTGCCCGATGGCTCGCAGCTCGAGCTGTTCTCTTTTCCCGGCGCACCGCCGCGGCCGTCCTACCCCGAGGCCCGGGGCCTGCGCCACCTGGCTTTCGAAGTGGACGACGTGGCGCGGTGCAAGCGGGGCCTGGAAGCCCTGGGCATCGAAGTCGAAGCCATCCGCACCGACGAGTACACCGGCCGGCGCTTCACCTTCTTCGCCGACCCGGACGGCCTGCCGCTGGAGTTGTACGAAGCGGCGATCAAAGGATGAGCGGGCCGGCGCCGGCGCGTCACGACGGTGCGCCGCGCACCGAACGCGTGTCGCGCCTCCCGGGGTCACCCAAGCAGGGGCGTCACCGCAGGCGACCCACGTATTGCCCCTGCACGGCCTGCGCGCGGCCGTCGTGGCCCAGCGCCAGTAGCGACGCCGCCGCCTCGTGGGCCCGCGGCCCGCGAGGCGACTGGCGTTGCGCGGGCGCGGGGCGCTCCTCGGCGCAGGCGGTGGCCCATTTCCCGGCCAGATCCGCCAATTCGGCGTCGCCCGTCGCCCGGCCCAGGCGCGTCACCTCGGCCGCATAGGCCGGATCGCTCATCATCCATTCCACATCGGTCACCCTGCCGGTTTTCCGGCGCAACAGCACATGCAGGCGCGTGGCAAGGGCAAATTTCTCCAGTTCGATGGCCAATGTTTTCTCCAGGCAGTGAGGGAAAGACGGGTGAAAAAGGAGCCCGGTCGCGCGCTGGACACACACGGCGGCGCGGCGCACCATGAGCGTGCCGGCTTGCGGCGGTCGCTGTCGACAGTGCAGAAAACGGGCCAACCGCGCGTCCAGGCGCCAGAATCGCCGGCCCGACCGGTCAATCAACCCAGGAGACAAGACGGTGAAAACCTACCTCGGCAGCTGCCACTGCGGCAAAGTGGCGTTCGAAGTGGAAGGCGACCTGGATGGCGCCTTGTCCTGCAACTGCTCGATGTGCCAACGCAAGGGCTCGCTGCTGTGGTTCGTGCCGCGCCAGCAGCTTCGGCTGCTGACGCCGCAGGACGCGGCCGCGTCCTACCTGTTCAACAAGCACGTGATCAACCACCGCTTCTGCAAGGTCTGCGGCATCCATCCCTACGCGGACGGGACCGACCCGAAGGGCAACGCCATGGCGGCGGTCAACGTTCGCTGCCTGGAAGGCGTCGACCTCGCTTCGATACCGGTCACGCATTTCGACGGAAGGTCGACGTGATGTCGGGGACTGCCGGGCCGCACGCCACACGGGGGAGAACCGCCGCCGGCGGCATTCGTCAAACGCGCCGCGAGCGCAGCGCCAGGAGCGCGCCCGCCATCATCGAAAGGCCCAGCCACGCGGTCGCGCCGAGCGTGCGCTGGTAGGCGACGACATCGATCAGCACCGCCGAGGCCGGGTAGACGAATTGCAGGACGGCGACCTGCCCCGACTCCAGCCGGCGCATGCCTTCGTAGAGCAGCACATAGGCGAGCGCGGAGTGGACCACGCCGATGCCCGCGAGCCAGCCCCAGGTGCCCGGCCCCTGGGGCAACCCATGCAGCAGCGGCCACCACGCCAGCATGGCGCCGCCCAGGGCGCATTGCCAGAAAGCCAGCGCAAAACCGGTGGCCCGGCGCTGCCGCTGGGCGAGCAGCGTCACCGCCGCGTAGCTGAGCGAGGCCAGCACTGCGAATCCCAGGCCTTTCAAGAAAGAGGCGTCGACGGCATGCCCTGCACCCGCCAGGTCCGTGGCCAGCACCAGGCCCGCCAGGGCGGCGGCTGCCGCCGCCGAGCGGGAGGCCGAAATCCTTTCGCCGAACAGCAGCACGCCCGCGGCCATCACCCACAGCGGCTGCACGTGGAACGCGATGGTGGCCACGGCGATGGAGGTGCGATCGATCGCCGCGAAGAAGAAGACCCAGTTCAAGACCATCAGGACGGCGGTGGCCGCCGCGGCCGCGAACGCGGCCGGCGAAGCCAGGCGCAGCTCGGGGAGCCGTCCGGCGGCCGCGGCATAGGCCAACAGCGCCGCGGCGCCGAAGACGCAGCGGAACAGCACCGCCGTCAGCGGATGGACATCGGCCTCGTGCAGGAAGACGCCGAGCGTTCCCAGCAACGCGCCGCCGGCGACCATCATCAGCACACCTGAGGTCCCCGGAAGGCCCGGCAGCACTGCGGGAGCTTGAGCTTGAGATTGGCTTTTCATGTCGCCAGTGTCCACAATGCCCATCTGCATGGAAAGCAAAGATGTCGACATGAATGATTCCGAATATCGAAACCTCGGCCGCTCCAGCGACCTGCAGTTGCCGTGGGTGCGGGCCTTCGTCCACGCGGTGGACGCCGGCTCGCTGGCGGCGGCGGGCGCGCAGCTGCACCGCTCGCCGGCGTCGATGAGCATGCAGCTGCGCAAGCTGGAAGAGGCCGTGGCCGAGCCGCTGCTGGTGCGCAACGCGCGCGGGCTGGCGTTGACCCCTGCCGGGCGGCGGCTCCTGCCCCACGCCCGTGCGCTGTTGCAGGCCCACCGCCTCGCGCAAGAGGCGGTGTCGGCGCCGGCCCTGGCGGGCAGCGTGCGGCTGGGCATCCCCGAGGACTATGCCGGCGCCTACCTGGCGCCGGTGCTGCGCGGCTTCGGCGCCCTGCACCCGGCGGTCGAGATCACGCTGGTTTGCGCGCAGTCGACCGTGCTGATCCCGCAGGCCGCGCGGGGCGAGGTCGACGTCGCCCTGGTCACGCAGGACCGGCCCAGCCGCGGCCGGCTGCTGTTCCACGAGCCGCTGGTGTGGGTGGGCGCCGCGGACGCCGACGCCTGGCGGCGCGACCCGTTGCCGGTGGCTGTCTTCGAAGAGGGTTCCAACGCCCGGTCGGTGGCCGAACGCGCGCTGCGCAAGGCGGGCCGGCGCTGCAGGGTCGCCTACTGCAGCCCGAGCAACGCGGGCCAGACCGCAGCGGTCGAAAGCGGCCTGGCCGTGGCGGCGCTGGCGCGCTGCAGCGTGCCGGCGGGCCTGGTGATACTCGACGGCCGCCACGGCCTGCCGCCGCTGCCCGCCTTGCCGGTGGCGGCGCTGCTGGGCGGCCAGGCCCGGCCGGCGGAGGCGGCGCTGTCCCTGCACGGCATGTTCGTCGCGCAGCTTGGGTCCGCCAACCCAAAAAGGAAGCTTGCCTGACGCCATGAACGTCCGTCATCGAGACACGGCGGGCGGCCTTTGCGCCGCGGCGCCGGACCCCAGGTGGCAAACTCGCCCGACACCGACACCGACACCGATGCCGCCATGGAAAAAGCCCGCAACAATTCGACCCGCCCCGCCTTCGTGCTCGCGGACCCGGCTCTCCACCGGGACGCCGTCACCGAGTTGAACTTCGAATACATGGACTGGGTGATGTCGGGCCTGGAAGCGGCGTTCGGCGCGACGCGGCAGGCCATCCTCGGCATGTCACTGCGGGACTATGTGGCGGGCTCCATCGACGAGGTGTGCGGCCACAGGCCACCGCACGGCGCCTTCTACCTGGTCGAGGTCGATGGCCGGCTGGCCGGCATGGGTGGCCTGCGCCGCTTGCGCGAGGGGGTCGCCGAGGTCAAGCGCCTCTACGTGCGGCCCGGCCACCGCGGCTTGAGGCTGGGCGAAGCGCTGCTGCGGCGGCTGCTGTCCGACGCCGGCGCGTTCGGCTACCGGCGCGTGCACCTGGACTCGGCGCCTTTCATGCGCTCGGCCCACCGGCTCTACGAAGCCGAGGGCTTCACCGATTGCCCGCCTTACGACGGCACCGAAGTGCCGCCCGAGATGCGCGGCGCCTGGCGCTTCATGGAGCGCCGGTTGTGAGCGCCCGGCGCGTCTTCGCACCATTCGGTCTGAGCCCAAACGGTGGTGCGCTCAACCCGAAGTGGGCTCAGCCCCCCTCCACCACCCCCCGCACCTTCGACGCCGCCACCGAAGCCGCCGCGTTGCGCGTCTCCACGCCGAGCTTCTCGAACACGTGCTCCAGGTGCTTTTTGACGGTGGCCGGGCTGGTGCCGCAGATCTCGCCGATGTCGCGGTTGGTCTTGCCCTTGGCCACCCAGTAGAGCACCTCGGCCTCGCGCGCGGTGAGTTTGAACGCAGCCGCCAGCGCGTCGATGACGGCCTGGTCGGAGCGCTCGCGCATCACCACCAGCCATTCGCCGTCGCCCGTCTGCTCGTGCAGGGCAACCAACAGGCGGCGCGGCGCGTGGCCGAGGGCGAGCGTCGGGGGCGGCGCGCCGGCGGCCACGCGCTCGACCGCGCCGCGCATCCAGGCCAGGGCTTCGTCCGGCAGCCGGCCGCCGCCGAAGTGGGCGAGCATCAGCTCGCGCGCCAGCGGCGTCTGCCAGAGCACCCGCCCGTCGGCCACGCGCACGACCAGCGTGGCGTGGCCGAAGGCGTCCAACGCGTTGCGCGCCTGGCGGGACTGGCGCGCGCCCTGCAGGTGCACCGCGATGCGCGCCAGCACTTCGCGGGCGCGCAACGGCTTGGTGACGTAGTCGACGCCGCCGGCGGCGAAGGCGCCGACCACATGCTCGGTCTCGGTCAGCGCGGTCATGAAGACGATGGGGATGGCGGCGGTGGCGGGGTGGGCCTTCAGGCGGCGCGCCACCTCGAATCCGTCCATGCCGGGCATCACCGCGTCCAGCAGCACGATGTCGGGCAGGGACTGCGCCGCGCGCTGCAGCGCGGTCTCGCCGCTCGTGGCCACCAGCACGGTGTAGCCGGACTCGTCGAGCGCGTCGTGCAGCACCGAGAGGTTGTCGGGCACGTCGTCAACGATCAGCACCACCCCGGCGCGGCTGTCGCCGAGCAGCGCGGGACGGCCGGCCGGTGCCGGGTCGGTGGGCGCCGGCTGCACGGTCGGCGGGTGGTCAATGTCGGTCATCATGGTCAGGTGCCTCCGTGGGCGACCGGCGCAGCAAGCCGCTCATCGCCTCGAATTGGAAATTCCGCGCCAGGACGCGCATGTGGGCCGTCCAGGCGGCGCAGCCAGGCTCGTCGCGGTCGATGGCGTCGAGCCGTTCCAGGACGCCCCGGAAGTAACCCAGCTCGACCGCTTCCCGCAGCGCCAGTGCCTGCCCGGGGGACGGGGGGCGCATCGCGGGCGCCGGGGCCGACGCAAGGGACCATGGCGGGGCCTGGCCGTCCCCTCGCAGCGTCCGCAAGGCCGGCGCCGCCTGGGCCACCCGCCACTCCAGCTTCAGCGCGCTGCCCAGCCAGTCCAGCAATTCGTCCTTGCGCACCGGCTTGACGATGAAGTCCCCGGGTCCCAGGCCCGCGGCGTTGTCGGCGCCTTTCTCGAATGCGTTGGCCGACACGATGGCCACCGGCGCGCCGCACAGTTGACGCCCGCGCATGGCCGCGATGGTCTGCCAGCCGTCGGCGCCGGGCATGGCCAGGTCCATCAGGACGGCGTCGGGGCTGAACTTCGCGAGCATGTCGAGGCAGGCGGCGCCGGAGGCCGCCAGCCTCACCTCGAAGCCCAGCGGCGCCAGCATGTTGCGCATCAGCTCGCGGTCGGTCTCCTCGTTGTCGACCACCAGCAGCCGGCGGCGGGGGCCCTTGTAGCCCACACGCGCGGCCGGCCGCATGAAGAGGTCTCCTTGCCGCCCCCGCACCTCGGGCAGGAACAGGCGGATGCGGAAGACGGTGCCGCCCGCGCTCCCGGCTTCGGCCGGCGTGCTGCGCACGCTCATCTCGCCACCCATGAGGTCGGTCAGCATCTTGGCGATGGTCAGTCCCAGGCCGGTGCCGCCGGACGGCACGACGCCGCCGGCCGCCGCGCCGCGCGCGAAGGGTTCGAAGATGCGCTCCAGCTCGTTCGGCGCGATGCCGGGGCCGGTGTCCTCGATCTCGAAGGTGGCCATCTCGCGGGCGTGGCGCAGGCGCAGCACCACCCTGCCGGCCTGGGTGAACTTGACGGCGTTGCCGAGCACATTGATCAGCACCTGCCGCAGCCGCTTCTCGTCAGCGCGCACCACCTCGGGCACGCAGCCGCCGAAATCGTGGATGAACTCGATGCCCTTGCCCTCGGCCTGCAGCTCGAACATCCGCGCGATCTCCTGCAAGCCCTCCCGGAAGCGCATCGGCCGCACATGGAGCGACAGCTTGCCGCTTTCGATGCGCGCGATGTCCATCGTGCCTTCGATCAGCGAAAGCAGGTGGTCGCCGCCGCGGCGGATCACCTGCACCGCCTGGCGCCGGTGCGCGGGCATGGCGGGGTCTTCGTCCAGCAGCTGGGCGTAGCCGATGATGCTGTTCAGCGGCGTGCGCAGTTCGTGGCTGATGTTGGTGATGTAGCGGCTCTTGGCCTGATTGGCCTGATCGGCCAGGCGGCGCGCTTCCTCGGCCTGCTGCTTGGCCTGCTGCAGCGCCTGGTCGGTGCGGCGGTGGGACTGGATCTCGCGGCGCAGCGCCTGGGTCTGCTCGTTCAGGGCCTGGGTCTGGCGGTTGCTCTCCTCTTGCGCCACCTGCCGGCTCTTGTGCGTCAACACCAGCCACCACGCGGCGATGCCCGTGACCAGGGCCAGCGCCGCGAAGGCCTTGGTGAAGCCCAGGCCGAGCGCCTGCCGGACAGGCGCCTGCGCCAGCGCGCCGCCGAGCTGTTCCAGCTCCTGCGCCCAGACCAGGTAGAACAGCGTCGCCAGCAAGGGCAGGAGGGCGCCCATCAACAGCAGGTAGCGGCCGATCTCCGAGTCGAGCCTGCGCCAGGCCGCCTGCGGCAGCACCGCCCGCGCCGCGGCCTGCCACTGCGCCGACCAGCTCGCCTCCGGCTTGCACATGTCGTTGCAGCGGGCGTCCAGCGAACAGCACAGCGAGCAGATATGGCCGAGGTAGGCGGGGCAGTAGGCCATGTCGGGGCCTTCGTAGTCGCGTTCGCAGACGGTGCAGCGCAGGAGGCGGTGGGCGGCGGTGGGCGGGTCGGTGGCTGCGACTTGGCCTGGTTGCCAGGACCCTTCGACAGGCTCAGGGGGGAAAGCCCCGGGAAGGAGATGGGGTGACAAGGGCCCTTCGACAGGCTCAGGGCGAACGGGGGAGATGGTTCTGGAACCCGCTCCCCCCGTTCGTCTTGAGCCCACTTCCCCCGTTCGTCTTGAGCCCACTTCCCCCGTTCGCCCTGAGCCTGTCGAAGGGCCCTCGCATCCCAAGGCG
>CBJNAE010000213.1:0-7401 GCA_966433995.1 uncultured Ideonella sp. | reverse complement strand
CCGTCGCCGACCTGCACGGCGAGGATGGCGGCGACGCATCCCCCGTGGCCGCCGCCGAGCCGGCGGCCAGCGGGGTCGCGCCTGTGCCTGCCTCCGCAGCTTCGCCAGCGGGCGAAGCGATTGCATCGGATGCCGACGCGCCCCGTCAGGACACCGCCGCGCCGACGCGCCAAGCCCGCCAGCCGGCGGCGGCGCATCAACTGTCCTTCGAGCTCCCGATGGCCAGCCTTCACCGCGTGGCCGAGGCCGCCGGCCTGCAATGGGTCAATTCCGACGCCGACAAGGTGCGCGCCGTCCAGGAAGCCATCGCCCGCGAACCCAAACCGGTCCGCGTGCCTCGCGAGATCAAACCCATGGTGCTCGTGGACGAAGGCCCCCTCGTCCTGGTGGAGACCCGCAAGGACCTGAGCCAGATCAAGCTGCCTTTCGAAACGGCGTCCTCGCCCGCATCGGCGGCGCCTCGCTGATCAGCGGCCGCCGACGGGTGCAGGGCGGCCGATCCAGCCGCCCGTGTATCGAGCGCCCTGCCCCCGCGAAACCGCCAGGCTGAAAAACCTGGCGGTTTTTTTACGCCTGTCGCCGAGCAGGCCCGAACGCGAAGGTGGTCGTGCCTCGGTCCTGGATGAATCGCCCAGGGAGCAACCACTGGGACCGACCCTTCGCTTGGTTCAAGAATTCTTCAGGAGGGGCTTCAACCGTTTCTACGTTGAAGCGTTGGCCACCGGTCGAACGCCGGTTGCGAATTGGAGAGGCCGTGCGGGGCTTTTTGGCGGCGGCCGTGGCCTGGAAATCTCGACAGCCCGGTGCAACATGCCGCGCGGGTTCAGTGCCCGATCGTGGCCTGCCACCTCAGCAGGAACTGGACCGCGATGACACCGAGGAAGAAGCCCACTCCGCCATAGACCACCGCATGCAGCAAGCGGTGCGTGCGGCGCTGCTCGCGCAGCAGGGCCTGCAGCACCTGGTTGTCCAGGTGGGCCGACGAGGGAGCCGACGCGGCGGGCTGCTTCAGCGCCTGGTGCAGCAGCCGGGGCAGCTCGGGCAGCAGCTGCACGTAGCGGGGCGCTTCGTTCTTCAGCCGTTCGACCAGGCCGCGCCAGCCGACCTGCTTGTTCATCCAATCTTCGAGGAAGGGCTTGGCGGTGTTCCAGAGGTCCAGGTCGGGGTCGAGCTGGCGGCCCAGGCCTTCGACGTTGAGCAGGGTCTTCTGCAGCAGCACGAGCTGCGGCTGGATTTCGACGTTGAAGCGGCGCGAAGTCTGGAACAGCCTGAGCAGCACCTGGCCGAGCGAGATGTCCTTCAGCGGGCGGTCGAAATGCGGTTCGCACACGGCGCGGATCGCGCCTTCCAGCTCGTCCACGCGCGTGCCGGGCGGCACCCAGCCGGACTCCAGGTGCAGCTCGGCCACGCGCTTGTAGTCGCGGCGGAAGAAGGCGATGAAGTTCTGCGCCAGGTATTCCTTGTCGAATTCGGTGAGCGTGCCCACGATGCCGAAGTCCAGCGCCACGTAGCGGCCGAAGGTGGCGCGGTCCACGCTGACCTGGATGTTGCCGGGGTGCATGTCGGCGTGGAAGAAGCCGTCGCGGAACACCTGGGTGAAGAAGATGGTGACGCCGTCACGCGCCAGCTTGGGGATGTCGACGCCCGCGTCGCGCAACCGCTGCACCTGGCTGATGGGCACGCCCTTCATGCGCTCCATCACGATGACGGTCTGGGTGCACAGCTCCCAGTGCATCTCGGGCACCATGATCAGGTCGAGCCCGGCCATGTTGCGGCGCAGTTGCGCGGCGTTGGCGGCTTCGCGGACGAGGTCGAGTTCGTCGTGCAGGTATTTGTCGAACTCGGCCACCACCTCCTTGGGCTTGAGCCGCTTGCCGTCGGCGAACAAGCGCTCGACCCAGTGGGCCAGCGTGCGCATCAGCGAGAGGTCGTCGTCGATGACGGCGAGCATGCCCGGGCGCAGCACTTTCACCGCCACTTCCCGGCCGTCCTTGAGCGTGGCGAAATGCACCTGGGCAATGGAGGCGCTGGCCACCGGCTCGGGTTCGAACGTCGCGAACACCTCCTCGATCGTCCGGCCATAGGCCTTCTCGATCAGCCGCCGCGCCTGGCCGGCGGGGAAAGGGGGTACGTCGTCCTGCAGCCGGGCCAGCTCGTCGGCGATGTCGGCGGGTATGAGGTCGCGGCGCGTGGACAGCACCTGGCCGAACTTGACGAAGATTGGCCCGAGGCGCTCCAGCGCCATGCGCAGCCGCGCGCCGCGGGGCGCATCAAGGCGGCGGCCCCAGGTCATCACGCGCACCAGGCCGCGCACCCAGCGCTGCTTGAAGCGGGACAGCATCAGCTCGTCCAGGCCGTAGCGCAGCACGGTCACCGAGATGACCACGAGGCGGGCGACGTGCCTCATGTCGGGCCCTGAGTCGGGTCGTGCGTCGGGCCGGGAGGGTTGGGCGGCCGCCCACCGGGCGCCCAGCGCTGCGCCAGGCCGCGCATCGCCTCGGCGATACCCTCGCCCAGCCGCCCCAACTGGTGCGCGGGCGTCTGGCCCAGCCAGTGCGCCAGGTCGTCCTTGATGTCCCAGCGCAGGTTGTCCATCAGCCAGCTCATGTCGGCGGCAAAGGCGGCATTGCCGGAGACGTCGACCTGCGGCTTGCGGCCCGCCAGCGCCTGCAGCAACACCTGGGCGGGGTTGGCAGCGCGCAGCAGCAAGGTGAGGTCGACGGCGGCGTCCAGCCCGGCCGGGGAGGCATCCGGGGCGATGGGCTCCAGCCATTCGAGCAGGCCGGCGGGCGTGACCGCGAAGACCAGCGGTGGCCAGGCCGGCAGCAAGGCCGGCCAATCGACCACCTCGAGCCGGACGCGGCGGCCAGCATGCGGTTTGAGACGCTGGGTGGCCACCGCCTCGGAAGACAGCACATGATTGACGAGCAGCGTGAGCCGCCGCACCACCGCCGGCGCGACCAGGGATTGCAGGGATTCGAGCATCCTCGGATTGTAGGCACCGCCTTCCCGGGACCGCCCACCCACCATGGGCCCGGCACGGGATGAAGCACAATTCGAGCCGTGAGGAAGACGTCGATCGGGCCAGCCGGTCCGCCCTCGGCCGCCTCCCCTTCCGCCGACATCCCCGCTCGGCAGCATTTCCGATTGGTCTTTATGCCTCCACTCATCCTCCTCACCGGCGCCACGGGCTACATCGCCTCGCACACATGGCTGGAACTGCTCGCCCAGGGCTTCCGGGTGGTCGGTGTCGACGACTTCTCCAACAGTTCGCCCCGAGTGCTCGAACGCATCCAGGCCCTCAGCGGGCAGGCACCGCTGTTCCATGAGCTGGACGTCTGCGACGCCGGCGCGCTCGACCGCGCCTTCGGCCAGCACCGCGTCGACGCCGTCGTCCATTTCGCCGCTTTCAAGGCCGTCGGAGAAAGCCACAGCCGCGCGCTGGACTACTACGCCAACAACGTCGGCGGCCTGCTCAACCTGTGCGGCGCGATGCGGCGGCACGACTGCCACGTCCTGGTGTTCAGCTCCAGCGCCACGGTCTACGGCGCGCCCGAATCGCTGCCGCTGCGAGAAGATTCGCCGCTGTCTACCACCAGCCCTTACGGCGCCACCAAGCTGATGGGCGAGAACATTCTGCGAGACCTGCAGGCCTCTGACGCGCGCTGGAAGCTGGCGTTGCTGCGCTACTTCAACCCGGTGGGTGCGCACCCGAGCGGCCTGATGGGCGAGGCGCCGCAAGGCACCCCCAACAACCTGATGCCCTACGTCTCGCAAGTGGCGGTCGGCGTGCGCGAGAAGCTGCGCGTATTCGGGCGCGACTACAACACGCCCGACGGCACCGGCGTGCGCGACTACATCCACGTGCTCGACTTGGCCAGCGGCCACACCGCGGCGCTGCGCTACCTGCTCGAACAGAAGAAATCCATCACCGCCAACCTCGGCACCGGCCAGGGCCACAGCGTGCTGGAAGTGGTGAAGGCCTTCGAAGACGCCAGCGGCAGGCGGATCCCGCTCGAGTTCGTGGACAGGCGCCCCGGCGACGTGGCCGCCTGCTACGCGGACCCCAGGCTGGCCAGGGAGCTTCTGGGCTGGCAGGCCAGGCGCACCCTGCAAGAGATGTGCGCCGACAGCTGGCGCTGGCAGCAAATGAACCCCAACGGTTACACGAACTGAGTCACACCCCATGAGCAAATTCAGCATCCTCCCCGTCATCATGGCCGGCGGCAGCGGCACCCGGCTGTGGCCGCTTTCGCGCGCCCAGTTCCCCAAGCAGTTCCTGATCCTGCAAGGCAACCAGAGCCTGTTCCAGCAGGCCGCGGGCCGCCTGGCTTCGGTGGCCGGCCCCGGCATCGACGTGCTGCCGCCGTGCGTCGTGGGCAACGAGGAACACCGCTTCCTCGTGCTGGACCAGCTCCGCGAACTCGGCCAGGCCCAGGCGCAGTTGCTACTCGAACCCCAGGGCCGCAACACCGCGCCGGCCATGACGCTGGCGGCGCTGCATGCGCAGCAATCGAGGTCCGACGACCCAGTGCTCGTCGTGGCGCCGGCCGACCAGACCGTGACCGACGAAGCAGCCTTCACCGCGGCGCTGCGCGACGCGGCCGAGCAGGCGGCCCAGGGCTCCATCGTCATCCTCGGCGTCACGCCCGACCGCCCGGAAACCGGCTTCGGCTACATCCGCACCCAGCCCGGCGACAGCGCGCCGCGCCAGGTCGCCGAGTTCGTGGAAAAACCCGACGCCGCGACCGCAGCCCGCTACCTCGCCGACGGCCACTACTACTGGAACAGCGGCATGTTCGTGGTGCGCGCTTCGGTGTGGCTCAAGGCGTTGCAGCGCTTCAGGCCCGACATCCTCGATGCGACCCAGGCCGCCTGGGCCGCCCGCACCGCCGACACCAGCTTCATCCGGCCCGGCAAGGCGGAGTTCGGCGCGGTGCCTTCCGAGTCGGTGGACTACGCGGTGATGGAGAAATGCCCCGCCGCCGCGGGCGAGTTCGACCTGCGCATGGTGCCGCTGGACGCGGGTTGGTCCGACCTCGGCGCCTGGGACGCGGTGTGGCAGGTGGCCGACCAGGACGCGGCCGGCAACGCCACCGTGGGCGACGCGCTGCTGCACGACTGCCAGGGCAGCC
The DNA here is from genome assembly GCA_966433995.1 of uncultured Ideonella sp. Lineage (GTDB taxonomy): Bacteria > Pseudomonadota > Gammaproteobacteria > Burkholderiales > Burkholderiaceae_C > JANPCX01. Next base: position 2,266 of record CBJNAE010000213.1, on the reverse strand, counting down.
TGGTGCACGCCACCAGCCGCCTCGTCGGCGCCATCGGCATGCGCGACGTCGTGATCGTGGAGACACCCGACGCCGTGATGGTCGCGCCGCGCGGCCGCAGCCAGGAGGTCAAGCACGTGGTCGGCCAGCTGCAGAGTTCGGGCCGCACCGAGCAGAACCTGCACCGCCAGGTGCACCGCCCCTGGGGCTGGTACGACAGCATCGACGCCGGCTCGCGCTTCCAGGTCAAGCGCATCATGGTCAAGCCCGGCGCTTCCCTGAGCCTGCAGAAGCACCACCACCGCGCCGAACACTGGATCGTCGTCAGCGGCACCGCCGAAGTCACCAACGGCGACCAGGTGCTGCTATTGACTGAGAACCAGAGCACTTACATCCCCGTCGGCCAGGTGCACCGCTTGGCCAACCCGGGCAAAGTGCCGCTGGAGATCATCGAAGTGCAGTCGGGCAGCTACCTCGGCGAAGACGACATCGTGCGCTTCGAGGACACCTACGGCCGGGTCAGCTGAGGCGGGGTTGTCGCGCCGCCGGTCAAAGCCTCGGCGCTTGCCGGGGGCCTTGTTCCGCCTCTTCCGCCGGGGTCTCGGGCGGCTCGGGTTCCGGCGGTCGCACCAGCGCCTTGCGCGCCAGGTGGTAAGCCAGCAAGTGGGTGGGCATGCGCAGCCAGTGCGACCGCACATAAAGCGCCGCCCTGGCCATCGCCGACCAGCGGTCCTCGCAGCTGCGGTGCACCGGCCGCAGCGCGCGGCTGAAGCACGCGTCCATCAAGCGCTGCCGGGGCGCCGACAGGCCGGCCGCTTCGGCGGCTGATCCGAGCACCTCGCCCGGGACCGGCGTGCCCAGCCATATCGACGTGTAACGCAGCGCGTGGTGCAAAGGCCCGGACAAGCCAAGCACCCGGGCACGCGGCAGCACTTCGTCCCAGAAGCCGGGGATGGTCGCAGCACAGTGCGACAGCAACCGGTCGAGGTCGAAAAGATCGCGCAGGCCGCTTTGGAACTCGCCTTCGTGGAACAGGTGAGTGGCACTGTGCAGCAGCATGTCGACCGGCGCCAGCACCGACAGGCCGGGATGGCCGGGCAGCGGCCGGATGCCCTCGAAGAGCGCCGGCGTGTTGAGCTTGAGCCGCGCGGTCTCGGGCAGGATGGTGTGGTGCACGTCGATCGTCGTGCCGCGGCGGACGTGCGTCATCGGCGGGATCTCGTGCATCCACCGCCGGTAATAGCGCTGGTCGTAAGCCGTGGTGTCCCGGCTCGCCCAGCCGTGCAGCATCAGTGCGCTTTCCACTTCGCCGACGGCCTGCTTGGGCACCAGGATGTCGACGTCCGAGAACAAGCGGCCGACCGCCGCCGGATGGCCGGACATCAGATAGGCCGCGCCCTTGAGCAACGTCACGGGCACGCCCACGCCGCTCAAGGCTCTCTGGATGCAGGCAACTTCCCAGCGCATCGCGATCACCTGCCGCTCGGCCACTTGCCGGGCGGCCTGCAGATGCCATCGGGGCGCGGCGGGAACCCGGTCCATCAAGCCGCCCTCGTCCAGGATGGCCGCCAGGCGGGCCAGCAGGTTGGCGCGTCGCCCCTGCCGGACAAGCAAATCCCATTGCAACGGGGTCAGCGCGGCGATCGACCCAGGCGCCAGCAGCACCCGCACCAGCAGGTTGCGTTCATCCATGGAGCGCCGCCCCCGACGCGAGCTCGTCGAACATTCGCCGCGCCTCGTCCATGTCGCTGTAGCTGAAGTGCAGGCATTCGCACTGGTCCACCAAGGCAGAGACCGCTTCGAACCCCTTCACGCCGAGGACGTCGTAATTGAAAGACTGCTCCGCCAGCAGGTGGAAAGTCCTGGCCGGGCTGTGGCGCTCGAGCAAGGCGAGCCCACCGCCGCGCCGGTATTTCGGCAGCACCACCCATGCCGGCCTGGCGGGCTCCTCGCGCCGGGCCACGCTCTGGCCGGGCGGCTTCATCAACGCGACGGTGCCCTTGGTCGTGTCGGGCACCGGAGGCGTGAAAACCGCCTGGGGGGCGAAACGTCTGATCACGTCGATCGACGCATTCTTGAGGTTGACGGGGCGCGCCATGCCGTGGATCACACCCGCCCGGCTGTCGTAGAGGCCGAGCTCGTCGGACAACAGCCGCCAACCGCTGTGGATCAGCCCTGCGCACAACGTACTTTTCCCCGAACCGGGGGGCGCCGGCAAGACCACGGCGCGGCCGTTCTTTTCGATCACCGCGGCATGGATCACCAGGTATTGGTGGGCATGCGCCGC
>CBJNAE010000212.1:0-7435 GCA_966433995.1 uncultured Ideonella sp. | reverse complement strand
AGCCCACCAGCCATAGCCAAGCCAGCGTGCCGCCGATGCCCACGGCCAGGCCCATCACCGAGAACGACGGCGCGTAACCCGGCACCAGCCGGGCCATGTTGGCCGCCGGCTTGACCGGCGCGCCGGTCTGCAGGGCGACGTAGTGGATCCACAGCAGCAATGCACCGCCGCTGAAGAAGAACACCGAGAACCAATCGATGGCCGAAGACGTGGCCCGCTGCAGCGTCGGCAGGGCGAAGGCCGCCAGGATGGCCAGTGCCGGCACACCGAGCATCAGGGCGCGGTCCGACCCACCCATCGCCACATTGCTGACCAGGCAGACCAAGGCGCACGACAGCGGGATCGCGATGTGCCGGTTCTTCAGGTATTTGCGCCAGCGCCAGAGCGTGAGCAGCGCCAGCGGGCCCACCGGCCAGAGGAACCAGGCCCATTGGCGGAGCACCCCGAGCACCTTGCCCCAGTCGTTGAAGGCCCCCGTGCGCCAGGCCCAGGCCCTCAGCGCATAGCCCGCCGCCAGCGCCAGCACCGCGCTCAGCAGCACCCAGGCGGAAAAGCGGCGCACTTGTTCGTAGCTGGACAGACCGCACACCACCATCCCGCACATCCCCAGCCCGAGCGCCATGCTGGGCGCGCCGCTGGCCGCCAAGGCCGGCAGCGACACGGTCATCGCCAGTTTCGCCTGGAGGCCCCGGTAGGGCCTGGCCGAAAGGCCGTACAAGAACAGGCCGACACAGGCCAGCTGGACGAGCTCCGGCGTGGTCTCATGGCCGAGTTGCAGCAATCCGAGGCTGGCGATGACGCCCAGGACGGCGCCATCGGCGATGGCACGCGCGTAGTCCACTTCGTTGGCCTCGCCGCCGAAAGCGAAGGGCAGGGGTTGGGCGGCTTCGGTGCGTGCCAGGTGGTAGGTGCTGTACCACGTGAGCATCAGCACGATGACCAGCATCAGGGCGAAAGGCAGGCGCGCCGCCAGCGCGGGGTCCATCCAGGGCGACAGCAGCTTGATGAAGCCGGCGCCCAACCAGTAGGGCAGCAGTGCCGCGTCTGCGGGCAGGTTGGCAATCGATGGGGCGGTCCACGGACTGCGGCCATCGGCGATGCTGAACATGTAGCCGAAAGCGGTGACGTCCGCGCTCTTCCACGGATCCCGGCCGAGCAATCCGGGCAGGACGTAGGCCACGCAGAACAGCAGCAGCGCCCAGCGCGGCATGCGCTGCGCGGCTCGGTGCGACACCAGGGCGGGTTTGGGGGTGTTCAAGTCGGATCGGCCGGGGCTGGCGCATCGGGCAAGGCGTGCATCATGCCGCATTCGCGCTTGGGGTTGAAGCCGCGCCGGCAATAAAAAAGGCAGCTTGAAGCTGCCTTTCTTTCGTGGCTGGACCGGTGTGCCGGCCGCTGGCCTTCTTACTTCTTCATGCCCACATGCGCGAACTTGTTGCGGAACTTCTCGACGCGGCCGCCCAGGGAGTCGACGCTCTTCTGGGTGCCGGTGTAGAAGGGGTGGGATTCGCTGGTGGTTTCCAGCTTGAACAAAGGCACTTCACGGCCGTCGTCCAGCTTGATGGTTTCCTTGGTCTGCGCGCAGGAACGCGTCACGAACTTGAAACCGTTGGACAGGTCCACGAAGCAGACGTCGCGGTAGTTGGGGTGAATGCCTTCTTTCATAGCGGTACCTTCTTTTGCGCGCCAGCGCGTTCGTGACGGAAGCCACGCCGAACCTCTCGGCGCACTTTCCGAATCCTGGAAAACCCAGGAGTATACCTCAACCCTGCCTCAACCACCCCGACGCATCATGTCGAAGAAGTCATGGTTGGTCTTGGTCGACTTCATCTTGTCGAGGATGAACTCCATCGCCTCGATCTCGTCCATCGGGTAGAGCAGCTTGCGCAGGATCCAGGTCTTTTGCAGGATCTCGGGCTTGAGCAGCAGCTCCTCGCGCCGCGTGCCGCTCTTGTTGAGCAGGATGGACGGGTAGACGCGCTTCTCGGCCATGCGGCGGTCGAGGTGGATCTCGCAGTTGCCGGTGCCCTTGAATTCTTCGTAGATCACCTCGTCCATCCGGCTGCCGGTGTCGATCAGCGCGGTGCCGATGATGGTGAGGGAGCCGCCTTCCTCGATGTTGCGTGCCGCGCCGAAGAAGCGCTTCGGGCGCTGCAGCGCGTTGGCGTCGACGCCACCGGTCAGCACCTTGCCGCTGGACGGCAGCACGTTGTTGTAGGCGCGGGCCAGCCGGGTGATCGAGTCGAGCAGGATGACCACGTCCTTCTTCAGCTCGACCAGGCGCTTGGCGCGCTCGATCACCATCTCGGCGACCTGCACGTGGCGGGCGGCTGGTTCGTCGAATGTGGAGCTGATGACCTCGCCGCGCACGGTGCGCTGCATCTCGGTCACTTCCTCGGGGCGCTCGTCGACCAGCAGCACGATCATGTGCGCTTCGGGGTAGTTGGCGACGATCGCGTGCGCGAGCTGCTGCATCATCACCGTCTTGCCGCTCTTGGGTGCCGCCACCAGCAGCGCGCGCTGGCCTTTGCCGATGGGTGCGATCAGGTCGATGATCCGGGCGGTGATGTTTTCCTCGGACTTGACCTCGCGCTCGAGCCTGAACTGCTCTTTCGGGAAAAGCGGCGTCAGGTTGTCGAACATGATCTTGTTCTTGCTCTCCTCGGGCGTCAGGCCGTTGACCTTGTCGACCTTCACCAGCGCGAAATAGCGCTCGCCGTCCTTGGGGACGCGCACTTCGCCTTCCACGTCGTCGCCGGTGTGCAGGTTGAAGCGGCGGATCTGGCTCGGGCTCAGGTAGATGTCGTCGGTCGATGCCATGTAGCTGGTGTCGGGCGCGCGCAGGAAGCCGAAGCCGTCGGGCAGGACTTCGAGCACGCCGTCGCCGAACACCTGCTCGCCCGCTTTGGCGCGCTTCTTCATGATCGCGAACATCAGCTCCTGCTTGCGCATGCGGGTGACGTTCTCGATCTCCAGTGCCTCGCCCATCTTGATGAGTTCGGAGACGTGTAGGGCTTTGAGTTCTGATAGGTGCATGGGCATGACCCTGGTGTGTGGCCGAAGGCTACGACGGACGAGCCTTCAGCCGGTGCGCGGCATGCGCTGAGCCATGCCTGCCGCGGGCTTGCGCCGCCCTTGACGGGCGAGACGCGCACAACTGGAAATCTTGGGAAGGAGTGTGTGGCCGAAACCGCGCTTTGTCCGGGACCGCCTTGCTTGACGGCGGTGGGTGTTCAGGTGCGCAGTGGCTCGAATCTCTGAACTTGCGGCGCTGTCCTCAACCCTGCTCTCGATACGTCACAGGTCTGGAAGGCGCCGCATGGCTCGCGGCGGATTATAGGTTACCGTCGATGAAGGCTGTCAACTGTGCTTTGGAGAGGGCGCCGACCTTGGTGGCCGCCAGTTGGCCGCCTTTGAAAAGCATGAGCGTGGGGATGCCGCGGATGCCGAACTTGGCGGGCACGTCGCGGTTCTCGTCCACGTTCATCTTGGCGATCTGCAGCTTGTCGCCGTAATCCTTGGCGACGTCGTCCAGGATGGGCGCGATCATTTTGCAGGGGCCGCACCACTCTGCCCAGTAATCCACCAGCACCGGCTTTTCGGCCTGAAGCACGTCGGCTTCGAAGGAGGCGTCGGTGGTGTGTTTGATCAGTTCGCTGCTCATGGTCATCCTCAGGCTGATGCCGCCCAGAAGCGGGCGGCAAGGCACAATGATTCTGACATAAAGCCTTGTTCCATCGGCCCCATGCGGCTTTTCCCGCGCCGGGTTTTTCGCTATGGCGCCCATAGTCACCAGCTCAACCAACCCCTTGCACACGCGGCCGATCGACCCGCTCTCGCCCGACCCCTGGGCCGAGATCGCGCGGGCCGCGCAAGCCTGGTGCGCGGAGACCCGCATCGAGGCGCGCGACATGCAGGTGCTGGTGCCTTTGGCGCAGCACCTGGCGCTGGCGCGGCAGGCGTGGGTGCAACGCCGCGGCTGGGTGCCGCGCATCGACACCACGCGCACCCTGGCCCAGTCGCTGGTGCCGCCGCAGCAGCCCCAGCCGCGCCAAATCAGTTTCGACGTCGCCACCGACCGGCTGTGCGCCGCACAGCTGTTGGCGCCGTCGGTCGGGCGCAGTGCCTGGGCCCGGCAGGACGGGCCAGGCCATGCGATGGCGGTGGCGCAGTTGACGCAGGCCGCGCACGCCTTGGCCGATGCGTCATTCGCGTTGCCGCCCGGCGGGCGCGACGCCTATTTCACGAAGGCGCGCCAATTGCTGCGGGAAGGCCACTCACCGGACGCGCCGGGCCACGGCGAGCGCCTGCTGGCCCAGGTCGCGCTGGAATGGGCCGCCCTGGCGCCGGCGCCCCAGACCGACGCCTTGTTCGACCATGCCGCGGCTGCGTGGGTGCTGGTCGAAGCGGGCGGCACCGATTCCTTGGCGCGGGCGGTGCTGGCGCATGCGGCGTCGCGCGGCGTGCCGGTCCTGGTCTTGCAGGCCGACTTTCCCCAGGCAGACGCCGCCCCGGCCGCGGGTGCTTTGCAAGCCGTTGCCGGCCGGGTCCAGCAAGCGGTGTGCGACGACTTCGAGTCCGAGGCCCAGGCTGCTGCCGCGCAGGTGCTGTCCCACTTGAAAACCGGCGAGGCGCCGGTGGCGCTGGTGGCGCAGGACCGCCTGCTCGTGCGCCGCGTGCGCGCACTGCTGGCGCGGCAGGCGGTGCCGCTGTCCGACGAGACGGGCTGGACGCTGTCGACCACGCGGGCGGCCGCCCTGGTGGCGTCGGCGCTCCGCCTGGCCGACACCGAGGCGGCGCCGGACGACCTGCTCGACGGCCTGAAATCCTGCGTCCAACCGTTCGGCCGCGCCGCGCCGCTGCCGGCCGGCGCGCTCGCCGCGCTGGAGGCCGCCTGGCGGCGCCACGGCTGGCGTAGCCCGCAGGCGGTGCAGCCGGGCAAGTTGCCCGCCGAGGCGGCCGCCCTGTGGCGCCGGGTGCAGTCGCTGGCCCAGGGCGTGGAGGCCGCGGTGCCGAGGTCGCTGGACGCATGGGTGCAGTCGCTCGACCGGCTGTTGCAGGGCCTGGGCGTGGCCGAGGCCCTGCAGGAGGACGACGCCGGCCGCCAGGTCTGGCAACGCTTGCACCCCGCGGGCGGCTGGTCCGTGTTCGGCGCGTCCGCGTTGAACTGGAAGGCGTTCAATGCCTGGCTGGACGACCTGATGGAGCAGACGACCTTCGTGCCCGCGGTGCCCTCGGATGCGCAGGTGGTCATCACGCCCCTGTCCCGCATGCCGCTGCGGCCCTTCGCCGCGGTGGTGTTCCCCGGTGCAGACGAAAAGCACCTGGGAGCCTGGCCCGCTGCCCAGCCTTTGCTGGCCGTGGCGGCCGCGGCGGCGCTGGGCCTGCCGTCGCCCCAGCAGCAGCGCGACGCGCAATGGCTGGCCTTCTGCCAACTCCTGCGTTCGCCGCGGTTGACGCTGCTGCGCCGTGTCTCGGACCAGGGCGAGGCACTCGACGCCAGTTCGTTCGTCCACGCGCTGGCCCGGGCCCTCGGCGGCCCGGGCGCCTTGCGCGAGGCGCCGGAAGTGCGAGAGCGGCGCGGTTTCTCGCCGCGGGCGCCGAGTCCGCCGCTTCCGGTCGCGGCCGACCACTTGCCCGCACGGTTGACCGCCAGCAGCTACGAGGCGCTGCGCCAGTGCCCCTACCGCTTCTATGCACTGCACATGCTGCTTCTGCGCGCCGAGGACGAACTCGACGAGGAGGTTGCCAAGCGCGACTACGGCACCTGGCTGCACGAGGTGCTGCTGCGTTTCCACCGGCAGCGCGCGGCCCGGCCCGGCCCGGTGGGCGTTGACGAAGAGGCGCGTTCGCTGCACGAGATCGCCCTGGCGGTGCAGGAGGAGCAGGGCCTGGACGGCGCCGAATTCCTGCCCTACGCCGCCACCTTCCGCCGTTTCGTGCCGCGCTACCTGAATTGGCTCGCGCGGCGCGACGCCGAAGGCGCCGCCTGGCTGGACGGCGAACGCGCCCTGACCGCCTCGCCGGAAGGGTGGGGAGGCACCGAGATGTTCGGTGTCATCGACCGCGTGGACAGCGTCTCGGGCGAAGACGGCCCGGTCACCCAGCTCATCGACTACAAGACCGGCTCCTCCTCCGCCCTGCGGCAAAAGACGAAGCAGCCGCTGGAAGACACCCAGCTCGCCTTCTATGCCGGCTTGATGGCGCAGCAGTCGGAATCGGTGGGGCGGCTCGGCGCCGCCTATGTCGCGCTGGACGACGGTGACGCGATCCAGACCCTGGTGCACGCCGACGTCGAGCACAGCGCCGCGCGATTGATGGAAGGCATCGCCGATGACCTGCACAGGCTGCGCGGCGGGGCGCCGCTGCCGGCCTTGGGCGAAGGCGCGGTCTGCGAGACCTGCGACGTGCGCGGCCTGTGCCGCCGCGACGAGTGGTCGGGCCTGGCCGCGCCCGGCGGCCCCGTGCCCATGCAAGGGCCGAAGCGGTGACGGCCGCGCCCGCCTACCGCATCGACGGCCGGCCCGCGCCACGCGAAGGCTTCTACGCCGCCGCTTGCGACCCGTCGCGCAGCGTGGTGGTCGAGGCCTGCGCGGGCGCGGGCAAGACTTGGATGCTGGTCTCCCGCATCCTGCGCGCCCTGCTCGAAGGCGCCAAGCCGCAGGAGGTCCTGGCGATCACCTTCACCCGCAAGGCTGCCGGCGAGATGCGCCAGCGCCTGAACGAATGGCTGGAGGCCTTCGGCGATGCCCGCTGCGGCGACGCCGAACGCGAAGCAGCGCTGCGCATGCGCGGCATGGACGCCGGGCAGGCGCGCCTGCTCGCGCCGAGGCTGGCCAGGTTGCAGGCGGAGTTGCTGCAGTCGGGCCGGGCGCCGCAGATCCACACTTTCCACCGCTGGTTCTTCCAGCTGCTGCGCGCCGCGCCTCTGGAGCTGTTGGGAGAACTGGGCCTGAGCGCCGACATGCAGCTGGTGGAAGATTGGGCGGACCATGAAAGCGAGGTCTACCGCCGCTTCCACGCCGCGGTGATGCAAGACCCCTCCCTGCGCGACGACTTCGACACCCTGGTCGGCCGGCACGGCCGCGGCCAGCTGCGCAAATGGCTGGACGCCGCCTGGCAAAGGCGCATCGAACTGGCCCTGACCGACGCCGCGGGGCGGCTGGAGGACAGCGTGCCGCCGGCCGCGTCGCAGTGGGCCTTCTGCGCCGGGCTGGTCCACCCCTCGGAGCGCCTGGATGCGCCGCTGGTGCGCCAGGCGTTCGACGAGCTGGCCCGCGAGCTGTGCGCCAAGCCCGGCGCCACGGCGCAGAAGCAGGGCGGCCTGCTCCGGCAGGCGCTTTCCCTGCCCGGCGGCGACGCGCCCGGCCGCCTGCAGGCGGTGCGCGCCGCGCTCTACACCGCCGCCGGCACGCTGCGCAAGAACATCGACACC
>CBJNAE010000211.1:0-7488 GCA_966433995.1 uncultured Ideonella sp. | reverse complement strand
CGGACATCCGGCAAACCCGTTTTCAATGAACTCGACTGCCGCGGCAGGCAAGGCGAGAGGGATGCACCTGTCAGCGAATACGTGGCGCAGGCACTGCTGTTGAGCATGCTCTCCTGAACCCCGAGTCGCCAGGCGTTCAGGCCTCCAACCCGGCCGCACTCCGCCTTCGCGCAGGTCAGTCCCGCAGGGCCGGCACCGGAAGCGTCGGCCGGCCCGAGAAATCGGTCCAGCACCCGGCCTGGAAGTCATACAGCTTGCAGCGTTTCACCGTGTCGGCGTACCAGCGCCACGAGAAGGGCTGGATGACGATCGCACCGGGCATTTTGGCTTCGAGCAAGGCCTGCGCTTTCTTGAGGCGGTACAGCGGAACGCTCATGTCGACGTGGTGGGCGGTGTGCTCCATGATGTGATGCATCACCGCCCCCATCGCGGAGCGGAAAGTCAGGTGCACGGTCGTCGAGACGAACGGCTGGGAGGCGGCCCAACGGGCCTTGTCTTCGTACCAGGCGATGCCGGGGTGCGTGTGGTGCACGTACACCACGAAGCCGATCATGCCGTTCCACACGAGGAAAGGCAGCGCGAAACCCACGAACAGCAGCCAGGCCGCCGACTGGTGCGTCACCGAGGCGGCGCCGACCAGGCCGGCGGCCCACAAGGCGGCGAAGCCGGTCACCAGCAAGCCATCGGCCGTGAACACCGCCCGCCGCGTGGGCATCGCTGCGCGGCTCGGGAAGAACATGCGGGCCCACCAGATCTCCACCAGGTAGTAGAGCCAGGGTGCCCAGCCACTGCGGTAGACCCGCTCAAGCATCCGGCGCCAGCCCGGCAGGGCCCGGTACTCTTCAAGCGAATGGGGCTGCCAGACGAAGTCGAAGCCTTTCAGGTTGGTGTAGCCGTGATGGACGATGTTGTGACCGACTTCCCAAAGGCTGTACGGTGTCAGCGAAGGGAGAAAAACGATGCGCCCGATCCACCGGTTCAGGGTGCGGTGCGCGGTCAGGCTCTGGTGGCAGGCGTCATGGCCCAGGATGAACAGGCGGCCGATGACCAGGCCCGCCACAGCGCCCGCCGCCGCCTGGATCAGCGGATGGCGGGCCAGCACGACGACTGCGACGGTCATGGCCAGAAGCAGCATGTCCAGCAGCACCAGCATGAGCGCCCATGCCGTGCTGCGTGAAGAGACGGGGGCGAGCCAGGATCGGATCACCTTGCGGTGCGGGAGCGCGGGCTGCGCCGAGCTCGGGGAGATCGTGGGTTCCATGGGGATTCGTCAACCTTTCAACCCGTGCGTTCAGAAGCGATGCCCGATCCCGATCCCGACCAGCCAGGGGTCGATCTTGAACGTGCCGACCTTGTTGCCGGCCGAACTGACGTCGGTGCGGATCTGCACCTTCTTCACGTCGAAGTTCAGGTAGGTGCCCTTGGCGACTTCGTAGTCCATGCCGGCCTGCAGCGCCAGGCCGAAGCTGTTCTTCTCGACAGAGGGCTGCAAAGCGGCTTGCACTGCAGGGTTGAATTTCACATTCGAAAACCGCGTGTAGTTCAGTCCGGCGCCCAGATAAGGCTTGAAGGCACCCAGCTGGGTGAAGTGATATTGAACCGTCAGCGTGGGTGGCAGATGTTTCAACGAGCCGATGTCGGTGCCCGAGGAACGGATCGTCTGTTTCTGCGGGTAGGTCAGCACCAGCTCGGCCGCGAGCTGCGGCGAGAAGAAATAAGTGAAGTCGATCTCCGGGATGACCTTGTCGTTGATCGACAGATCCAGCCCTGTGGAGTCTTTGTCGGCGCTGTCGAGGTTGACCGCTCGCAGGCGAATGAGCCAGGGCTGTTCCGCTGCTTGTACCGCGACAGGCAAAGCGCTGCCGCAGACCAGCGCGACGACCGCCGCGACTCGGTTGAGGGAATGGGTCTTCATGTCGGACTCCTGTTGTCGTTGAAAGATGTTTTTTCACCGACGATTTCATCCTTTCATTCGGCATGATTTATTGCGCCGCATCAAAGAATGGTTCGGCGCGGCATGCCCCACTCGACAATCGATCGATTTCGACGCCGTTCCTTGACGGAAGTCAAATGGCCGGCAGGCCGCAACACCAGGATGGATGGCCTCCGCTCATGCGGACACCGGTGCCGCGACCGGACCCTGCCTACGCGCCGCGATGACGGAACGACGGATGCTGGTCCTGGCGCCCTTCTCACCCACCTGATCGATGCACCCCCTGCGCAAATCGCTTCCGATGGTGCGGATGGCCCCTATGTCTCGGCTGGCTTCTGAATCGACCGGAGAACCGGCGACGACCTCAACCGGTGGAAGCGGAAACCATCGCCAGTTCCATCATGTCCATCTCCGAGACCGTTCGAGGTGGAGTCATCGTCGGTGGGCGTGGCATTCAACGAATTCGCCAGATCGCGAGTTCGCCGTGGGAAACAGGGTGCTGCTGGAGCAGTTCGGAGCCGGCCGTGGTGACAAGGCGTCGGCCAGTGCAAAGGACGCCCAGGCGTATGGGCCGCGCATTCTCCATTGGCGTGAAGGCGAACCCGGATTCGGTTTGACTTTTCAATGTCGTGAGGTCACCATAAAAGTTGAAGTCAACTTCATATCAAGAGGTTTGCGCCATGGACATCTCAGAAGTCGCCAAGAAGTCCGGGGTCGCATCATCGGCGCTGCGCTACTACGAGCGCAAGGGCCTCATTCACTCGCTCGAATCGGATGGAGCACGGCGCAAGTTCGCACCGGCGGTGCTCGACCAGCTAGCGCTTATCGCGCTGGGTCAGGCGGCCGGCTTCTCGCTGGACGAGATCCGGGTGATGTTCACGCCGAACGGCGAGCCCAACATCGCCCGGCCGATGCTGGCGGCCAAGGCCGATGAGCTCGAACAGACGGTCGTGCGCCTGAAGGCCATGATTCGGAGCTTGCGCCACGCAGTTGTTTGCCCCGCGCCGAGTCATGCCGCTTGTCCTTCGTTCCAGAAACTCCTGAAGGCCGCGGCCTCCGGGGCACTGGCGAGCCGAAAGCGCCAACTTGCACCGAGTCGGAGCAAATAGGCCATGCCTCATCGTTCACTCTTGCAGCCAACGGCGAGGTTGAGATACCAAGCCGCGGCCCTCAGCAATCAGCGCCAACAGCAAGTAGCCGACTCTGGTGCGGCTGGAGGCCATGGCAATGCGGCTCAGTCCTGCGCGACCAGGGCGCCGACCGCGCGGCGGGTGAGCGGCGCCACCACAAGCACGACGGGAAACGCCACCAGCCAGGCGGTGAGCCAACCGGTCGCCCACATGCCGAAGAAGCCAGGAGCGACGCCGGTGGCGCGGTAGGTGGCGATGCCCGAGACGAGAAGCGACATCAGTCCCGACAGGATGAAGCCGAAAAGAGCGGGTGCGAATTTCTTGGGGAACATGAGGGTCAGGCCTCCACAGTGGCTTGTTGTTGCGCTTTGTTGTCGACGCGGAGCAGGGTGTTGGCGACGTAGCGCCCGAACATGCTAGTCCAGTGAAACAGAGAAATCGGAGTGGCGTCCATGAAGGACTTGAACGGGCCGGAGACGCCGCCGAGGTAGGTCGGCGAGCCCAGGATGAAGTTGTCGAAGTGGACGAGGTCGTTGGGCCGCCTGCCGATGTCCTCGGCCTTGACAAGGTGCGCATCGACGCCTTCGACTTGCTGCGCGCCCTCCAGGATGTTGCGAGCGATGTGCTCGGTGTGCCCGTGGGCGCTGTGGTAGATGATGGCCGGCTGGGTCACGCGATTCTCCTGTTGACTGTGAGACAAGTTACGAAATGGCGGGTGGCGCGGTCCGGGCAGGTGCACTCGAAATCGGCGCCTGCTCGACCCAGGCGCAAGGTCATTGAATGACCCCCGCAATCGCGATGGCAGCCAGGTACATGCCGACGCCGAACACGGCGTGATTGGCGACGCTGCGGGCGCAGTTCTTCAGGGGCGCCGGGGTCTTCGACGCGGCGAAGCCTGAGCCCATCGCAGGCTGCATCACGAACAGCGGCATGGCGACCGTCGCCACGCCGGTCAGGAATGCCGGCAGGAACGTGGGCTGTTGGACCCAGCCCGAGCCTTGCAGGACGACCAATGCGGCAGCGAAGACGATGCCGACCGCGTAGTGCGTGACCCAGCCGATGGCCAGTTCGCTGCGCACCGGGGCCGCCTTGGAGATGGACGCGTGGCTGAACTGGCCGCGGCCCATATGGGCGACCCAGCGGCCGACGAGCGCGAAGCTGCCGGTGGGCGCGCCCAGCCGCTTCAGGAGGGTCAGCCACAGGTCCAGCACTGCGGTAGCCCCGACACCGATGAGAACAACGGCAAGCAAATGCTGGGGGGTGAACATGACATTTCCTTCTGATAGTTCCGATGTGCTGGAGGAACTATAGAAGTTGAAGTCAAGTTCAAGTCAAGGGGTCGATGCAGATTTTTTTCTTCGGTTGCGGCAAATGCTTAAGAAAAGAAAGCTCGGCCGTCAGCCCGCCATCCAGACCGGCAGGGTCATGCTGGCCAGCACGGTGCGGGAAGCGCCGCCGAGTACCCACTCCCTCAGTCGGCTGTGGCCGTAGCAGCCCATCACCAGCATGTCGGCCCCCACGTCGCGGGCCCGTGAAAGAAGGTTTTCCCCAGGGGCGTCGTCATCCGCAACCATGTGGTGGTGCACCTGCGCCTGGACCCCATGCGCGCGCAGCCATGTCAGGATGTCGAGGTGTCCCGCCTGCTTCGTTGAGGTCATGGTGGCGCCGGCGGGCGACATCGCCACATGCACCTGCTTCGCCCGGCGCAGCAGCGGCAAGGCGGAAGCTGCCGCGCGGGCGGCTTCCCGGCTGTATTTCCACGCCACCAGCACGGTCTGGCCGACCTGCCTGAATTCGCCCGCATGGGGCAGGACGAGGGCGGGCTTGCCGCTGGCCAGCAGTACGGCCGATACGAAGTCATGCGGCACCCCGGCCCCGGACGGGTCACCCGTCTCGAATTGCCCAAGCACCAGAACATCGGCACACAGCGCCTGGGCTGCGAAGCCGGCGATCAGGGCTTCATCGCCGATCTCGGCCCAGGACCAATAGGGTTCGGTTCCGCCTGCTTCGCCGCGGGCCAGATCGAACAATTGCCGCGCGGCATGCCGTCGACCGGCATCCAGGTCGCCGAGCAGGGCCACCGCGCCCGCAGCCTCCGGCACCATGCCGACCGCGGAATGCCGGAGCACCATCGGCACCACCCCATACAGGGCCGTCACCAGGGCCGGCTCGCCGGTTGGCGAGGACGATGCGAGCGACTGCGCCATGCGCAGCCTTTCGAGCGAACGCGCCGAGGCATCCATGTGGACCAGAATCGATCGCATCTCCGTCATCATCACGGCCTCCGTTTTTTTCCTCGCGCCGTACCGCGCCGCGCCCATCGATTTCAGCTCGTTCTCCTCGCCCGGCATTTGATCTGACTCAACATGCGAGGGCCAGGCCGGCTCGCCTTCAAGCAATTGCAAGTGAGCGAAGGCCGCCTGCTGGCCGTCGTGGACTCCACCGGCGATGCCGTCATCGCCCTCGATGAAAGACGAGCGCTCGTGACAGCCAACACCGCGGCCGGCCGCCCACTGGCCGAGGAGCCAGTGTTCAAGGCCAGCGCCATTGCCTAGCATCGCCCCGCAAGAAAGCGATGGCTCGCGCGCCCCAGGAAAAGAAGTGCGCCGGGCCATGCCGTTGCCGCTCGGCGGCCGAGGGGACGCATGCAAAAAAGTTGGTGGGATTTTCTGCTCGGTGGGCTGTGCGTGGCCGCGCTCTTCGCCGCTTCGCTGGCATGCGTCTGGGCCATGCGGCCGTGGACGGTCTCGTGGTTCGGCGACTACCACGTGGTCGTCGACACCGCGCTGCTGCTGATCGGCTACGGTTTGCTGTCGGCCTGTGCGGTCCATGGGCTGTTGAGGCTCAAGCCCGTCCCGGATGCGCCGGCGGCGCACGACATGGAAGGCGCCCGATTCGCCTACTGGAAACTGCTGACCATCCTGTACCGCCTGGGCCAAGGCGCGCTGCGCTGGGTGGTTCCGTTCTTCGCGAGGCACTGCCTGGACGCGCTTTTCGGTGCGCGCATCGGCCGCAATGTCGCCTCCGGCGCCACCATCGACGACCCGTACATGGTCACGATCGGGAACGACGTGATCCTGGGCAATGCGGCCCTGGTCTCGGGCAACTACCTCGACAACGGGCGGCTCGTCTGCGGCCCCGTCGTGATCGGCAACCAGGTGACCATCGGCGCCAACGCCATCGTGATGCCCAACACCGTCATCGGCGACGGCGCGACGGTGATGAGCGGCGCACGCGTCGGCCCGAACGCCCGGATCCAGCCTGGCGAGGTGTGGCACGGCAATCCCGCCCGCAGGTGGACATCCCCCGCGCAGCGCGCGGCTGCCAGCCCGCCAGGCGGAGGCGGACAGGCGTCGGAGCCGGCGGGGCCCGCATGAGAAGGAAGGCGCCCGGCGTCCCGCCGCGGACCGTCGCGGACCGGCTCCCGCCTTCTTCCGCATGCGGACCCCGCCGACTACACTGCGCCGATGAAGCCCATCGATCTGGAGGTTGCGCGACGAACCTGTTGGGACGCGATCGTGGTCGGCACCGGCATGGGCGGCGGCACCGCCGGGCATGCCTTGGCCCAGGCGGGCCGGCGGGTGTTGTTCATCGAGAAAGGCCAGTCCCCCCTCGATCCGTCGAACCGGCCGGTCGATGGCTTTCCCGAGTGCGATCCGGGCTGGCGCAACGGTTCGAACGCCGAGCGCAAGGGATTGCTCCGGCGCGCCGGCCGGGCCACCGAAGAGATCATCGACGCCACACGCCCCCGGTCCAGCCGCTTCACGCCGTACATCGGCACCGGGCTGGGCGGCTCGACGGCGCTCTACGGTGCAGCACTGGAACGGTTCTTCCCCGGGGATTTCCAAGCCACGCGGTATTTCAGCGGGGCCGTCGATTCTTCCGTCGTCGATTGGCCGATCTCTTATCCAGACCTCGAAGAGTTTTACGAAGCGGCGGAGGCGCTCTACGGCGTCCATGGCCAACCCGATCCATTGAGGCCCGGCCTACAGAATCAAGGCCTTCCGAACATCGAATACACCGCGATCGGGAAAGAGCTGTTCGGGAAACTGCTCGCCAAGGGTCTGCACCCTTATCGATTGCCGGTGGGCCACGCCCCCCGCATCCGTTGCGCCGGCTGCCAGGGCGTTTTATGCCTGTGCGGTGAGAAATCGGGCAGCGGCAATGTCTGCGTGGCCCCGGTCGTCGAGTCAGGACGGGCCTGCCTGCTTGAAAACTGCGAGGCGGTCCACCTGGAAACGGACGCGAACAAGGTCCAAGCCGTCACCGTGAGGCAGGGCGACCAGGCGGGCCGCTTGACCGCGGATTTCTTCCTGCTCGGTTGCGGCGCGCTTTATTCGCCGAAACTCCTGCTCGCTTCGAAGTCGAATCATTGGCCGACAGGCATCGGCAACCATGCCGACCAACTCGGCCGCAACCTGATGC
>CBJNAE010000210.1:0-7512 GCA_966433995.1 uncultured Ideonella sp. | reverse complement strand
CCTCCCCCCGCGGGGGTCAAGGAAACTTGGGGCGGCCCGGCGTTTCCTTGAGAGCAGGGACCCCGCCCCACCAAGGAAGAAAGCCCCGCGACGCGGGGCTTTCTTCCTTTCAGGAGCGCCGAATGAATCACAACCGGCACATGCCTTCAGCGCAGGCCTGCGAAGCGGCCTTGCATGTCAGAGAACAGTATCTCCACACGGCGGTTCTGCTGCCGGCCTTGGGGGGTGGCGTTGTCGGCCACCGGCATGGCTTCGCCGTGGGCGCGCACCTCGGCACGCTCCGCGGGGATGCCGCGCGCCACGAGCGCCTGCCTGAAGGCCTCGGCCCGGCGGCGGGACAGCTCCAGGTTGGCGGCTTCCGAGCCGACGTCGTCGGTGTAGCCCTCGATCAGCACCCGGCGCTCAGGGTACTGGCGCAAGACTTCCGCCAACCGCTCCAGCGTGCGCTGTGCGCCTTCGTTGAGGTTGGCGCTGCCGGTCGAGAAAAGCACGTCGCCCAGGGTGACGACCAGGCCGCGCTGCGTGTTCTTGGCCTGCAGCGATTGCAGGTCGCGCTCCAGCGCCGAGGCCCGCTCGGCCTCCTGCCGCGCGATCTCGCGCGCCCTGTCGGCCTCGTTGCGCGCCGTCTCCGCCTGGATGCGGGCGGTCTGCGCGGTGGCCTGGGCCGCCTGCGCCTGGCGCGCCGCGATTTCGGCTTCGCGGGTGCGGGCCTCCAGCCGGATGCGTTCGCGCTCCGCGCCGGCGGACTGAAGTCTTTCCTCGTACCGGGCCTGCGCGCCCAGGGCCAGCGCCGTCTCCGCGCGCTGGGTGGCGAGGTAGGAAAGGTGTCGGGTGCGGTCCATGTCGCGCTCATCGGCCCAGTCGGCCTCGGCGCGCCTCAAGGCCTGCTGCGCCCGGTCGAGTTCGAGCGAACCGCCGCGAGCCACATAGGGGTCGGAGCGCGCGCGTTCCACCGCCTCGCGCGCCGCGGCCAGGTCGGCGTTGACGGGCGGCGCGGTCTGGCAGGCCGCCAGCGCGGACAACAGCGCCGCGACCGGGATCAAGCGGGGGATGGGACCCATGGTTCGCACTCCTCTCGTGAAAAAGAAAAGCCGGCGCTGGGCCGGCCTCCGATCGGCGATTACTCGCCTTGCTCGTAGATGAGCACGTTGTTGCTCACCTCTTTGCCGTCCGCCGCGCTGCGGGCCAACGCGCCGGCCGCTTGCTTCTCGGCCTGGCTGTTGGCGAAGCCGTTGAGCTGGATCTTCCCGTCGATCGTCTCGACGCTGATGCCGCTGGCCTTGAGGCCGCGGTCCTGGGACAGGCGGTCCTGCACCCGGGCGGTGGTCGCCGAGTCTTCGGCCGAGGTGTACTGGCCTGTGGA
The DNA here is from genome assembly GCA_966433995.1 of uncultured Ideonella sp. Classification (GTDB taxonomy): domain Bacteria; phylum Pseudomonadota; class Gammaproteobacteria; order Burkholderiales; family Burkholderiaceae_C; genus JANPCX01. The sequence continues at coordinate 6,149 of CBJNAE010000210.1, read as the reverse complement.
AGAAGAGGAGGTGTACGGCTGGCTGGACGACATGCCGGTGCTTTGGTCGTCGGCGATAGCGAGGCCCCCGAAAGCGGCGCCGCCGATGGCGAGGATGGAAGCGAGTACGGTTTTGTTCATGGCAGTTCTCCTAGTTGCAGTTGAGTCGCGGGGTTGAGCGGCAAGCCGTGTGCCCACCGCCGCGCTGTTCGTCATTGCTTCATTTCTTCTCGGCTTCGCGCACCAGCACGTTGTTGCGCACCGATTTCACGTCGGGGACGCTGCGCGCCAAGGCCGCCGCCTGTTCGCGTTCGGCCTGGTCGGTGGCGAAGCCGGACAGCTGCACCGTGCCATTGAGCGTCTCGACATTGATGCGGCTGGCGCTCACGGTCTTGTCTTCCGCGAAGCGCGCCTTCACGCGCGCGGTGATGGTGGCGTCGTCCACGTATTGGCCCATCGAACTCTGGCCGTCGGACACGGCGCAGGCGGTGAACAGGGTGCTGCCGAGGGCCAGCATGGACGCGAGGATCAGTTTGTTCATGGCGATGTCTCCATCAGAAGTTGCTATGCGGCCAGACCCGGCAATCGATGTGCCCAGCCGACGGGAACACTCCTTGCCGCCCCTTGGGCAAACCCCAACCGGAAGAAGCGCCCAACCGGCCCCGGCCGGGCCGAACAGGAGGAACCGCCATGACGACGATGACCCACACACCGCCCGCCTCGACCCAGGATGCCCTGGAGGTTCTGCGGTCGGACCACAAACGCTTGCAAGCACTGTTCTCGGAATACGCCCGCCTCACCGCGCAAGAAGCGGTGGCCGCGGACCGCGGTGGCTTGCTAGCGCGCATCGGCGCCCTGTTGCGCGCCCATGTCCGGATCGAGGAGGAAGTCTTCTACCCGGCGCTGCAAGACGAAGGCAATGCCGAGCGCGACGCGGCGCGCGCCCACCACGCGGGCCTGCTCGACGCGCTGACCGCACTGGCCGAAGGCGACCCGAGCGACGCGGCTTTCGACGCCCGCGTGGCCAAGCTGGGCGAACAGGTGAAAGCGCACGCAGCGCATGTGGAGCGGCACCTTTTCCCGCAGGCCGAGGCGTCCCTGGACCTGAAGGCGTTGGGCACGAGGCTGGCGCTACGGCGCGGCGAATTGCTGGGCGACCAAGGCGAGGACTGAGCGCCTGGCAAACGGTGCAGCGGGCCCGAATTTCATACGCACGCTGTTGCAGAAAAAGACAGGCTGCGCATGCCATTGCGCGGCATTAATTACCGCAAAACTGACACCGCCACCCTGGGCCGCGGCCGCGGCGAGCGAGTCCCTTCTGCGAGACGGCGGCAACAGTGCTCAAAACGCGCTTTTCCGACGGCATCTGCAACCGCCGATTCCGGTTTGTGTCCTCTTGTTTCCGGCGCGCCGGCACGGCACGGGTGTTGCATTGAAAGGGGTATTCGCCTTGGCGCGTGCCCTCACGCAACGGTTCAAGGCATCCCCCGTCACCCTAGGAGGTCGCCCGTGATTTCAATGGACGTTCGTACAGACCAGCGGCAAAGCCAGACGCTTTCGCCCCGCCTGCAGCATGCGGTGCGCCTGCTGCAGATGTCTTCCCTCGACTTCGGCGCCATGGTGCGCGACACGCTCGGCAAGAACCCCTTCCTCGAAGTGGAGGAAAACGACGAGGCCGACGGCGAGGAGGCGCAGGACTCATCCTTCGACTCTCTGGAGGAGATCGCGGAAAAAGCCCAGTCGGCAGTCGATGACAACGAAGAGCGCGTCGTCGCCGCCGACGCGCAGGACTTCGAAAGCGACCGCGACCTCTGGGTCGCCGACGCCGGCCTGGGCTCCGGGCCGCGCTCCAATGAAGACGGCGAGCTGTCGGCGCTGGAGATGATGGCGGTGGACACCACGCTCAGCGCCCACCTGCACAGTCAGTTGAACGTGCGGCCGCTGATGCCCCGCGACCTGGCGCTGGCCCGCACCATCGTCGAGTCGTTGGACGACGACGGCTACCTGCGCACCCCGCTGGAAGAGTTGCTGGAAGTGCCGGAACTCGACCCGCCGGCCACGCTGGACGAAATGCAGATCGCGTTGAAGCTGGTGCAGTCGCTGGAGCCCGCCGGCGTGGCCGCGCGCACCGTGGCCGAATGCCTGCAGCTGCAGCTGCCATCCATCGAATGCCCCGACATGCGGGCGCTGGCCCACACCATCGTCGAGAAGCACCTGCCGGCCCTGGCCGCGCGCGACATCACCGGCCTGGTGAAGGCGCTGGGCGAAACGGCGGCGCGCGTCGAAGCCGTCTGCGACCGCATCCGCCGGCTCGACCCGCGGCCGGGGTGGCGCCTCGGGTCATCGCACATCGCCTACGTCGTGCCCGACGTGCTCGTGAAGAAGGTGCGCGGCCAATGGACCGCGCAGCTCAACCCCGCCGTCGTGCCCAAAGTGCGGCTCAACCAGGTCTACGCCGAGCTGTTCCAGCGCCACCGCACGCCCCAGGACGCCGAGATGGGCGCCCATCTGCAAGAGGCGCGCTGGACGCTGCGCAATGTGGAGCAGCGCTTCTCCACCATCCTCGACGTGGCCGAGGCGATCGTGAAGCGGCAGAAGCATTTCCTGGAGTTCGGCGCCATGGCCATGAAGCCGCTCGGCCTGCGCGAGATCGCCGAGGAAGTCGGCGTGCACGAGTCCACCGTGTCCCGCGTGACCAACAACAAATACATGGCCACGCCGATGGGCGTCTTCGAATTGAAGTACTTCTTCTCGCGCGCCATGGTGAGCGCCAACGGCCGGGCCTGCTCGGGCACCGCGATCCGCGGCCTGGTCAAGGACATCATCGAATCGGAAAACCCCGAAGCGCCCCTGTCGGATGCCGAGATCACCCGCCAGTTGGCGGAGCAAGGCCTGGTCGTGGCGCGCCGCACCGTCACCAAATACCGCCAGATGCTGCGCATCGAAGCGGTGGACCGCCGGCGGCGCCACGGGTCGGCGGCGCACGAACCGGCGACGCCAGCGCAGGCGTGAGAAGCTGTGAAGCCGGCCGTGTGCCGGCTTTTCTTTTCCAGCGAAGAACGGCCGCGTGAGATAAAAGAAAAGAAGGGCCACGTCCGTGGCCCTTCTTCATTCATTCGCGCACCGGCCTGCGACCGCGATGCGCGGGGCCGTCCGTCACTTGCTCTTGGAGCCGGAGGTGCCGGAGCTGCCAGACGCGCCCGAGACCCCGGAAGCCCCACCGCCGCTGCCTGACGCGGTGCCCGACTGGCCGCCGCTTTCCGATGCGCCGCTTTCGCTGGAGCCGGAGCCGCTGGAACCCGAAGCGCGGTTGCGATTGGTGTTGCGCCAGTTGGAGAACTCGTCCGAGAACTTCTTGTAGCGGTCCTGGCGCCAGTTGTTGTAGTCATCGTCCAGCGCGCGCAGTTGTTCGGTGCGCCACTGGTGGTAGTCGGGGTCGTGGTGGTGGGTCTGCGGCTGGTCGACCTGGCCCCACTGCCCGCCCTGGCCGGTGGCGAAATGCGAAGGCTGCTGCCGGCCGTAATAGCCCTGGCCGCCCTCGAACGACCGGCCGCCGTGGTCGCGGTCGAAGCCGTAAGACTCCTGGCCGTAGCCGCCGTAGCCGCCTTGCAGGCCGCGGCCTTGCTGGAAACCGGGCGGCTGCAAGCCCTGCTGGCCGTAGCGGTCCTGGTCCTGGTAACCCTGGTAGCCCTGCGAATACCCTTGGTACCCCGGGTTGTGGCCTTGGTAGCCGGGATAACCGGCGCCGTACCCCCCTTGCGAGTAGCGCCCCTGGTTCTGGTCGTAGCCGCTTTGGTAGCCGCCTCCCTGATAGCCGCTCTGGCCACCTGGATAGCCTCCCTGGTAGCCGCCACCTTGAGGGCCGCTCTGGAAGCCCCCTTGATGGCCACCCTGGTAGCCCCCCTGGTAGCCGCCACCCTGGCGACCTTGGCCGTACCGGTCTTGCTGATAGCGGTCCTGGCCGTAGGACGACTGGCCTGGGCCATACCGGTCCTGGTTGCCATAACCGCCTTGGCGTTCCTGGCGGTAACGGTCCTGCTGCGACTCCGAACCGTAGCCCTGCGACGAGCCCCCGTAATCATTGCCGTAATCACTGCCGGCATATCCGCCCTGCTGGGAGCGGCCGACGGCCGAGCCGAAGTCGCCGCGGGACTGGCCGCCCTGCTGCGCGCCGGGGCTGTTGTAGGCCTCTTGCTGGTTGCTGCTGCCGCCTTGCTGGCGGTTCGGGCTGTTTCCGTGTTGAGAAGACATGGGAATCCTTTCAGAGTGGTTGACCGATCACGAAAGTCAGACTCCTCGCATCCGGCAAGAAGGTCTGTGCGTCGTGCGGGCAAGCCCCATTCCCATGCCGGCACCGATAGGCGGCGCACGCATTTGCTTGCATGCGCCGCGCGACGGCGCCGCATCGCGGCCCACCGGCCGTCGTCAATCGTCGAGGTGCATGTTCTCGATACCGTCGATCGACTGGATCTCTTCGGTGACCTGCACCAGCACTTTCACCAGCCAGCCCGCCAACATCACGGCACCGGAAATGATCAGACTGGCGATGGCCCATTCAGACAGCGTCATGGCTGCACTCCTTGAAAAGTTGAAGTCGGATGGAAGCCAGTATTGGCAACGCAGTCATTGGCGGCAATCGGATCGCGCCGCCATGCGGCGTAGTTGCCGTCCGACACGGCACCGAGCGTCAGCCGCCCCGCGTGGCCTTGGTGTTGCGGCCCTGCACCGACCGGCCCGCTTCGCCCGGCACCAGGCTTTCGCGGCGCTGGCTGTCCAGCCCGGGCGTGGCGCGCATGTCAGTGTCCACCTGGCCTTCGGCCAAGTCCTGGCCGGCAAGGTGGACTTTCTTTCGGTCCGGGCCGGTGCCGGCCTGCGGGTCGTCCGACGATTCGTCACGCTCGTGCGGCATCGGCAGGCGCTTGCCGCGGGAGGGAAAGGCGCCGTCGTGCGCCGGTGCGCCCGGCTTGCCGGTTTCCCCGACGGATGAGGGTGGGGCGGATTGCTTCTTCATGCGGCCAATCTATGCCCCGCCGTCCGCGGCCGATTCCGGACGAATGCCCGACCCGTCGTAGGAGGATCCCCCGCCCGCTCCACAGGGCCGAAAAGACGATTGGCGATGCCGGCACCGCGGCCCATAATGCGCCCGCCCCGCGCGCCACCTCGCGACGGGCCTGGGCGGTTTTCCCTTTGTTTCAAAAGAGAACATGCGGCAACCATGCGCAGCGATCCTGAACTTGCCTTCCTCGACCATCCCGGCGACTGCGCGGCCTTGATGCGCGGCAACGGCGCATGGGCCCTGGGCGGGGCCGGCGAGGCGACGCCCGCCGCGCAATGGCCCGACGAGCTGAAGGTGCTAACCGGCCTGATGCTCGGCGCCAACGAGCCGATGTTCATCGCCTGGGGCCCCGGGCGGCTGATGCTCTACAACGACGCCTACACCTCCATCCTCGGCCAGCGGCACCCCGCGGCCATGGGCCGGCCGATGCAGGAAGTCTGGTCCGATGCCTGGCCCCACCTGGAGCACCTGGTCGACGGTGTGTTCTCGGGCGACAGCGTCCAGAGGGACGACATCGAACTCATGCTCCACCGCGAAGGGCAGCTGCGGGAGGCTCATTTCTCTTTCGGCTACCACCCGGTGCGCGACGGCGCGGGCCGCGTGGCGGGCCTGTTCTGCGTCTGCCGCGAGACCACGTCGAGACTGCGCGACGACCGCCGCCGCGAAGAAGAGCAGGCGCGCCGCTGGCGGCTCTTCGAACAGACACCGGGCTTCATGGCGGTGCTTCGCGGGCCGCGGCACCATGTCGAGTTCGTGAACAAGGCGTTCGAGGTCGCCTTCGGCCGCCGGGAAGTCATCGGCCGCCCGCTGGCGGAAGTGCTACCGGAGGCGCAGGCCCAGGGCTTCGTGCACCGCCTGGACGCCGTGTTCTCCAGCCGGCAGCGCTACCAGGGCCACCACGCGCTCTTCATCCTCGACGCGCCGGGCCAGGGGCCGTCGCCGCGCTTCCTCGATTTCATCTTCGAACCGCTGGTGGACGACGACGAAGGCACCGTGACCGGCGTCTTCGTGCAGGGCCAGGATGTCACCGTCTCGCAGCTCGCGCACGAGAACGCCCAAGCCAGCCATCAGCGCTACACCACGCTGCTGGACGCCATGGGCGAAGGCCTGGTCG
>CBJNAE010000209.1:0-7513 GCA_966433995.1 uncultured Ideonella sp. | reverse complement strand
GCGCCACGGCCGGCCGCGGCCTCGACCTGCACCAGGCAGTCGTAGAACGCCGGCGCCCGGCCGATGTCGGTGAGGCGTTGGTGGGTCAATTCGTTGACGTTGCGGCCATCCAGGCCGAGCTTGCGCCACCAAACGCCCAGACCGTTGACGACGCCGGGCCGCGCGCGCGGGCTGACGTGGGCGGTGCATTCATAGCTGCCGCGGTCATTGAAGGCGCGCACCCGGCCGCCATGCAGGATGCCGCGCGCGGCGGCGTCGTCGGCGTGCATCTCCAGGATGGGCTCGCCCTCGATGTCGCGCAGGCTCTTCACGTTCACGAAGGTGGAATTGAGGAAGTTGCGCGCCGGCGGCGAGATCATCGCCAGCGGATAGCGGGCCGCCTGCTCCGGTGCCGAGCGGGCCGATTCGTAGTTGGGCACGTGGTCGGGCACGCCCAGGCCCGGCGCGTCGATCAGGCATTTCCCTCTGGGGGTCGGGAATGCGCCTTCGGCCAGCGGCGCGTCGGGCAGCGGCAGCTTGAACCAGCCCTTGTCCAGCAGCGCCTCGAACGTCACCGCGCCCTTGAAGGCCTGGCGCGCGATGTCCTCGTCGGTGTCGGCGAAGCAGGGCTCTTCGAAACCCAGGCGGCGCGCCAGTTGCCGGAAGACCTCGGTGTTGGGCCGCGCCTGGCCGACGGGCGGGACGGCCGGCTCGTTGAGCAGCGCGTAGGTGTGGCCGTAGCTGGTGTGCACGTCCAAGTGCTCCAGCTGGGTGGTGGCCGGCAGCACGTAGTCGGCCAGGTCGGCGGTGTCGGTCATGAAGTGTTCGAGCACCACGGTGAAGAGGTCCTCCCGCGCGAAGCCCGCCGCCACCTTGGGCGACTCGGGCGCCACCGCCACCGGGTTGCTGTTGTAGACGACCACCGCCTCGACTTTCGGCCCGAAGCCGGCCGAGCTTTCGCGCAGCAGGTCGTCGCCGATGGTGCTCATGTTGATGGTGCGCGGGCGGCGCCCGGCCAGCAGGTCGGGCCGCTGCAGCGCCTGCGCGTCGACCACCGGCCGGAACCAGCCCGAGCTGGACAGCAGCAGGCCGCCCGCGCGGTGGCGCCAGGCGCCGGTCAGGCAGGGCAGGATGGCCACCAGCCGCACCGCATTGCCGCCGCCGCGCACGCGCTGCATGCCGTAGTTCAGGCGGATCGCCGCGGGTTGGGTGGTGCCGTAGTCGCGCGCCAGGCCGCGCACTTCTTCGGCCGTGATGCCGCAGACCTCGGCGGTGCGTTCCGGTGGCCACTGCAGCGCGCGTTCGCGCAGCAGCGGCCAGCCCTCGGTGTGCCGCTCGATGTATTCGTGGTCGAGCCAATCGTTCCTGATCAGTTCGTGCATCAGCCCCAGCGCCAGCGCGCCGTCGGTGCCGGGCATCAGGGCGATGTGCTGGTGGCACTTGTCGGCGGTCTCGGTCTTGCGCGGGTCGATGCAGACGAGCTTGGCGCCGGCGCGCTTGGCCGCCTGGGCGAAAGTCCAGAAGTGCAGGTTGGAGGCGATGGAGTTGCTGCCCCAGATGAGGATGAGCCTGCTCTCGGCGAAGAACTCCAGGTGCATGCCGACCTTGGCGCCGTAGGTGGCCAGCAGCGCCTCGCCGCCGGCGTTGGCGCAGATGGTGCGGTCCAGCAGCGAGGCGCCCAGGCGGTGGAAGAAGCGCGCCGCCATCGACTCGCCCTGCACCAACCCCATCGTGCCGGCGTAGCTGTAAGGCAGCACCGCCTGCGGGTCGCGGGCGGCGATCTCTTTCAGCCGCGCGGCGATGTCGTCCAGCGCCTCGTCCCAGCCCACCGGCTCGAACCGGCCCGAGCCCTTGGGCCCGACCCGTTTCATCGGCTGCAGGACGCGCTCGGGATGGTAGGTGCGCTGCGGATAGCGCGACACCTTGGTGCACAGCGCGCCATGCGTGGGCGGGTGGTCGGGGTCGCCCTGAACCTTGATTGCCACGCCGTCGGTCACGGTGACGCGGATGGCACAGGTGTCGGGACAGTCGTGGGGGCAGGCGGCGCGGAAGGTCTGGGTGCTGGTCATGGTTTCACTATGGCACAGCGGGGCCTGCCTTCGACCCACGCGAGTCTGGTCCATCCCTTGGACGGCCGTCATCGGCCGCTCGCCGACCCGATGGCGGCGCGGCCATTCATCGGTGTGCGCGCGTGCTAACTAAAGGGGGAACAGCGTGTTGGAACAAAGGCTTTTCCGGGTTTACGTCACATCTGGATGGCGAGAAGATGCGCACCGCTGTGCAAAAAGTACAAGAGCATCAATAACAACATTTGTTGCATGATTTTTTTAATTTCGGATTTTTTACTTGGAAGCGGAAGCGGCAGCGGTTGCCGTGGCCTGGCGGCGGGGCGATTCGTGGACCCGACACCGCCTCCGGGGAAAGACCAACAAGGTTGATCGGCATGTTCCATTCACGACAGAGGAAAAAACAGTCTGGCGCCGTGCCGTCCGGCGCGCGCCCGCCCCAAATGGCCGCCTTGGCGCTGGGCGTGGCCGGCGCCGCGGCGGTGCTGTTGACGGCACCCGGCGGCTGGCTCGCGGGGGTGATTGCAGGGGCTCTGTTGGTCTGCGGCCTGGCCACCTGCGGTGCGATCGGCGCTTCGCATGCCAGGCTGCACCGCGACCTGGCCGACTTCATCGCCAGCCATCAGAAATTCGGCGCCGACCTGGCGCCCGTGTGGGCGCGGCAGATCGAAACCTCCCGCACCCACATGGAAGCGGCGATCACCGACCTGACGCTGCGCTTCGGCGGCATCGTCGAGAAGCTGGGGCGCACGGTCAAGGTTACTGGTTCCACCACCGGCGAAGAGGCCGGCGGGCAGGGCCTGTTGGCTGTCTTCTCGCGCAGCGAGCAAGGCTTGTCGCAAGTGGTGGAATCGCTCGAAAACGTCCTGGTGCAGAAGAAGGAGCTGGTGGACCAGGTTCACGACCTGAGCCGCATCGCCCAGGACCTGCGCCAAATGGCCACCGACGTCGCCCTCATCGCTTCGCAGACCAACCTGCTGGCGATCAACGCGGCGATCGAGGCGGCGCACGCCGGCGAGACCGGCCGCGGCTTCGCGGTGGTGGCGCAGGAAGTGCGCAAGCTGTCGGCGCTGTCGGGCGAGATCGGGCAGCGCATCGCCGAGAAGGTCGAGCTGGTCCAGCAGGCCGTGGCCTCCACCTGCGCCACGGCCGAACGCAGCACCGGCCAGGAGCAGGCCGCCACCGAGGCTTCGCGGCAGGCCATCGCCGGGGTGCTGGCCGAGTTCCGCGGCATCACCGAGTCGATGGCGCAGTCCACCGAGCTGCTCAAGAACGAGAGCCTGGGCATCCAGGCCGAGATCTCCGAGGCGCTGCTGCAACTGCAGTTCCAGGACCGCGTCGGCCAGATCCTGAGCCATGTGCGCGACAACATCGAACAGTTGCCCGTTTGCCTGGCCGAGCACCAGCAGCGCCTGGCCGCCAGCGGCGTGCTTGAACCGGTCTCCGCCGCCGGGCTGCTGGCCTCGCTGGAGAAGACCTACGCGATGGCCGAGGAGCGCGCGGTGCACGCCGCCCCCGGTGTCGGCGGCGCGGGGAAGAAATCCGCAAAAACCGCTCCCGCCGCGCCTGCGGACACCGAGATCACTTTCTTCTGAATCTTCTGAAGACATCCGAGAAGGACACACACCACCATGGGAAAAACCATCCTCATCGTCGACGACTCCGCCTCGCTCAGGCAGGTCGTCGGCATCTCCCTGCGCAACGCCGGCTACGACGTGATCGAGGCCGCGGACGGCCGCGACGCGCTGTTCAAGCTCACCGGCCAGAAGGTGCACCTCATGATCAGCGACGTGAACATGCCCAACATGGACGGCATCTCCTTCTTGAAAAGCGTCAAGCAGAACCCGGCCTACAAGTTCACGCCGGTGGTGATGCTGACCACCGAGTCGGCCGAGGAGAAGAAGAAGGAAGGCCAGGCCGCCGGCGCCAAGGCCTGGGTCGTCAAGCCTTTCAAACCTGAGCAGCTGCTGGGCGTCGTCCAGAAGCTGGTACTGCCATGACCGCCAGGCCCGCGGCCGCCGTCCGCATCGAAGGCGAGCTGACCATCTACCGCGGCGCCGAGCTCAAGCCGGCGCTGCTGGGCGCGCTCGGCAACGGCGTGCGCGAGGCCGAGTTCGACCTCTCCGGCGTCACCGAGGTCGACACCGCCGGCGTGCAGCTTTTGCTGCTCGCGCGGCGCGAGGCCGGCGCCCGCGGCGTGGCGCTGCGGCTGGCCGCACCCAGCCCGGCGGTGCGCGGCGCCTTCGACCTGCTCGGCCTCTCCGCCGCCCACCTGGACAACGCGGCCGGGGCCGCCTGACCCGCCGCCGCCCGACGCCAACACAGCGAGCCGACCATGAACATCGACCAAGTCCTCCACACCTTCATCGCGGAAAGCCGCGAGTTGCTCGACGATATGGAAACGTCGCTGCTGTCCCTGGCCCAACCGAATGCGGACGCAGGCGGCGAGGCCATCAACGCGATCTTCCGCGCCGCGCACACCATCAAGGGCTCGGCCGGCCTGTTCGGCCTGGACCACGTGGTGGCTTTCACCCATGTGGCCGAGAGCGTGCTCGACGAAGTCCGCGCCGGCCGGGTGGAAATCACCTCGCCGCTCGTCACCTTGCTGCTGTCCTGCTGCGACCACATGCGCGCGCTGACCGACGAACTCGACGCGGGCCGCACCGGCCCCGACCCGGCGCTGCAGGCGGCCGGCGAGCCGCTGCTGGCCCAGCTGCGCTCCCACCTGGACCCCAACAGCGCTGCGGCCAACGCCAAGGCCCCGCCGGCGCCCGCCGCCGAGACGCCGCCGGCGGCGGACGGCGGCTTCTGGCACATCTCGCTGCGCTTCGGCGAGGGCGTGCTGCGCAACGGCATGGACCCGATCTCCTTCCTGCGCTACCTCGGCACAATCGGGCGGATCGAGCACATCGTCACGCTGGCCGACGGGATGCCCGATGCCGAGGCGATGGACCCCGAGAACTGCTACCTCGGCTTCGAGATCGAATTCGAGACCCAGGCCGACAAGGCGACGATCGAAGGGGTGTTCGAGTTCGTGCTGGATGAATGCCAGCTCCGCATCCTGCCGCCCGCCAGCCGCATCGAGGACTATGTCGCGCTGATTCGCGCGTTGCCCGAGGAGCCGGTGCGGCTGGGCGAGATTCTGGCGCGCTGCGGCTGCGTCACCGAGCACGAGATCGAGCGCGCCATCCACATGCAGGCCCACCCCGACCCGGCCGACAGCGCGCCGCCCAGGCTGGGCAGCATCCTGGTCGAGCAGGCCAGCGTGCCGCCGGCCGTGCTGCAGGCCGCGCTGGACAAGCAGGAGAAGGTCAAGGACGCCAAGGCGCGCGAGAACCAGTCCATCCGCGTCGACGCCGACAAGCTCGATCGCCTCATCGACCTGGTGGGCGAGCTGATCATCGCCTCGGCCGGCGCCGGCATGGCCGCGCGCCGCACCGCCGACCTGGAGCTGCACGAGGCCCATTCGGTGCTGGCCGGCCTGGTGCAGGAGGTGCGCGACAGCGCGCTGCAGCTGCGCATGGTCAAGATCGGCGCCAGCTTCCAGCGTTTCCAGCGCGTGGTCCACGACGTCTCGCGCGAGCTGGGCAAGGACATCGCGCTGGTCATCAAGGGCGAGGACACCGAGTTGGACAAGACCGTGGTCGAGAAGATCGCCGACCCGCTCACCCACTTGGTGCGCAACGCCATGGACCACGGCATCGGCATGCCCGAGGTGCGCCGCCGCAACGGCCAGCCCGAGCAAGGCACCATCACCCTCAACGCCTTCCACGACGCCGGCCAGGTGGTCATCCAGGTCAGCGACGACGGCAACGGCATGGAACCGGCCAGGCTGATCGCCAAGGCGGTCGAGAAAGGCCTGCTCGCGCCCGACGCGCAGCTCAGCGACACCGAGGCGTTCAACCTGGTCTTCGAGCCGGGCTTCTCCACCGCCGCCGCCATCACCAACCTGTCGGGGCGCGGCGTCGGCATGGACGTGGTCAAGCGCAACATCACGGCGCTGCGCGGCACGGTCGGCATCCACAGCGTGCCCAAGGTCGGTACCACCGTGACGGTGCGGCTGCCGCTGACGCTGGCGATCATCGACGGCTTCCAGGTGGCGGTCGGCAGCGCCGTCTTCGTGGTTCCGCTGGACGTGGTGGAAGAGTGCGTCGAATGCCCCGCCTCGGCCGTCGGCCAGGGCCCCCAGGGCCCCGACGGCGACCGCGATTACATCGACTTGCGCGGCCAGGTTCTGCCATTGATCCGGCTGCGCCGCGTCTTCGACCTGCCCGGCCGCCCCGGCGCCCGGCAGAACATCGTGGTGCTGCGCCACGCCGACCAGAAGGTCGGCCTGGTGGTGGACAAGCTGCTCGGCGAGGCGCAGACCGTGATCAAGCCCTTGTCCAGCGTGTTCTCGCACGTCAAGGGCATCAGCGGCTCCAGCATCCGCGGCAGCGGCGACGTCGCCTTGATCCTGGACGTGCCGGCGCTCATCAAACAGGCCAGCCAGGCGCCCGTCCAGGCGGCCAGCGCCGCGGCCGCCCAACCCTGAGGGCAGACCGCGCGGATGCACGCATCGGCGCGGACCGACGGAAAGACAGACCCAAAGATTCAAAGGAAACCAACCATGTTCTCGAACTTCAGCATCGGCACGCGCCTGATCACCGGCTTCATCCTGGTGGCGGCCATCACCGTCGTCGTCGGCGTCATCGGAATCTCGAACACCCGGCAGATCAACGACATGGCCGACCGGATGTACGACCGCGAGCTGCTCGGGCTTTCGTATGTGAAGGAAGCCAACATCAACCTCATCTACATCGGCCGGGCGCGCGGCAATTTCCTCCTGGCCAGCAGGCAGGAGGATCGCGAGCGGCACCTGGCCTCGATCGCGAAGTCCAGCGCGAACGTGACCGGGTACATGGAAAAGGCGCGGCCGCTCTTCGTCACCGAGAAGGGCAAACAACTGTTCGCGTCGTTCTCGACGGGCTGGGAGGAATACCAGCGCGAATTGAAGCGCGCGCTGGCGCTCGCGGCCGACCAGAAGCTCGCCCAGCGCAACGAAGCCATTGAAGGAGCATTCGACACGGTGCGCCAAAAGGCGGATGTGCTCGACGACATGTTGACCGAACTGACCCGGCTCAAAGAGGATCTCGCCAAGAATGCCTCCGACGAGTCGACGGAAATCTACCTGGCCGGCCGTTCGATGATGATCGGCGCGATCGTGGGTGGCCTGGTGCTCGGCGTGCTGCTCGGCTTCTTCATCAGCCGCAGCGTGACGCGGCCTATCGCCCGGGCGGTGGACACCGCCAAACGTCTCTCGGAAGGCGACCTCACCGTCAGCGTGCAGGTCGAGGGCAAGGACGAGGCGGCGCAACTGCTGGCGGCGATGCAGAGCCTGGTGGCTGCCCTTTCGAAAGTGGTCGGCGAAGTCAACAACGGCGCTGAGTCGCTGGCCAGCGCGTCGGAGGAGGTGAGCGCGACGGCGC